>JAUQOZ010000090.1 GCA_030550625.1 Chloroflexota bacterium | reverse complement strand
GCTCAACCCGCGTTCGGGCCGCGACATTCGCCAGACGCTCGCTGCCCGCGCCAGCGTCACACGCCAGTCATTCGCTGAACGATTGCGCGCCGCGATCGCCGCCGGCCAGCGCGCCGCCGCCGAACGCGAACAAGAGCTGTGGCGTGAGTATCGCAAACGAATGAGCGAACCGCCATCGTCCGATCCATCAACGACGCCGTAAGGGCGACACATACGTCACCCCAGCGCCCCTGCGTAAGGGTGACGCATGCGAGGCGCCCGTGCCGTGCTCCAGCGTAAGGGCGACGCATGCGTCGCCCTATAAGGAGATCTATGGACGCCGAAATCATCGCGATCGGCTCAGAACTTCTACTAGGCGTAACTATCGACACCAACAGCGCCTACCTTGCCCGCCAACTGGCTGCCGCCGGCGTGAATGTCTACCGCAAGACGGTGGTCGGTGATAACGCTGCGCGGATCGAGCAGGCAGTGCGTGAGGCGCTCGACCGGGCCGATCTGGTCATCTGCACCGGCGGGCTTGGCCCAACCCTCGATGACGTGACCCGCGAAGCGGTGGCGGCGGCGTTCGATCGCCCGCTTGAGTTCCGCCCCGAATTGCTCGACCAGATTGCGGCGCGCTTTGCCGCTATGAACCGCCCGATGAGCGAGAGCAATCGCCGGCAAGCGTATGTGCCGGCAGGCGCGCGCGTGATCCCCAACCCGCGCGGCACTGCCCCCGCCTTTCTGGTTGAAGACGCACGCGGCACGGTGATCGTGTTGCCCGGCGTGCCAAGCGAAATGCGCTATCTGTTCGAGACGGCGGTGATTCCTTATTTGCGGGAGGAACGAGGCATCACCACCGTAATCCTTGTGCGCACCCTTCACGCGGTTGGCTTAGGCGAGAGCGTGATTGGCGAGCGCATTGCCGATCTCATGCAACAGGCTAATCCAACCGTCGGCATCTCGGCCAAGCGGGCACGCTACGAGTTGCGCATCGGCGCTCGCGCCGAGAGCCAAGCCGAAGCCGAAGCGATGATTGCCCAGACCGAGGCGATTATCCGTGAGCGCCTTGGCCAATACCTGCTCGGCGATGAAGAGTTGCCGGCGGTGGTGGCTCGCTTGTTGCGCGAACGAAACCTCACCCTGTCACTGTACGAAGGGATCATTCAAGCGCCGGTGTTGCATGCGCTGCTCGCCGCGCCAGATATTGAGCAGCGGCTGCGCGGCGTTGAAATCCACCCGCTTGATCGGCCAGCCGACGAGCAGGCGGCGTCGGATTTGGCTGCCGCCGGCGCGTCTACTGTGGCCGACCACTGGCAGAGCGATCTGGCGTTAGGCGTGCAACCGGCCAGCATCGCCAATGAACAGGGCTTTACGGCGGTAGCCTTTACGCTGGTGACGCCAAACGGCGAACGGCGCTTGACCCGCCCCTTCGACCTGCGCTCAGCCGAGGGCCGCGATTTTATCGGCACGGCGGCGCTCGATTTGCTGCGCCGCTATCTGGCCGGGGAGCCGGAGTAGTGTACGCGCCGTTGCCTTCACCGACCACCTTACCGGCTGCCGTTGCGCTGATCTGGCGCGATCCGGCGTGGTGGCGCAAATGCCTGCTCCACGGCGCCTTGGCGATGACGATCATCGGCTTGCCGCTGGCCGTGGGCTTTATCATGGAGAGCTACGATAATACCCGGCGCGGGTTCCCCATTCCGCTGCCGCCATGGCGTGATTGGACGCTGCGCGCACTGACCGGGATTTTCGCTTTGTTGATCGATCTCGCCTTCTTTGTGTTGCCGCTCATGGTTGGCGGCTTGGCGCTCGGTTGCAGCGGCTTGGCGCTCGTGTTGGCGGCGCAGACCGCGCTGCTTGAGCCGATCACCACCAGTATTGTGGCGCTGATCGGATTGGTCTGGCTGTTCTTTTTGCTGATCGGCGTTGCGCCGGTTGGCCGGCTCATCTTCGCCGAAGAGGGCCAGATCGAGCGCGCCCTCAGCATCGAGACGGTGCGGCGCGCGTTGCAGCCGCCCTACCGTGCGCACTTTTGGCGCGCGCGTTTGGCTAGTCTGGCAGCGTACCTGCCGGCAGCGCTCATCGCAGCCTTCACTGGTTGGCTGATCACGAACAATGCTCCACTGCTGCTCATCATCCTTGCTGGCTGGCTCTTGTGCAGCGCCGGCGTCTTCGCCCAACTAGCCGGCGCGCAACTGTACGTTGCCGCCGAACGGCAGGCGCAACGGGAATTGCGCGCGTAGCTAGCTTGGTTGTGGTACAGTAGGGTTGTTGCGCGAACTCGGTAAGTACACGCTGATTAGTCTTTCGCTGAAGTGGGAGATTGCTTCGGGCGCTGGGCGCCCTCGCAATGACATGTGGGCCGGCTGTCATTGCGCGCCGTGCGGAGCGCGGGATCAGTGCGCTGAGGTATGACATGCGCTGAAGCAATGACCGCACAGGTGCGATGCGCATGACTATGGAGTGCGGCAGTCATCCTGCCGCAGATACCAAGTCACTGGACGGCGGCAGTTTCACTGCCGCACTCCATACAACGCACCGGCTGTCATTGCGCGCCGTGCTCCGCGCGGCGAAGCAATCCCCAAAGGGAGCGATCGGCTCAGGCATGCGGGACGTTGAAGCGGGAGATTGCTTCGGGCGCTGTGCGCCCGCGCAATGACAGCGGGGCAGCTCCCGCTAAATGACGAGAGGTAGCGTGTCTGCACACTGACAAAGGGGTTGGCGTCCCTGTGAAGGGTGGTGACGCAAGCCTTGGTTGTTGATAGAGCATTCCTCATACGCGCACTGCGCGATACCGACACCGGAGCGCCTGTATGAATCTAACCCGCGCCTTTAGCTTTATGTTCGATGACCCTGATTGGTGGCAAGTGGTCGTCGTCGTTGGCCTGTTGCAACTAGTGCCAATTATCGGCCAGATTGCCGCGTTGGGGTGTATCTTGTACACGGCCCGCGCCGTCGCTAGCGGGAATGACCGCCCGCTGCCGCGCCTCAACCAGTTCGGCGCCGTGTTCAGCGAGGGATTGTACGGCGCGTTCATCTATATCGTCTACTACCTGCCAATGTTTATGATCATGTGTCTCTTTGGGTGTCTGATCGTGGCGGTAGTGGTCGCAACCGGCAATAACGAACCGCCGATCGGGATGTTGATCGGTTTGGCACTTTGCTTGAATCTCCTGCTGGTGCCGTTGGCGCTGATTACCCAACCGTTGTTGATCGTGGGCAGCGGTCGCTACGTGCAGACTGGCTCTGCCGGGGCGGCATTACAATTGGGCGAGGTGTTTGCGTTACTGCGGCGCAATCCGGCTGAGTGGCTAGTGTTATGGCTACTCTCGATCTTATGTAATTTCGTCGCCGGCCTTGGCGCAATCGTCGTGTTCTTTGGCGTCTTATTCACAACCGCCTACGCTGCGCTCGTCTTTGGTCATCTACTCGGGCAAACCGTTCGCCAAGTTTCATCACCGCCGTCGCTGATGTAAGCAGGAGAACGCTATGGCGCTCCGTGACCTCATCGAACCGCGAGAACTCCTCTACCCCTCGAATCTGCTCACGATCAGCCGGTTGCTGCTCTTGCCGGCGACGATCTACTATATGCAGCGCACCGATCGACGCGAACGGGCATTGCTGTTGCTTGCGATTACGATGATTACCGATGCACTTGATGGCCCGATTGCGCGCCGCCGCGGCGAGGTCTCGAAGCTGGGCCAGATCCTCGATCCAATTGCGGATAAGGCGCTGATTGACTCGGCAGCGGTGATGCTCTCGCGCACGCGCGGGTTTCCGTGGTGGGCGACCGGGTTGCTCATCTTTCGCGATGTTGGGATTTTGCTGGCCGGGTTGATCGTGCTGCGCCGGAAGGCGCAGATTACCACCGCCGAGAGCAGCGGTAAGCTCACGACGCTAGCAATGACGATTGTCGCCCTGCTCTACCTTGCCGGCGGCCCGCGCTGGGGTAAACCAGCGCTCTACGCAGCATTGGTGCCGTTTAGCTTGTCGTTTGTGCAGTATGGCTGGCGTTTTATCCAGATTATGCGCGACGAGCAGGGCGATGCAGAGCGCAAAGACGCAATGTAACTCATTGCGCCTTTGCGGGTGCCGCTAGCGCGCCACCTTCGTGGCGAACAGCTTGTGGAACTTGGCCACTTTGGGCGCAACCACAAATTGGCAGTAGGGTTGGTAGGGGTTGCGCGCAAAGTACTCTTGGTGATAATCCTCGGCAGGGTAGAAGGTGGTGGCCGGCACGATCTCGGTCACAATCGGGTTGCGAAACACCTGCTGTTCGCTCAATTCGCGCACCAATTGCTCGGCAATCTGCCGCTGCTCTTCCGAATGGTAGAAGATCGCCGAACGGTACTGGGTGCCGACATCGGCCCCCTGCCGGTTGAGCGTGGTCGGGTCGTGAATGCTGAAGAAGATTTCCAGTAGTTCGCGATAGCTGATTTGGCTAGGGTCAAAGCGGATCTGCACCGCTTCAGCGTGGCCGGTGTTGCCATCACACACCTGCCGGTAGGTCGGGTTGGGGACATGGCCGCCGGTGTAGCCGGATACGACATCTTGCACGCCGATCACCTGATCGTAGACCGCTTCGAGGCACCAGAAGCAACCACCGGCCAGCGTGGCCGTTTCAAGAGGCATACTCGTCTCCTTCTAGTGAAATGTGCTACTCTCTCTGTAGTCTACCTCAGGTTGGCGGTCAGCGGGAGGATCACAACGGATTATACCGGTTCATCGCCGTGATCAAGCCCTCGCCCAACACGACTTCGACCGCATCAGCGATACGCGCCAGCAGATCGGGCAGCGCCGCCTCTTCTTCCGGCGTAAACCGGCTCAACACATAATCGGCAGCATCCATCTTGCCCGGCGGCTGGCCAATGCCCACCCGCAACCGGGGGAATTCGGTCGTACCCAGTTGGCCGACGATCGAGCGCATGCCGTTGTGGGTGCCGGCGCTGCCCCGCTCGCGCAGACGCAGTTTGGCGAACGGCAGATCGAGATCGTCATAGATCACCAGCAGTTCGCGCGCCGGGTCGATCTTGTACCAGTTACGCAACGCCGACACCGCTTGCCCGCTCAGGTTCATGTAGGTCTGCGGTTTCACCAGCGCCACCCGCTGCCCG
>JAUQOZ010000222.1 GCA_030550625.1 Chloroflexota bacterium | reverse complement strand
CCCCTCCGCCAGCGGGGGAGGGGCCGGGGGTGGGGGCATCCAAAAACCCTTCGCGCCCTCTGCGGAGCCGGACAGCCGTCCGGCTCTACCGCGCCTTTGCGTTTAGACTCTTTGCGTTCTCTGCGTTTGACACCTGTGCGCTCTCTGTGATGGTACACTATCAATGATCAACAAAAACAATCAATAACCGCTATGACAAACATGCTCACCTCACTCAAAGTACGCGAACGGCTCATCACCGCCTTACAGCTCGACCTCGTCGGGCCGCCGGCGGGCCACCCGCTCGAACGCGAACAGTTGCCCGCCGACATCCGGCCCTCAACGTGGTACCTCACCGGCTTCCTCATCCCATCGGGCACACCCGCCGAGCGGGCCGCCGATCCCGACGAAGACGATGATTTCGCCATGGCCGCCGCCGCGAGCGGGCTTGAGCCAGAAGCCAACGATGAGCGTCCAGCGGCCCGGAAAGGCAACTTTCCTTCGTCCATCGGCCTCACCTTTCTGGTTGACGCCGCCACCCGCGAGCTGGCCGTCACCTTCCGCTGGGGCGATTACCGGCTGGTCGCCGCGCCAGCAGCGGTAGGGAAGCAGGTGTGGCAGCGCGAGCCGCGCGCCGAGACGGTCACGGTCAAGCTAACGGGAGGGCGGACGCCGGCCCGCATGGTGCCCAACTCCGGCGGCTTGCAGTATCAAGTGGTCGAACGCCCGATCGCCTTGCCGGGGCCGGAACAACCCCTGCCCGCCGGCACGCGCTCGGTGACGATCTACCTGATCAACAACCGTCCCGCTGATTATGACCCGTTTGACGAGATGTATGCGTTTCAGGCCGAGATCGAAGTGCGCAGCGTGCGCCCGTTTGTGCCGCGCCCCAATCTGAGCGGTCTGCGCGCCGCCGAGTGGGATGAGCTGGTGGCCGACCTGCACTACGCCAACGTGCCGGAATACGCCGTTGGTCACGCGGTGGCGGCTGATTGGGATCTGGTTGATGGCGCATGCTCCGTCGTGCGCACGGCGTGGCTGCCGCAAGCCGCGGTCGAGAAGACGGTGACGGCGCCGGTATCGGATGTAGAACTTGGCATGGACGCGCTCGGTGCATTGGCCGACGGTGCGGCTGCCGAGCAGGCCCTGCGCCCGTTGGTGACGGCGTACCACGCATGGCTGGATGAACAGGAACAGCGCAGCGCCACGCTTACCGGCAAGCGCGGCGAGACGGCGCGCGTCTTGGTGCGCCATGCCCGCAAAGCCGCCGAACGGATCGCGCGCGGTATCACCCTCTTGACCCAATCGCCGCTGGCGCTCGATGCCTTTCGTGTCGCCAATCGCGCCGTTGCCCGCGCGCTCCGCCAGCGCAACAACATTGACTTCCCGCACTGGCGGCCTTTCCAACTCGCCTTTATCTTGCTCAACCTGCCGGGGATTGCCGATCCCGCCGATCCCGACCGCGACATCGTTGATCTGCTCTTCTTCCCCACCGGCGGCGGCAAAACCGAAGCCTATCTCGGCCTCGCCGCCTTCACGCTGGTGCTCCGCCGTCTCCAACATAACGGCGACGGCGGCTTAGCCGGGGCCGGCGTCAGCGTCATTATGCGCTACACCCTGCGCCTACTCACCCTCGACCAGCTCTCCCGCGCCACCGGCATGATCTGCGCCCTCGAACTCGAACGGCAACAAGCGCCGGAACAGTACGGCCGGTGGCCCTTCGAGATCGGGCTGTGGGTGGGGAAAGGAGCGACTCCAAACCACCTCGGCAAGAAAGGCGACAACCGCGACGACACGGCGCGGTCGCTGCTCAATCGGTACAAGAGCGATCCACGCGGGAATTCGCCACCCATCCCGCTTGAGAGCTGCCCATGGTGCGGCACGAGCTTCACGCCGCAATCGTTCACCCTCGTGCCCAACGCCGACAATCCGAGCGCGCTGCGCGTCGTCTGCCCCAACTTTAACTGCGACTTCAGCGGCGACAACGCGCTGCCCATCGTCGCCGTCGATGAGATGATCTACCGGCGCTTGCCAGCCTTTCTAGTCGCCACTGTCGATAAATTCGCCTCGTTGCCGTGGGTTGGGCCAAGCGGCGTCTTGCTCGGCGGCGCCGATCATTACGATAACAACGGCTTCTACGGCCCGGCTGAGCGAGGGCGGGGCAAACGGCTCAGCCAGCCACTCGCGCCGCCCGACCTCATCATCCAAGACGAACTGCATCTCATTTCCGGCCCGCTCGGCACGCTCGCCGGCCTCTACGAGACCGCCATTGACGCGCTCTGCACCCGCGAGGTCAACGGCAAACAGGTCGGGCCAAAGATCATCGCCTCCACCGCCACCGTCCGCCGGGCGCAAGATCAGATTCAAGCCCTGTTTGGCCGCCCGCTGACCGCCATCTTCCCGCCTCCCGGCCCCGACCGGCGCGAATCGTTCTTTGCCCGCACCGTCTCAGCCAGCATCACACCGGCCCGCCAATACATCGGCATCGCTGCGCAGGGGCGCAGCCCCAAAGTGATGATGCGCAAAGCGTGGCTGGCGCTGATGGGAGCGGCGCAACAGGCCTATCTCGACGCAGGTGGCGATCACAACCCGCTCAACCCCGCCGACCCGTACATGACCGTACTCGGCTACTTCAACAACCTGCGCGAACTCGGCGGCACGCGGCGCATTTTGGAAGAAGAGGTGCAGAGCACGATCAAAGGCTACGGCGAGCGCAAACGGGTCGGCGAAACGCGCGGCCTCTTCGCCAACCGCGAACGCTTCAGCGAAGTGCTCGAACTCACCTCGCGGGTCAGCACGGCCCAAGTCGCCGAAGCGCGCCGCAAGCTCAGCCTCTCCTTCGCCCAACCTGACGGGCGCATCGACTGCGCGCTCGCCACCAACATGATCTCAGTCGGCCTCGACATTCCGCGGCTAGGGTTAATGGTCGTCATCGGCCAACCGATGCTCACCGCCGAATACATTCAGGCTACCAGCCGGGTCGGGCGCGACGACCGGCGACCGGGGCTGGTCGTCACCCTGCTCAACATCCACCGGCCCCGCGACCGCTCGCACTACGAACGGTTCCGCCACTACCACGAAACCTTCTACCGCGCGGTCGAAGCCGGCAGCATCACCCCCTTCGCCGCCCGCGCCCTCGACCGCGGCTTCGCCGGGGCGCTGCTCGCGTTGGCCCGCCACCTTGAACCGGCGCTAACCCCGCCCAGTGGCGTTGCCCAGATCAAACAGGTACGCCAGCGCCTCGAACAGCGACTGGTCGAGATCTTCCATGCCCGCTTACGCCAGCAAGACCTCGACCACGACGATCTCGACGAGCGGCTGCTCTCGGTGCAGCAACGGATCGGCGACCTGCTCGATGCGTGGGAGCGGATCGTTGAGGGGTACACCAGCCAAGGCGTTGCAGTGCAGTACCAACCGTTTGAAGACAGCCGCACCGCCAAACCGCTCTTGCGCGATCCGCTCGCCAAAGACTTCGACTTCGCCGAGCAGCGCAAGTTTCGGGTCGGGCGATCGTTACGCGATGTCGAACCGGAGGTACACCTCTACTTGCGCGACCTCAACGAACAACCGGTTGAGGGGTGAGGGGGGAGTGGGGTAAGTGTTTACCGCAGAGAGCGCCGAGGACGCAGAGGGGTAATAGCCACGAAAAGACACAAACAACACAAAAAAGGTATTTTCTAGTGTTTTTTGGGTCACTTTGTGGCTATTCCTGCCACCCTGCTCCCGCCGGGGTTGAGGGTCGGCCAGATATGGAGTGCGGCAGTTTGACTGCCGCACTCCACAGCCGGCAAGCAGGGGCGATGCGGTAAAGACGCAACGCACGCCAAGACGCACAGGGTGCGAAGGGTCGCAGCGGGTTGGGAAGGGGGCAAAGACGAGAGGAACATGGGATTCGGAACCCGACTCTGAAGGGCGAGGCTATGGTGACGAAACCCGCGTGCCGATTGTCATTGCGAGGGAGTGGCGGCTCCCAGCCGCGCTGGGAGCCGCCCGACCGAAGCAATCTCCCACGTCAGCGAGAACGATGCCTGAGCGGAGTTCCGTTCGTGCTCGCAGGGGATTGCTTCGCTGCGGGACGGCGCGCTGCGCTGCCCCTCCGCTCGCAATGACAGTGGGAGAAGGGCCGGAATCTAGTGACGAAACCCGCGGCGCAGGCCGGCGGCCCGCACCCAACCCCGCTCCCGCCGGAGTTGAGGGTCGGCCAGATATGGAGTGCGGCAGTCAAACTGCCGCACTCCATAGCCGGCAAGCGGGGGAGGCGCACGGAGTGAGGGCTACCGGTTTATCGCTGAGGAAGAATAGCCACCAAAAGGCGCAAAAGACACAAAAAGAGAAGATGTTGCGTCTTTTGTGTCGCTTTGTGGCTATTCCTTCCACCCCTCCCCCAGCGGGGGAGGGGACGGGGGTGGGGGAACAGTTCAACCACTATTATCACAAACCAACCACAAAAAAGCCTATGACAACCAGAGCACACGGACAACTACGGCGCGGACAACTGCTCACCACCTACGGGCCGGGGGCGCTCTTCGACCTGCCGCGCCACGCTGCCATCGTCGGCGGCCTTGACGCATGGCCGCCGACGAGCGCGCTCGAAGAGATCAATGAACCGCGCCTCACGCGCATCATCCAACACATCACCGGTGTCAGCAACCCACGCCTCTACGCGCCGCCGGCAGCCGATGACACGCCGGGAGGCAAATCGCTTGGCGTTGGCGTCTACCGCTTCCCAGAATGGTTCGTCGTCCAAGAGAACGACCAAAGCGGCGGACGCATTCGCTCGCGGCGACTCGTGCCACGAAGGGCGCTTGATAAGCGCAGCCGGTTCGATGGCTTGCCAGTCGTCGCCACCCGCTTTATCGCCGCGTGCAGCCGGGGTCACGTCGATGACATCGACTGGCGAACCTTCGTTCATCGCGGCAAAACCGACTGCCGCCAACAGCTCTGGCTCGATGAATATGGCACCAGCGGCGACCTCAGCGATCTCAAAGTGCGCTGCGAATGCGGCGCCGAGCGTTCGATGATTGAAGCACGTCCTCCTGCGCTCGGCTGGTGCAGCGGGAGGCGACCATGGCTCGGCCTCGACAGCAATGAAGAGTGCGGCGAACCGCTGCGCCTCCTCATCCGCACCGCCTCGAACGCCTACTTCC
>JAUQOZ010000157.1 GCA_030550625.1 Chloroflexota bacterium | reverse complement strand
GGATAGGGAATAGCCACGAAAAGACGCAAGAACGTTAACGGCGCATTGAATGGTGTTCCATCGAGTTTTGTGCCGTTTGGGTCGTTTTGAGGCTATTCCAATAATACCAACACTTGCGAGTAGGAGTAGCCCCGCAATTAAGCGAAAAACTTGAGAAATCACCAACGCAATCCTTGTGCCGTTTGGGTTAGTTGGTGGCTATACCGAGACTCCTTTGCCTTGAAACGCTTTCCAGCGTAATTGTTTACAACCACAAATCCTTGCCGTAAAGCAAGAGAGACCACACCATATCGTTTCGTATCGTGGGCTAGCTCAACTATCTGGCGCGCCAGTAGCGTCTGAGGGCAACGACAAGCGAAATGGTCAGATAGACTATGGTTCGGCAAAGATCACTTGCACGGGAACCGCCAGTTCCGGCAGTAATACCGACCGGATCTGTTGGCCCTGTCGGTAGGCGCCAGCTTCGTGATATACGCCGTCACGAAGTGTCAGCACAACAACGCGCTCGGCATCTGGTTCGACAATCCAGTATTCGGGAATGCCGGCCTCGGCGTAATCCGCTCGCTTGACCACAGTATCGCGTTCTGGGTCGTCAGGACTGACGATTTCGACCACCAGATCGGCACCCATCCAGTAGCGCGGTTGCCGGCGGGGATCATCACGCCGCTGCACCAGCACGAGGTCGGGTTCGCGAAATTTGCCATCTCGAATGCGCAAGCGGAGCGGCGCGTACAGCACAATACCTCCGCGCGGGTGGATGTGGGCATGCAAGATGAGAAAAAGCGTCTGCGAGATAACTTGATGACGGTCAGTAGGCATTGGTAAGACCTCAATCGTGCCATCAACATACTCGACCAAGCGACGGCTCTGATCGGTGATGGCGAGGTATTGCTCGACCGTCCAGAGACCTTGCAATGGCGCGAGCTCAACAATGGTTTCATCATTCTCCGTCGCAATGCGGAGGCGCGGTACAGACAATCCAGCAGTCATTGTCGAGTTCCTCATTTTGGGTGGTTCAACCGTGCCATCAGTATACTGGTGTGACGTGCCCCTTGCAAGAGACTGTTGGTATGCGCAAGCGGGCTAACAACATTGTTACTAGGTCAACGCAGGTGCGTCGGGAACGATAGCCGGCACTACGGTACATTGGCGCTATCTCCCCGCTTACTTGGCAAGGATCGCTTCAAGTTTTGTGATGAATGGCGGCAAATCGGCGCACGCGAATGCGGTCTTTATTGCGCATATTGCACCACCGCTTCTTCCAGCACCTGAGCGCGAACATAACGGCTCAAGTCTTCTGGTATGCGCAAATCAACCGGACGACCGGCCATCTGCGACAATTCGCGGGCCATCCGTGCGAGACCGAATAAACTGGGAGCATGATCCAGCTCAAATTCAACTAAGACATCGAGATCACTATCGGGTCGAAAATCACTCCGCAACGCTGACCCAAAAAGAGCTAGCCAGCGAATATAGTTGCGTTGGCAAAAAGCGGCTAGCTCATCTGCCGGCAGGGTAATGGGTAAAGTTCGCTCCATTCCAGCCTCGCGTTGTATTGATGTCGCATTGATGAGATGGTGTCCCATCCCGAACGAGTGTGTTTAGAAATAATATAGGTTTCCTTATGATGCATGCCTAATCTATGATACATTTATACACTCGTGCAACAGCTCCGGCGCTTCAATCGCTGGACTGCTAGCGAAAAGTAACGAGAACATGCCTGTCATATTGCTGCTAGTGGCTTTCATGCCGGGGTAGCAATCCTCAGCCTGATGCTGACAATTATCGTACTAGCAGTTGCGATACGGACGGGAAAGATGAGCGTGTGCTCAGCATGGTCTGGGGAACAGCCAAGCAAAACCCATAAAATTGTAGCCTCACCAAAAAAGAACCAAGCTGTAGTAATTTCAACATTTTTGCCACTCTTTGGAATGCGGCAGTCAAACTGCCGCACTCCAGAGCCTCTCGTTACGGCTATCCCTAAACCTCCCAACAATTCGCTGCTACGACGAACCCTCGTTATAACCCGATTGGCAACGCAACATTTTTGCACAAACATCGCACCGTCTATCACAAGAAAAAGGGCATTGCAGCGACTGTATGCCAGTGCTATGATAGCTTCACCATTCTCGTGTCGTTCTAGCGCCAACGCCGGCGCAGAGCAACGCAGCTAGGGCGAGGTCGCCATGATCCAAAAAGAAGATGTCGTCATCCGTGTCGCTGGCGAAAGCGGCGACGGCAGCAGCGCCACCGGCGAGATGCTGGCGCAAGCGGCTGCCCGTTCTGGTCTGCACGTCTTTACCTTCCGCACCACGCCGGCTGAAATTAAGGGCGGGCCGGTGATGTTTCAGGTGCGCGCTTCCAACAGCCCAGTCCGTTCGATGGGTGATGCGGTTGATGTGCTGTTCGCCTTTAACCGCGAAGCGTGGGATCTCCACCACGCCGATATGTCCCCCAATGCCGTCTTGCTCTACGATCCCGAAGAGTTTGACCTCCCTGCCGAGTTTACTGGCATCGCGTACCCGGCCCCGATTGGCCAGATTGCGCAAGCCGCCGGCAACCGGCGCGGCAAGAACGTGGCTGCGCTCGGCTTGGTAGCGGCGCTGTTTGGTTTGGGGTTGAATAAGCTCGAAGATATTGTGCGGGCCAAGCTGGGCAAGAAGGCCGATCTGCTCGAGTCGAATCTGGCCGCGCTGCGGGCCGGTATCGAGTATGCCCACCAGCTTGACAAACGCGATCCGTTCTGGATGGAATCGACCGGCGAGCACGATCGTTACGTGATGACCGGCAATCAAGCGATTGTAGCCGGCGCATTGCATGCCGGCGTCGAATTCTTTGCCGGCTATCCAATTACCCCTGCCTCTGACATTATGGAAGGCATGGCGGCAATGTTGCCCCAGATCGGCGGCGGCTATATGCAGGCCGAAGATGAAATTGCGTCGATTATGGCGTGTATCGGCGCATCGTATGGCGGCAAGCGCGCTATGACTGCTACCTCCGGGCCGGGGTTGTCACTGATGAGCGAGGCGATTGGCTACGCGAGCATGGCCGAGATTCCGGTGGTGATCGTTGATGCGCAGCGCGGCGGCCCGAGCACCGGTTTGCCGACCAAGATGGAGCAGTCAGACCTGAATATCGCTCTCCACGGCGGCCACGGCGATAGCCCGCGCATTGTACTGGCGCCAGCCAGCGTCGCCGAGTGTTTCCACCTGACGGTTTGGGCCTTTAATCTGGCCGAACAATATCAAACGCCGGTGATTGTGCTGAGCGACTACTCGCTCTCGTTCCGCACCGAGACGGTTGAACCGTTTGATCTGAGCAAGTATCCGCGCATCGAGCGGTTGCGTCCTAACGGTGAGTTGGCCCCGAAGCAGTATCGCCGCTACGAGCTGACCGCCAATCTGGTATCGCCAATGGTCGCTCCCGGCGTGGCCTATGCCCAGTACACTGCAACCGGTCTCGAACATAATGAGTTCGGCAACCCCGATTATACGCCGGCGAACCATGCGATCATGACCGAAAAGCGTTGGGGCAAGCTGGCTCCGTTGCAGCATTCACGCGAGTATGTGCGCCGGTTTGGCGCCGAGCGGGCCAAGGTCGGGTTGATTTGTTGGGGTACCACCGCCGGCCCCTGCCGCGGCGCAGTCTATCTGGCTGGTCAAGAGGATTTGCCGGTGGCGATGTTGCAGGTGCAGATGCTCTCACCGCTGCCGGTTGACGCAATCAACGAGTTTCTTGAGCAGGTTGAGATTGTGCTGGTGCCGGAGGTCAATTTCCAAGGCCAGTTTGCTAAGCTCTTGCAGGCTGAACTCGGCATTAAGGTGCGCTCGTTGACCAAGTATACCGGCATGCCTTTCTCGCGGCTTGAAATTCTGCGCCAGATTCACGCTCTGCACGGCCTAGCCGAGCCGGTGCTGGCTTAATTGGGCTTTGCCGCTTTCAGTACGGGCAACGCATCGCCTTGCCCCAACCATATCAGATTCAACAAGGTCACACCTATGACAGCCGTACCGATCACCTCAGCTCCTGTCGTCTACAAGCCATCCGATTACCGCAGCGACCTCAAACCGATCTGGTGTCCGGGTTGCGGCGATTTCGGCGTGTTAGCCGCTATTCAGCAGGCCCTTGCCGCTGCTCAGATCAACCCCAAGGATCTGGCCGTGGTGTCAGGCATTGGTTGCAGCTCGCGCTTGCCCGGCTTCTTGCAGACTTACGGTCTGCATACGGTGCATGGCCGGGCGCTGCCGGCAGCGATTGGTCTCAAGATCGCCCGCCCCGATCTGACTGTGATGGCCGTCGGCGGCGATGGCGATTTCTTCAGCATCGGCTTAGGCCATCTGCCGCACGCAGCGCGACGCGATCTCGATATTACCGTGGTGGTGATGGACAACGCGATCTATGGGTTGACCAAGGGCCAAACCTCGCCGACCTCGCCGCGCGGTCACGTCACCAAGAGCACTCCCTACGGCCAGTCAGCCCAACCGCTACATCCATTAGCCATCGTGCTCTCTAGCGGCGCGTCGTTCGTGGCCCGCGGCTTCTCTAGCCAGCCTAAGCAGTTAGCCGAGCTGATCAAGGCCGGTCTCGACCATCGCGGCTTCGCCTTTATTCACGTGCTTAGCCCGTGCGTCACCTTTTACGACACCTACAAGCTGTATAAGGAGCTGGTCTACAACCTGCCCGACACACATGACCCATCCGATCTCGATGCGGCGATGCATTATGCAGTTGAGAGCGAGCGGCTGCCGCTCGGCATCTTCTACCGCCGCCCGCCGCTCGAACCATTGCCGCGCCCAACGCCCAAGCCGTTCGATACCCAAGCCTATTTGAACCGGTTCCGGGCGTAATACCGAATACCGCAGGCAGGGAAAGGGGGCGGGCCAACAGCCCGCCCTTTTGTCATTGCGCGCCGCGCGTAGGGGTAGAGCGATGCTCTGCCCACCGCGGCGAAGCAATCGCCCACTCCCCGCTGTCATTGCGAGCGCAGCGCAGCGGAGCGAAGCAATCTCCCGCGAGCGCGGGAAGAACCCGCTTAGGCATACCTTCCGCTGAAGCAGGAGATTGCTTCGGGGGCTGCGCCCCCTCGCAATGACAGGTGGTTCCTTCCGCTAGAGCGGGAGCTTGCTTCGGGGGCTGCGCCCCCTCGCAACGACCG
>JAUQOZ010000037.1 GCA_030550625.1 Chloroflexota bacterium | reverse complement strand
AACACCCCCAGCCAGCCATCACGCCAGCCGCCGAGCTGAATATAGCGGCGGGTAAACTCGCGGGCCGGCGCGCCGAGTAGGTTGCGCCAGCGCATGCGTCTGCCGGCGCGGTAGAGCATGGTCGCTTCGGCGAAGGCGTAGCGAGCCTGCTTCTGCCACAACTCATCAAGCCGTTCGATATTGAGGTGCAGCAAATGGCCGCGCAGCGCAGCGGTTTCGCCGCGCAACGTCGCGACTTCGTGGACGGCGACGCGCTCATCGAAATGCGCAGCATCGCGGCGAAGCAGGCGCAGTTGGTAGTCAGGGTACCAGCCGCCGCCGCGCAAGCGCCGGCCAAAGAAGAGGTTGTAGCGCGGGATGCGGTAGCCGGCAATGTAGGCCGGCGGGCCGCGCCGCAGCAGCGTTGCTAGCTCGACGAATAGCTCTGGCGTCAGCCGTTCATCGGCATCAATGAAGAGCACCCACTCGCCGCGACAGCGTTGCAAGGCGAAGTTGCGTTGGGCGCTAAAGCCGCGCCACGGCTCAATCAACACGCGCGCGCCGTGCGCGGCGGCGATCGCCGCGGTCGCATCGCGGGTCTGCGCATCGACAATGACCACCACGTCGTCGCTGAGGCCGGCGACACTACGCAGACAACCGGCGATATGCCGCGCTTCATCGCGGGCGATGATCGCAATTGATAGGCAAGCCATATCAGAATAACGTCCCTTGCTGCGGCCCGCTCTCGTCATCGGGAGGCAGCGCGCGCTCCGGGTAGGGCAACCCGAGATGCTCGTAGGCGCGGCGAGTGGCGACGCGCCCGCGCGGCGTGCGCTGCAAGAAGCCGAGCTGTAACAAAAACGGCTCGTACACGTCTTCGATCGCGTCAACCTCTTCGGCCAGCGCCGCCGCCAGCGTGCTGAGACCGACCGGCCCGCCGTTGAACAGCTCGATAATGGCGCGCAACAGCCGGCGGTCATTCTCATCCAACCCCAACTCGTCGATCTCAAGCTGGGCCAGCGCCGCCCGCGCCACCTCCAGCGTAATCGCACCGCCGGCCACTACTTGCGCATAATCGCGCACCCGGCGCAAAATTCGATTCGCGATGCGCGGCGTCCCGCGCGCCCGCCGGCCAATCTCGCGCGCGCCTTCGGGACTGATCGGCACGCCCAAAATCCGCGCCGAACGGCTGACGATTTCGGCCATCGCTTCATCAGAATAAAACACCAAGCGATGCACCGAGACAAACCGGTCACGCAACGGCGAGGTCAGCAGCGCCAGCCGGGTAGTCGCACCGATCACGGTGAAACGGGGCAGACTGAGACGCAAACTGCGCGCTCCCGGCCCCTTGCCCACCACCAGATCGAGGGCAAAATCCTCCATCGCCGGGTAGAGCACCTCTTCCACGGCTCGGTTCAGACGATGCACTTCATCGATAAACAACACATCGTGAGCCTGCAAGCTCGTCAAGATCGCCGCCAAATCACCGGCCCGCTCGATCGCCGGCCCGCTGGTAATCTTGATCTTGGCCCCCATCTCATTGGCGATCACATTGGCCAGCGAGGTCTTGCCCAAGCCCGGCGGCCCGTAGAAGAGAGTGTGATCGAGCGATTCGTTGCGCCCGCGAGCGGCGGCAATCGCAATCCGCAACTGCTCGACGACCTTCTCTTGGCCGATAAACTCGCTCAGCGTGCGCGGGCGCAAGCTCTTCTCGACCTGCTGGTCGTCGCTGTCAGAATGAGGATTTACCAGCCGCTCGGCGCTCATGCCCATCCTTTCACCATATTGTCGCACAGGTGTACGTATCTGGGCTGATTATACCATTGAATGAGGCAGGGAATGGTGAACAGAACACGGATTCACACGGATGCGACGGATTGGCACGGGTTTATGATCGGTGGAAATCCGTCATACCCGTGTCGATCCGTGTCCTATTTCAACCATATTCCATGAGCCGCTCACCGATCAGGAATTCTCGTATAATGAAAATAGTTTGTCTTTGCCTAGAGCACCTTACCTGTTAGCCTATGCTTATTCACTGGTTCCGGCGCGATTTGCGCCTGCGCGACAACACAGCTCTGCGAGCGGCGGCGGCGCAATCCGGCGGCGCGGTGATCCCGGTTTTTATCTTTGATGACACGATCATCCGCGGGCGCTTCGCTAGCCCGGCCCGCACCCAATTCTTGCTCGACAGTCTCGCCGCGCTCGACGCCGAGCTGCGCGGGTTGGGGTTGCAGTTGGTGTTGCGGCGCGGCGAGCCGCTGCCCACCCTGATGGCTCTTTTGCGCGAGAGCGGCGCGCGCGGGGTGACGTGGAACCGCGACTATACGCCCTACGCCATCCAGCGCGATAGCGCGATCAAGCGCGAGCTGCGCGCCGCCGGTTATCTGGCTGAGAGCTACAAGGACGCGGTGATCTTTGAGATGAACGAGGTGGTGACGGCGGCTGGCCAGCCGTACACGGTCTACACGCCGTACGCCAAACGCTGGCGCGCCCGGCTTGAGAGCGAACCGGTGCGGGTGCAAGATATGCCTACGCTGGCCGCCATTCCGTTGCCGGCGAGCGACCAACTACCCGCGCTGAACGAACTCTTGCCAAACGCGCCGGCTCGCGTACCCCGCGTCGCTGCGGGCGAGACGGCAGCCCTCGCCGCCCTCGAACACTTCATCCAACATGCCATTGCCAACTACGCCGCCGCACGCGACCTCATGGCCGCCGCCGGCACCTCGCGCCTCTCGCCCTACCTGCGTTTTGGCGTCCTCTCACCGCGCCAATGTGTGGTTGCGGCGCGTACCGCGCCGCCCGGGCCGGGGCCAGAGAGTTGGATCGGCGAGTTGATCTGGCGTGATTTCTATGTGCAGGTGCTCTACCATTTCCCGCATGCGCTGCGCGGCAGCTTTAAGCCGGTTTACGACCAAATTGCGTGGCCGAACGATCCAACCCTCTTTGCCGCATGGACAGAGGGCAAAACCGGCTACCCGATTGTTGATGCGGCGATGCGCCAGTTGCAACAAGAAGGCTGGATGCATAACCGCGCCCGCATGATTGTCGCATCGTTCTTGACTAAAGACCTGCTGATCGATTGGAGGTGGGGCGAACGGCACTTCATGCATCTGCTGATCGACGGCGACCCAGCGGCCAATAACGGCGGCTGGCAATGGGCCGCCGGCACCGGCACCGACGCCCAACCCTACTTCCGCATCTTCAACCCGGTCAGCCAAGGGCAAAAATTTGACCCTGACGGCGAATATGTGCGGCGCTACGTGCCCGAACTGGCCCGCGTGCCGGCGCGCTTCATCCACGAACCGCACAAACTGCCGGCAGCCGACCAGATTCGGGCCGGGGTGCGGATCGGGCGCGACTATCCGGCCCCGATTGTTGATCACGCCACCCAGCGCATGCGCGCGCTCGAACTCTACCGCGCCGCTACCCGTCACGACGGCACGGCCACGGAACAGTATGCTTGACGATCAGACCCGGCTCGAATTTCCGGCCAGTGGTCTGACCGACGTACCGCTGGTCTGGCAACCGCAAGTCGTGCGCTGCTGCGCCGCCGGCCCCGGCGGACGCCCGCTGATGGTGTTGATCGACACCGGCACCGATCCTTCGGCCATCGACCTGACGCTGGCCCGCCGGCTCGATCTGCGCATCGGCGATTTCGCCCTCGGCTCTGACGCCGCCTCTGATGCCGTGCCCTTCACCGAGACGGTGCTGCCATGGCTGCGCATCGGCCAATTGACGCTGCGCAACCTCTACCTGATGGCGGTTGACCTCAGCCATGCTCCGTTCCCGGTTGACATTGTGCTCGGCTACAACGTTCTCCACCAGCTCAACCTCACCATCAACTACGCCAAGCAGACCTTGCGCCTCTGCCACCCCGACCTCACCCCGCCGCCACCCGGCCCTAACGGCGCCACCCTCCCGCTGCGCTTCTTCGAGCACTTCCCGGCGATCAGCGCGCGCGTCATCGCGCCACACCCCGCCGAGCTGCTGCTCACCATCGACACTGGCTCGAACAGCGCCCTCACCCTCAGCCCCGATCTGGCTGCCGCGCTCGGTCTCAACGCGCGCGCCACCCCCGCCGCCACCGGCCACGGCTTCGCCGCCGCCGCGCCGGTCGCACTCGGCATGGCGGTCGATCTGCACCTAGGGCCATTCCACCTCAGCGGCGTCGAGGTTGACGTGCCGGCCACCAGCCACGGCGACCTTGGCCGGCGAGGGAGGGCCAACGCCGGCAACCGGCTGCTCAGCCGCTTCCAGCGCGTCACCCTCGACTACCGGCGCGAAGTGTGCATTGTGGACGCTTAAGACGGCGCAGAGCGAGCAGAGGCGCAAAGCTTTTTAACGCAAAGTCGCAAAGGACGCCAAGAACGCAACGTTTTCACACGCGAAGGCGCAGAGGACGCTAAGAACGCAAAGTCTTCAAACGCAAAGCCGCAAAGGCGCGAAGAATGCTGGGGGGAGGGACTGGGGGTGGGGGAACCAATTGCCACGAAAACACCCAAAAGGCACAAAGGTGTAGTGACATTTGCGTTTTTGGATCGCTCTTAGTGACCCTTACCCACACATCTTTGCGTTCTCTGCGATCTTCGCGCCTTTGCGTTGACGCCCTCTGCGCCTTTGCTTGCTTTGCGACTCTGCATTGCCCCCCTCCCAGCCTCCTCCCTCCGGGGGGAGGTGTGAGACTCCCCACCCCCAGCGGGGGAGGGGCGGGGGTGGGGGCATAGGAGAAGCTCCAAAGAACCTACTACATTACTTGGTACGTTCCGAACTAGGAAATCAGCTTGAGATTAGGAAAACTGTACCATTGATAGAGCGTATCAGGAACCGTGATAATAACAAAAGAAACCGCATCTTTATTTAAGCTTAGCCAGTGCTGAGCGTGACACCCCTCACGCCAAGCAATCTCCCTGTATGAGAGGAAATGATGCGCGTGAGCACATCGTTCAACAGATATCCAGCGGGAGACACGAATTTGCGCATCTGTTGACCGGCTGCTGCCACGCGCATCTAGCGCAGAAGTTCATTGCTCCATCTGCTGGAAACAAGTTCCCCCTCTCCCGCGTAGCGGGAGAGGGGGCTAGGGGGTGAGGGTATCATCAAGCAATCAGATATTACTATCCAAATATTGCCTCGACCGTCGTAGCCATCATTGCACTACACAATGAAGAGATGAATGTTATG
>JAUQOZ010000210.1 GCA_030550625.1 Chloroflexota bacterium | reverse complement strand
GCATGCTTATGCCAAATCTCAAAAAACCTTGCGCCCTTTGCGATCTTCGCGCCTTTGCGTTTACATTCTTTGCGTCCTCTGCTCACTCTGCGCCTTACAGCTAGGTGTTGGTATGAATGCTGAACTGACCGCAGTCGGGCTTGGCCCCGGCGACCCCGAACTGATCACGCTCAAAGGCCTGCGCGCCGTGCAGGCGGCTGATGTCATCTTTGCGCCCCAGAGCCGCGACGGCGATGCCAGCATTGCTCTCCGCATCGCGACACCGTGGATCGATCCTTCCCGCCAAGAAGTGGTGACATTGCCGCTGCCGATGACGCGCGATTCCAGCCAACTACGTCCGGCATGGCAAGCCGCCGCCGAAGTGATGGCCGCGACCCTCGGCGCCGAGCGGCGCGGCGTCTACCTCTTGCTCGGCGATCCGCTGCTCTACGGCACCTTTTTCTACCTGTGGCGCGAGTTGCGCGTGTGCGCTCCCACCCTGCCGGTCAAAGTCATTCCCGGCGTCACTTCATTCGCCGCCGCTGCCGCCGCTGCCGGCATGCCGCTCGCTATGGCCGACGAGCGGCTGATTGTGCTGCCGGCCAGCTACGAGACTGATGCCGCCGCCTTGCAGCGTCTGCTCGCCGAGTTTGCTACGGTGGTGTTGATGAAGGCCGGTGCTGCGGCGCCGTCCATCCGCACGGCGCTTGAACAACTCGGTCTCCTTGACCACGCCCTCTATGCCGAGAGAGTGGGACTGGAGGGCGAATTTATTACTCGCGACCTGCGGACACTCGACCCCCACCATCGCCCGTACCTATCGCTCATTATTGTTCGCCGCGGAGAAGTGCTATGACCTACCCCGTTGTTCCCGGAACCGTCTATTTTGTCGGGGCCGGCCCCGGCGCGCCTGACCTGATCACGGTGCGCGGACGTGATGTGCTGGCCCAAGCCGATCTGATCCTCTACGCCGATAGTCTGGTTGACGCGGCGCTGCCGGCGGCGTATGCCCGGCCTGAAGCCCGGATCGTTGGTTCGGTTGAGATGCATCTCGACCAGATTGTGGCGCTGATGCGCGAAGCGGCGCAAGCCGGGCAGGTAGTGGCGCGCTTGCATAGCGGCGACCCGGCGCTGTACGGTGCGATCCACGAGCAGATGGCCGCGCTTGATGAAGCTGGCATTCCGTATGAGGTCGTTCCCGGCGTGACCGCCGCCTTTGCGCTCGCGGCTCGCCTCGGCGTTGAGCTGACTGTACCCGAATTGGTGCAAACGATTATCCTCACCCGGCCCGCCGGGCGTACCCCGTTGCCGGAGCGCGAACAGCTTACCCGGTTGGCGGCGCATGGGGCGTCGCTGGCGATCTACCTCGGCATTACCCGGATTCAGCAAGTGGTGGAAGACTTGCTGGCCGGCGGCGCTTACACGCCGGATACGCCGGTGGTGGTGGCCTACCGGGTGACGTGGCCGGATGAAGAGATCATTCACGGCACGTTGGGCGACATTGCCGCCAAGGTCAAAGCGGCTGGCTTCACCCGGCAGGCGTTGATCTTGGTTGGTGCGGCCCTCGATCCGGCTCACAAACGCACCGATCGGCCAACTAGCCGGCTCTACGATCCAACCTATAGCCATCGCTTGCGCCGGCGGGTAGGGGCATAGCAACGCTATCTCTTGGGCATAGCGCGCTATACCTTGGACATAGCACGCTATGCCCCTACCCGTTGGCGTTGACATCATTTGAGGCTCTTATGACCAATATCGCTATCATCGCTATCACCCGCGCCGGGTTGGCGCTGGCCGGGCGTCTCGCCCCGGCGTTGCCGGCTACCGTGTGGGCGCCGGCCCGCTTTGCGGCTGAGCTGCCTGCCGCCATGCCCTATGCGACTGTCGCCGAAGCGGTGCAGACCGCGTGGACTTCGGCGCGGGCGCTTGTCTTCATCGGTTCCGCCGGGATTGCGGTGCGTGCGGTAGCGCCGTTGCTACGCGATAAGACCGTTGATCCGGCAGTGGTTTGCCTCGACGAGCAGGGCCAGTTTGCGGTGCCGTTGGTAGGAGGCCATCGCGCCGGCGCGAACGAACTCGCCCGCCGGCTGGCTGCGCTCACCGGTGGCCATGCTGCGTTGACCACCTCCAGCGACACCCAAGGCTTGCCCGCGCTCGATCTGATCGGGCGCGATCGCGGCTGGCGGCTGGCCGCCGACTCGGCGACTACCCACGTGATGGCGTGTCTGGTCAACGGCGAACCGATCGGGGTGTGGGTTGACCCGGCGCTGCCGGCGGCGCGCGCGTTGCTGGCTGCCGAACTCGCTGCTGCGCCGGCAGTCGAATGGGTGAGCGAACCGTCTGCTCTTGCCAATGACTATTTCGCCGCCGCGATTATGGTTTCCCATCGCCGTTTGGCTAACGTGTGGGAAGCGATCCGTCCCAAAGCCTTGCGCTATCTGCCGCCAGTCTTGGCGGTGGGCATTGGGTGCCGGCGCGAGACGCCAGCCGGCGAGCTGGCTGAGGCGCTGACGACAACGCTGGCCGAGGCCGATCTGCTGCCGGAGTGCGTTGCCACTATCGCCACCGCCGAGCTGAAGGCGACCGAGCCGGGGATCATCGCGCTCGCGGCCCAGCTTGGCGTCCCGCTCACGATCATCTCCACCGAGCAGTTGCGCGCGCTCGATCCAGAAGGCTTCAGTCCCAGCGCCGCCAGCCGGTTCGAGTTGCCGGGTGTGGCTGAGCCGTGCGCAGTGGTGGCGGCGCATGGGCCATTGCTCGCGCCGAAGCGGTCGTTTGCCCGTTGCACCGTCGCCGTTGCCTTGCGCGCACCCGCCGCTAACCCGTGCGACGCCGCTCATGCCGCCGGCCAACTGGCGCTGGTCAGCATCGGGCCGGGCGATCTGTCTCAGCTCACAGTTGCGGCCCGGCAGGCGCTGGCTCACGCCGAGGTCGTCACCGGCTATGGCCGCTATATCGACCTCATCCGTCCGTTGCTGCGGCCCGATCAGGAGGTCATCGTCACCCCGGCGATGGGTGATGAGATGGGACGGGCACGGGCCGCCATCGAGCTGGCGCGGGCTGGCCGGCGGGTGGCGCTGGTCAGCAGTGGCGACATCGGCATCTACGCGATGGCCGCACCCGTCTTTGAGACCTTGCACGCCGAGGGATGGACTGGCCGCGATCCGGTGGTCGAAGTCATTCCCGGCGTAAGCGCGTTTCAGGCGTTGGCAGCCCGCCTTGGCGCGCCGGTCAATCACGACCTCTGCCTGATCAGTCTCAGCGACTTGCTCACGCCGTGGCCGCTGATCGAGCGCCGGCTGCGCGCCGCGGCCCAAGCCGATTTCGTGATCGCGCTCTACAATCCACGATCGCAAGGCCGCAACTGGCAACTGGCGGCGGCCCTCGCCATCGTGCGCGAGCATCGCCCGCCGCAGACGCCGGTTGCCTTTGGCCGTCAAGTCACTCGCGCCGATGAGCAGGTTACGCTAACCACGCTTGCCGAAGCTGATCCAGCGCAAGCCGATATGTTGACGGTGGTGCTGATCGGCAATAGCCAGAGCTTTGCGCTCGCCGGCCACATGGTCACGCCGCGCGGCTACACCGCTCGCACCGCTGCGCCAACCCCAGCCACTGCTGCGCCGCCAGCGCCGGATTACCCGATTGTCTTGACCAAACCGTCGCACATGCCGGTGGTCGTCATTGGCGGCGGCGCTGTCGGCGAGCGCAAGGTGCGCAGCCTGCTCGCCGCCGGCTTCCCGGTGCGGCTGATCAGCCCCACCGCCACTCCGCAACTGGCCGAATGGGCAGCGGCGGGCCGGCTGATCTGGGAACAGCGCAGCTATCAAGCCGGCGACCTCACCGGTGCGCGGCTCGTCTTCGCCGCCACCAATGATCGCGCCGTCAATGCCCGCATTGCCGCAGCGGCCAGCGCCGCCGGCGCGCTCTGCAACGTCGCCGATGATCCCAGCGACGGCGATTGCCATGTGCCGGCAGTCCATCGCAGCGGCGGCATCACCATTGCCGTGAGCAGCCATGGCGCCGCGCCGGCCCGCGCCGCTGCGATCCGTGACGCGATTGCCGAGTGGTTGGCGGAAGCGAAGGAGCTGCCAGATGAGGTGCGGTAGTTGTACTGCTGCACTGGAGTATGGACGGCGGCAGTGTGACTGCCGCACTGGGGTATGGACGGCGGCAGTGTGACTGCTGCACTGGGGTATGGACGGCGGCAGTGTGACTGCCGCACTGGGGTATGGACGGCGGCAGTGTGACTGCCGCACTCCAGAAATGGCGAGGTGCATTACGCTGACGTTTCAAGGTACGTATGGACGGCGGCAGTGTGACTGCCGCACTGGGGTATGGACGGCGGCAGTGTGACTGCCGCATGAATGAGTTCTACGCGAGCGTGTGGAGGCGGCAGTGTAACTGCCGCACTCCAGAAATGGCGAGGTTCAGATAAGAGACGCTATATGATTCCAAATCTCTATCCGATCCGTGTTCATCCGTCCAAATCCGTGTGCATCCGTGTTCTATTCTCAACCTGTGTTTATCTCCCATATCCAACCCGGAGTAGCTTATGACCGGTAAAGCCTATCTCGTCGGCGCCGGCCCCGGTCGCGCCGATCTGATTACCGTGCGCGGTTTGGCTGTGCTGCGCCGAGCCGATGCCGTCCTCTACGACCGCCTGATCGCGGCGAGCCTGCTCGACGAAGCGCCGCCCCACGCCGAACGGATCTTCGTCGGCAAGCGGCCCGGCCACCATTCCGTGCGCCAAGACGGCATCACCGAGACGCTGGTGCGCTTGGTACGTTCCGGCTTGCAGGTGGTGCGGCTGAAAGGCGGCGATCCCGGCGTCTTTGCTCATCTGACTGAAGAAGCGGCGGCGTTGGCGGCTGCCGGTCTGCCCTTCGAGATCGTGCCGGGAGTCTCCTCAGCATTGGCGGTGCCGCTCCACGCAGGTATCCCGCTCACGTGGCGCGGTGTCGCTTCCGCGTTTACCGTCGTCTCTGGTCACGAAGCCACCCCGCACGGGTGCAGCGGGATCAGTTGGGAGTTGTTGGCCGCGTCGCCGACTCTCGTGGTACTGATGGCGCTCGAACGGCTGGCGCACGTGTGTACCTATCTGATCGCCGCTGGTCGCAATCCCGATACACCGGCGGCCTTGATCAGCCGTGGCGCCAGCGCCGATCAGCGCGTGCTGCGGGCCACGCTTGCTGCTTTGCCAGCCCGCCAGCAAGCGGCGCAATTGCCGCCGCCGGCTGTGTTGGTGGTGGGTGAAGTGGCGTCATTAGCCGATACGTTGGCATGGTACGATCCGGCCCAATTTCCGGCCAATCCAATGTTGTGGGACGACCTATGATCAACCTGCCCCGCCTGCTATTCGCCGCGCCGATGAGCGGCAGCGGCAAGACAACCATCACCGCTGGCCTGATCGCCGCCTTGCGCCGGCGTGGTCTGCGCATCGCGCCGTTTAAGTGCGGCCCTGACTATATCGATCCCGGCTACCATGCCCTCGCCGCTGGCAGGCCGTGCCACAACCTCGACTCGTGGCTGATCCCGCCGGATCAGATTGCCGGTGTGCTGGCCCGCCGCAGCGCCGAGGCCGATCTGGCCGTGATCGAAGGGGTGATGGGCCTGTTCGATGGCTACGCCGGCGATGACGACACCGGCAGCAGCGCCCACATTGCCCGTCTCACCGCGACGCCGGTGATCATTGTGCTCGATGCGCGGGCGATGGCGCGCACTGCCGCCGCGCTGATCGCCGGCTTGCGCGATTTCGACCGCCGGCTGCAGATCGGCGGCGTCATTCTCAATCGGGTTGGCAGCCCGCGCCATGCTGCGCTCATCCGCGATGCCGTCGAGCAGACGGTCGGGGTGCCGGTGTTGGGCTATGTGCCGCGTCATGATGCGCTCACCTTGCCGGAGCGCCATCTTGGGTTGGTGCCGGTGGCCGAGCCGGGCCGCTGGCAAGAGTGGCTGGCTGAGGTAGCAGCACGGGTCGAGCAGACGATCGATCTTGACCGGCTGCTGGCCGTGGCCCATACCGCGCCGCCGTTGCTTGCGCCGGCGCCGCCAATGCTCGCGCCAATGAGCGCGGCGCGCCCGGTGATCGCCATTGCTCGCGATGAGGCGTTTAATTTCATCTATCCCGATAATCTCGATCTGTTGCAGGCTGCTGGAGCGGAACTCGCTTTTTTCAGTCCGCTTCACGATACTGCCTTGCCGGCAGGGACGGCGGCGATCTACCTGTGCGGCGGTTTTCCTGAACTGTTTGCCGATCAACTGAGCGCTAATCGTGCGATGCTGGCTGCGATTCGGGCAGCGGCGGCTGCCGGGATGCCGATCTACGCTGAATGCGGCGGCCTGATGTATCTGACCGAAACTCTGATCGATCAGCACGGCCAAGCCTTTGCAATGGCCGGCGTGTTGCCCGGCCATTCGCGCATGACGCCCCGCCTCACCCTCGGCTATCGCACGATCGTAGCCCAAGCCGAGACGTGGCTGTGGCGCGCTGGCGAAACAGTGCGCGGCCACGAGTTTCACTATTCGGTTTGGGAAGCGCGGCCAACCGACCTGCCGCCGCTTTACGCTTGCCTGCCTGATGCGATGCGCCCGCAGCCGGCCAGCGAAGGTGCAGTGATCGGGCAGACGCTGGCGTCGTACATTCATTTGCATTTTCTGGCCTGCCCAGCCATCGCCGAGCGGTTTGTCGCCGCTGCCAGCACATTTGTTGCCGCACAGTAGAGCCGGACGGCTGTCCGGCTCCGCAGAGAACGCCAAGAGGTAAACGCAAAGGCACAGTAGAGCCGGACGGCTGTCCGGCTCCGCAAGAATATGTAGAATATGGCAACAAACAACAAACAATGTTATTACCAACATTACAAAACCCTCTGCGCCCTTTGCGTCCTTCGCGTCTTTGCGTTAAAACCCTCTGCGATCTCTGCGCCCTTCGCGTCTTTGTGTTAACACTCTCTGCGCCTTGGCCCGCTTTGCGCCTTTATGATTGAGGTGTCTGATGAGCACAGTTGTTCTCTTTACCGGCGGCGCGCGCAGTGGCAAGAGCCGGTGCGCGGAACGCTACGCGGCCCGGTTGAGCGAGCAGGTGGTGTATGTCGCAACCGCTACCGCCGGTGATGACGAGATGCGCGATCGGATTGCCCGCCATCGCGCCCGCCGCCCGCCAACGTGGTCAACGCGCGAAGCGCCAGCCAATGTCGCCGCTGCTCTTGCCGACTTGCCGGCGGGATCGGTGGTGTTGCTCGATTGTTTGTCGCTACTGGTAAGTAATCTTTTGCTGGCTAACGAATCTGATCCTGAGCCGGCTATCAATCGTGAACTCACCGATCTGCTGGCGATGGTTGACCAGCGCGATCTGATGCTGATTGCCGTCACCAATGAAGTTGGCATGGGGATTGTGCCCGCTTATCCGCTTGGACGGCAGTACCGCGATCTGCTCGGTCTGGCCAATCAGCGCGTTGCCGCCGCCGCCGCCGAGGTCTATCTAGTTGTCTGCGGCATTCCGGTCGAGCTGCGCGCACTGGAGGCAGCATGGAACCGCACCCCGTAACGCATGGCGCGCTCGATGAGGCCGAGTTGGCTCAGTTCGGCGTGCGTCCCGATCAGGTGATCGATTTCAGCAGCAATATCAACCCTTTCGGCCCGCCTGCTGCGGTCTTGGCCGCTTTGCGCGCGCTCGATCCGGCCCCCTATCCCGACCGGAGTTGCCTGCGCTTGCGGCAACAGTTGGCTCTGCGCCACCGCTGTCGCCTTGAGGCGGTGATGGCCGGCAATGGCGCGAACGAGTTAATCCATCTGGTGGCGCGAGCCTTGGGTGCGCCGGGAACAACCGCGCTGGTGGTAGCCCCAACCTATGGCGAGTATGCCCACGCTTGCCGGCTGGCCGGGATGCAGGTGGTGGAAGTGCGCAGTACGGCTGCGACCCAGTTTCAGCCCGATCTGGCGGCGCTGCTGGCGGCGATTGAACGGTTGCAGCCGCGCTTGCTGTGGCTCTGCTCGCCCAACAACCCGACTGGTGTGCCAGTGGCGACTACGACCATCGTTGAGCTGGCCCAAGCCTGTGCCCGCTATGGCGGCTGGTTGATTCTCGACCGGGCCTATCTGTCGTTGGAGCGCGATGATGCCGGTCACGATCCGCTCGATGACCACGCGCCGGCCAACCTGATCCGCATCTATTCGCTCACCAAAAGCTATGCAGTGGCCGGTTTGCGCATCGGCTACGCGATTGCTGAACCTGAACTGACCAGTGCGATCGCCCGTTTCCAACCGGCGTGGAGTGTGAGTAGCGCGGCGCAGGCGGCGGCGCTGGCGATGCTGGCCGATACCGCGTTTTTGCCGGCGACGCTGCCGCGCCTGTGGGAGGCCAGCGATGAACTGGCCGCCGGTTTGCGCCAGCTTGGCTTGACTGTGTGGCGCTCAGCGATGCCGTTTATGCTGGTGCAATGCACCGATGCGGCGTTGACCCGTCGCCGGCTGTTGGCGCGCGGTTGCGTCGTGCGCGATTGTACGTCGTTTGGCTTGCCGGAGTGGGTGCGCGTCGCCCCGCGCCGCCCGGCAGACAATGCGCGATTGGTGGCGGCGTGGCGGGAGATAGCGCCGCTGTGACCCGGCGCACCGTGGCCTTGGAGGAGATACGTATGCCTGCGCCTGTCTTAATGGTAGTTGGTACTGCCTCGTCGGTTGGCAAGAGCACGCTGGTGGCGGCGCTCTGCCGGTTGGCTGCTCGTCGCGGGTTGCGGGTGGCCCCGTTCAAAGCTCAAAACATGAGCAACAACGCCGCGGTGACGGCTGATGGCGGCGAGATCGCGCGCAGCACGGCGGTGCAAGCCGCGGCTGCTGGTATCGCGCCAACCGTGGCGATGAATCCGATCTTGATCAAGCCCGAAGGCCAGCGCCGCAGCCAGATCGTGGTCGAGGGCAAGCCGTGGCAGACCCTCGCTGCCGCCGATTTTTGGCAACGCAAGGCGCTGCTGTGGTCTGTTGTCACCCGCAACCTCGATGCGCTGCGCGCCGAGTATGATCTGGTGATTGCCGAAGGGGCCGGCAGTCCGGTTGAGTTGAATCTAAAGGCTGGCGATCTGGTCAATATGCGCGTAGCTGTCTATGCCCAAGCCCGTACCCTGTTGGTCGGCGACATCGATCGCGGTGGCATCTTCGCCCAACTGCTCGGAACCTTGATGCTGCTCGAACCGGCTGAGCGCCGTTTGATCGAGGGCCTGATCGTCAACCGCTTCCGCGGCGATCCGGCTTTGTTTGCCGATGGTGTGCGCATCTTAGAAGAGCGTAGCGGCGTGCCGGTGCTCGGAGTGGTGCCGTGGATCGAGGATCTCGATCTGCCTGAAGAGGATGCGGTGGCGCTCGAGCAGGCTCAGCCGGCGCGGACACAAGGGATCACGATTGCCGTCATCCGCTTGCCGGCCATCGCCAATTTCGACGACTTCGATCCGCTAGCCCGCGAGCCGGGGGTGACGGTGCGCTATGTTGATCACCCAGCGCAATTGGCCGGCGCGGCGGCGGTGATTCTCCCCGGCACCAAACACACGCTCGCCGCCCGGCAGTGGTTGCGCGAACGCGGGTTTGACGCAGCGCTGCGCCAGTTTACCGGCGCGGTGGCGGGCATCTGCGGCGGCTACCAACTGCTCGGCGAGCGCATCAGCGATCCGCTGGCGGTCGAGGGAGCCGGCGGCGACGAAGAGGGTCTCGGTTTGTTGCCGGTTGAAACCGTCTTTGCCCCTGACAAACAGACCACCCAAACCGTGGCGAAGGCGCAGGTGGAGTGGGCCGGCGTAGCCGAACTGCACGGTTACGAAATCCACATGGGCCGCAGCCGCCGGCTTGGGGATGCGCAACCGTTGCTGCGCATTGTCCGGCGCGGCGCAACACCCGCCACTGACGACGATGGGTGCCAGAGCGCCGATGGCCGGGTGTGGGGGTGCTATCTGCACGGCCTGTTTGCCAACGACGAGTTTCGGCGCGGATGGTTACGGCAGTTAGGCTGGCAACCGGCGTTCGATCCTCTACCCCAAACCGACCCGCTCGACCGGTTGGCTGATCAGGTCGCGGCAGCATTGGGTTCACCGGTGCTCGATCGCCTCTTCACCATTTCACCGTAACGGCCAGCCCTCGCCGCCGGCCCACAACCGTACCGGCGCGCGATTGGCCGGCAGATCGAACAGCACCGGCACGCTGCGCAAACCGCTCTGCGGCGCAAAGGCGTCTTCGAGCGCCAAATCGCCGTACAACCCGCGCCCAAACTGGTCAAGATACTGGCGCGAAGCGCCCGGCAACGGGGCATAGCGTTGCCCGCTCTCATCTTCCACTGCGAAGAGGTTAGCGGGCAACACCCGCTCAACCGGCGCTTCATTGCTCACCGCCAACAACGCGATCAGGAAGCGACCAGCGGGCCGGATAGCGCCAAGTTCACCATCAATCACCACCACATCTTCGCGCCGCAACAACCCGATCTGCCACTGATCGTAGGTGATCAGTTGCCCCAGCGTGCGCGTGTTGGGTTCTGGCGACGGGGTAGGCAGTGGCGAAGGGGTTGGCGGCGGCGGCGAGGGTGACGGCACGACCGGCGTCGTCACAACAATCCCGCCGGGCAATGGCGTCGGCAGCGGCCCAATCGCCGCCAGTGTAGGGGGCAATTGGGTGGTTGGAAATGGGGTTGGTGGCAGCGACGTAACCGGTTGGCGCTGCCACCAGCTCACCGCCAGCAAGCCCGCAGCGATCAGCAAGAGCATTGCCGGCAGGAGCCATCCCAACTTGCGCTGATGAGGCTGGCGTTCAGCGCGCGGTTGGGCCGGAGCCAGCCGCGGCGGCAGGGCCGGTTCAACCACTGCTCCCTCCCCGTTCACAGGGAGGGTGGGTGGGAGGGTGGGGTGAATCGCTGCCTCTACGGGAAGAATGTGTTCAATCCGGTGTAGCGCCTCATCACGCTCAGCGGCAGTTTCCGCAACCCGGGCCAACCCGATCCACACCCGCCGCTCGTGCGGTGCAAGCCGGCTGAGGGCGCGAAAGATGCGGCGCGCCGACACAACATCACCGCGACGCGCTGCCAGCGCGCCGCGGTGTAGCCATTGCTCAAGATCGAATGTAACCTCGTCCCCCACCCGGCCTCCGTGCCATCACCGGCGCATTTACACCCGGCTCAGCACCAACCAGCCTTGATTGGGGTTGCTGCGGGCAAAGAAGACCAGATCGGTTGCGTCAGGCGCGACATCAAACAAGATGGCGACGCTGCGCACGAAACCATCGGCGGGCACCGGCTCGCTCTGGCTCAAGTCGGCGTTAATGCCGCGAATGACATACGCATCCGACGCATCGAGCCGCGGCGTCCACACCCGGCCCTGCGCGTCTTTCAGCACGAAGAAATCGAGCGGGATGGGTTGGGCTTGGCCGGTGGTATTGCGTACAAACACTAGCACCACCACAAAGCGGCCATTATTCGGCGTCACTCCATTGAGCGGCCCGATAATCGGCGCAGCGTAGGTGGGTTGGTTAAAGTCATACGCCCACCCATTGCTAACCAGCTCGGTGCCGGGGCTAACCAGATCGGGGTTCGCTTGAGCCGGGTCAACGGCTGGCGGCGGTGGCGGCGCCGGTTCCGGCGTTGGCTCGACGGTTGCTTCGGGAGTTGGTTCCTCACTGGCAGTCGCCGTTGGCGTTGGTTCGCCGGCTGGCGGCGTTGTCGGCGCTAAGGTTGACTCGGCAGTCGCTGCCATGCTGGTTGCCGCTTGGCTCGTCGCCTGCGCCGGCGGCACTGTGGCGGTGCGGTTGCGCTGTGACAGGAAGATGAACCCAAGCCCGATACAACTGATCAGCAGCACGGCGAGCAACACCATTGTCAACGGTGTGAAGCCGCGCTTCGCCGGTACGGTCTCTTCTTCCAGATCGTCATCGCGGCGCGGGGGCGGGCCGGAGCGCCGGAACAGATTGCCGAAATTCAAGCCGCTGCTGCGCGCTGGCTTCGCTGGTTTGGCCGGCTTGCTGCTACTGCTCCCGCGTGCCCAACTGGTGCTGGGCCGGCTGGAGCGGCTGGGTGGCGGCTCGCTCGAACGGCTAGAGCGCGAAGGGGCCGGCGCTTGCTCATCTTCGGCTGCGCTGCCCAGCGTTGGCGCTGGCCGGGGAACGTCCGGATCACGCCGTACCGGGCCCGCATCGGTCGCCATCACCTCTGAGAGCGCATCGAGTTGGGCAAAGGGATCGTCTTCGTCAAAGTCTGGCATTGCCGGTGCTGCCGGTGGTGGGGTGGCTGGCGCCGGCGGCGTGGCTGGAGCGGCAGGTGGCGTGGCTGCGGGTGGCGCTGCTGCGGGTTTGGGAGTGACACCCAACGCTTGCAACCCTTTCAACGCCATGTCATTCTTGGGATCAAGGCGCAACACTTGCTCGAGGGCGGCCTGCCGCTCTTCCCGATCCTCTGCGACGCCGGCTAGCCAGAGCCACCCTTGAATATTCTCTGGATGTTCACGGGTCAGCAGGCGGAAGAGCTTGCGTGCTTCGTCCTTTTCCCCTTTACGCGCGGCCTCAACGCCAAGCTGCAAGATGCTTTCGGGATCCGCCATGACCTATCCTTCCTTTTACTCCCGCCTGAAGGCAGCGATCAGGATTCTGCGGTAATCGCGCCTATTCTAGCATGGATACTAGCAACGGTCAACACTTTTTGGTGTTAATGTCGCACGCATACGCGCTAGATACTGTACATGGCTGTTAAAAGTGCAAAGAGTTTTTTACCGATCAAAGCATAGAGAGACGTTGCCATCCAACGTCTCTCTATCGTGCAAGTTAACGAGCCTTGGTTGCCTTGCTCACACCGTAATCGCCCGCCCGCGGTGAATCCGTCCGGCGTAGCGCGTGTCGGCTTCAGGCGGCAGTGGCGCTGTGACCAGTAACACCGCTTCGATAAAGCGTTCCAGTTCTTGCTGGCGTTCGCGCGGATCGCGCGGCTCTTCGGCCCGTGCTCGGCGGGTCAGATCAACCTGATTGATCAAAATCCGCTGCGCTGTGCGTTCGCTTTCGACGCCGATGGTGGCAGTGAAGGCGTGTAGCGTGGTTTTGACAAAGTTGGCCAGCGCGAATTGCTCGGTGGTCGAGGTCGCAGTCGTTTCTGGCGTCACTAAGGCGAGACTGGCCCCATCGCTGAGCGCGATCTTGCGCGCCACCCGGAAGTGATGGGTGAGCTGGTGTTCGCACAGCTCGGCAAAATCGGCCTCGCTCAGCACCGTGCTCCAGTCGCTGTCTTTGCGGCCCACCAGCGGCGCCGTCGGCAGCGGGCGGAAGGGGGTGCAGACGACCGGCCCCGGCCGGCCATAGTTGGCAATCGCCTGATCGATCGCGGCTTCGATCTGATCGCCGGCGACGATGATCGGCAGCCGGCCAGCTTCAACGTGATCGTGTAACAGATGGCGCATCGTCTCTGCGCCGGCTTCGGTCTCGACGATCATCACCACCTGTCGCGCGCCGTACCGTTCCAGATAAGCGCGGGCCAACAGATTGAGGTGCTCGGTGAGGTGTTCGCCGATCAGATACACGGTTGCGCCAACCAGCTCGGCCAGCCGTTCCGGCGCCGGCAAACCGAACAGTTCGCCGCCAGTGGGGGTGCGCTCGTAGCGCAGGCCGCCCGACGGGTGGAACGTTTCGCCGCTGACGTTGCGGTCGGCGAGGTAGTAGACCGTCGCCATCGCCACGTCAAACTCGGTCGGCATCCGTTGCAGGTAGAGCATCCCCATCACGCCGTCGCGCACCTTGCGCGCCTCGCGGTCGATTTGGGCGCGGGTGAAGAACGGATCGGGCGGGGCCGGCAGATTGGCGAAGATATCGGCAGGCAATTGATAACCGCCGTTGATCAAACGTGCCAGCAGCTTGGCCGCGATCGAGCGGTTGAGCAAGGCGCTGCTCGACGAGGCCGCCGGGTCGCCCTCGCTGCGCAGGCGCTTGGCCAGTTCGCGCAGCTCAGCCGGCGCTGCCGGATTCTGTTCGAGCGCCGCGACATCGTTCGGTAAGAGCAGCGCGACCAGCTCGCGCATTGGGCGCGAGTCGGTGCGGGCGGCGGTAATCAAGGCGGCGTGCAGATCATTGAGGCGCTTGTTTTCCAAAATCAGCCGTGCGCGCCGGGCAAACAGGCCGGGCCGCTCGCCGGTGCCGCGCAACCGATCACCTTCGACCGGCCCCGGCGCGATCGCGTTGATCTGCACTTCTGGGCCGAGGAAGCGGGCAAAGACCTCGGCCATGGCCCGTTGGCCGGCCTTCGAGACGGCGTAATCCGAGCGGTTGGGGTAGGGGATGGCGGCATCTTTCTCGCCGCCAAAGTATGATGACACGTTGAGCACGTAGCCGCTGCCCTGCTTCTTCATCAACGGGGCGAGCTTGCGCATCAGCGAATAGTTGCTGATCAGATTGGCGTAGAGGGTATTGCGCCAGCCTTCGACCGGCATATCGATTACCATCTCTTCTACGCCGGCGATACCAGCATTGTTGATCAGGTAATCAACCGTGCCAAAGGCGGCCAGTGTGCGTTCGACCAGATCCACCAGTTGCGCTTCGCTGCTGACATCACAGCCGGGCGCGATCTGCACCCGCTCTTCCACGTCAGTATAGCCGACTTCGGCCAGCTCGGCCCGGATCGTGGCCTGTATCTGTTCGAGCTTATGGCGATCGCGTGCCGCTAGCATCACCCGCGCCCCGCTCAGCGCCAACAGCCGCCCGATCTGGCCGCCAATGCCGGCGCTGCCGCCGGTAATTAACGCCACTTTGCCCAGATGCAGACCGATCAAGCTCTCGGCCCAACCGACGGCGGCGCTGCGTGCGCCGGTCGTAGCGCTGATGTTGGCGGGAATCGTCAGCGTGATCTCGTTGATCTGGCGCTGGCTATGCAACAACTGGGCCGTCCACGCGCAGGCGAACTCGAGTCCTTCGAGGCTGCGGTTGTTGAAGCGCACGATCTGGTTAGCCCATACCGCCGGCAAGACATGCTCGCCGTTGGCGACCGCTCGCTCGTAGTCGAGCGCCGCTTCGTGCCGCCACACCCGGATCAATTGCTCGATCGCGGCGCATTGGATGCGACCATAGGCATTGCCACTCGCTTCCGCCCCATTTGAGAGGAAGATCACCCGTGGGCCGCGCGCCCGCGCTCCCGGTGTCAGGCGTTGGGTCTGCCAGTAGCGTGCCAAGCGGCTGGCAATCACAATTGAGCCAACAATTTCGTTGGCAAGGAAGTTCATCACGCTGGCGTCGTCAACCTCGATCACCTGCGTAGCTGGTTCGCGGCTGGCAGCGGGGAGAATCACCGCAGCGTGAATGCCGCCCGTGTTCTCGCCAGCCCAGTCAAAGATGGCATCAATTGTCGCTGGATCGCGCGGATCGAGCGGCAGGGCAATCGGCGGCGTAAAGGCATCGCCGGCCAAGCGCCGGCTCTCGCTGACCGCCTGCTCGAAATGTTCAATCGCGGCTTCCGAGCGAAAGCCGATAATGACTTCACTGCCGCACGTGCGCAGCATGCCAGTCAGCGCCATCACCTCTTCGATCTGATCGCCGGCGCAGATCAGCGTCGTGCGCCCGCTGGCATCAATTGTGCGCAGATCGGTACGGGCCAGCAAGCTGGTCTCGCTACTGGCCGGCAACTCCATACCGTGCGTCACTTCAATCGTCTCACCGGTGAGGGCAGCCGCTTCATCGCTGGCAAGAAAGACCGCAGCGTCGGTAACATCGCTAATGGTGGGGAAACGCCGTTCAAGCTGGCCGTGATCATCGGGCCGGTAGAGCCGCATGGTGGCAAAAAACTGGTTGGCCGTATCGCCTTCCGGCCGCCCTTTTAACTCATCCATGCGTTGGAAGACCGTGCGGATTCGTTCGCTCTCAATCGGGCCGGGGAGGATGGTGTTGACCCGAATCCCGCGCGCGCCGAGTTCGCGCGCTGCGATCTGGGTTAGGGTGTTGAGTGCTGCTTTCGGGGCGACGTACGGGATGCGCCCGTAATATTCAGCGCGCGAAAAGATGGTCGAAATGTTGATAATCACGCCGCCAGCCGGCATGTGTGGCGCAGCGATGCGCATCAGATGCCATCCCATCCCCAGCAAGTTCGCAATGCTTTCTGGCAACGTCTCGTCGGCGCCGGGGCCAAGATCGGCGGCTGTGAGCGGAATCTCGGCCAACCGCCGCTGCGCGCCGGCGCTGCCGGCATTGTTGACCAGAATGTCGATCCGGCCGTGCCGGCCAATGATGGCCTCGATACCGGCTCGCACCGCTGCTGGATCGCCGCCATCCATCACTTCGAGATCGATCCGTTTCGCAGGCACTCCCGCCTCGGTACGCATCCGGTCGGCTAGCGCTGCGAGCTTGGCGCTGTTGCGACCACTAATGACAACGGTTGCTCCCTCGGCCAGAAACCGCCGAGTCATATCACTGCCAATGTTGCCGGCCCCCCCGGTAATTAGCGCAATCTTTCCTGCCAGTCGCCCTGTCACGCTCATGCATTCCCCCATCGCCAACGGCTCATCGTCGACTATATTGTTGAGACTTCACCGATGGGTATAGTATAGCATGGCGTTGTTCTAAATTTCACGCATGGTTGACGCTTTGCAGCATAAAGTTTATATCATTTTGCAATGGGCATTATGCAAGAGATAGGTAACTCATTGTCGCTATACCCTTAACGTGGTATGATGGGTGGCTACAGCACATTCATAGATGAGCATGGATCCCGCCTCTGCCTGTGGCGAGCCGTTATGAGGCAACGGCTCTAACCCGCTTTGGAGGTCGCAATGGCCCGTTTCCCTTCCCCACGCGCTATCCGCACTCTTCAGCAACTCCGCCGCGATCCGCTCACGTTGCTGGCTGATCTGGCAACCCGCGGCGATGTGGTGCCGTTTCGCGCCGGGCCGCAAGCTATGCTGCTGGTCAATCATCCGGCGTTTATCCGCGAGGTGTTGGTGACGCACAATCGCGCCTTTGTCAAGGGGCGGGTGTTAGAGCGGGCGAAACGGTTGCTGGGTGAAGGCTTGCTGACCAGCGAGGGAGAGGTGCATCTCCGCCAGCGCCGGTTGATCCAGCCAGCCTTTCATCGCCAACGCATTGCCGCTTATGGCGCGGCGATGGTGGCGGCGGCTGAAGCGCGCAGCGCGCGTTGGCCCGATGGCGCGGTGCTGGATATGAGCCGCGAGCTGCAGGCGATCACGTTGCGCGTCGTTGGCGAAACGCTCTTTTCCGCCAATACCGAAGCCGACGCCGCCGAGGTCTTTGCCGCGATGCATGATCTGGTGGCGATGTTCGATCTGGCGGTGCTGCCGCTCGCCGATTGGTTGCTGAATCTGCCTCTGCCGCCGGTACGCCGGTTTCAAGCGGCCAAAGCCCGGCTCGATGCAATTATCTACCGGATCATTGCCGAACGCCGCGCCAACCCGGTTGACCGCGGCGATCTGCTCTCAATGCTGCTGATGGCGGTCGATCACGAGGGCGATGGCTACCGCATGACCGATACCCAGTTGCGCGATGAGCTGTTGACCATCTTTCTCGCTGGTCACGAAACGACGGCCAACGCCTTGGCATGGGCTTTGTATCTGCTGGCGCAGCATCCTGCGATTGCTGCTGAGTTGGTGGATGAACTCGACACCGTGCTCGGCGATCGCTTGCCAACGGTGGCCGATCTGCCTGCGCTGCGCTACACCGAGTGGTTGTTCGCCGAGGCGCTGCGGCTCTACCCGCCGGCATGGCTGATCGGGCGGCGCGCCATCATGCCGGTGACAATCGGTGATGTGCGAGTTGCGCCGGATACGATTGTGCTGATGAGTCCGTGGCTGATGCATCACGATCCGCGCTTCTTTCCCGATCCGTACCGGTGTGATCCGTTGCGCCACACCCCGGAAGCGCAGGCGGGCCGCCCTAAATTCGCTTTCTTCCCGTTTGGTGGCGGGCCGCGCAACTGTATCGGTGAGCCGTTTGCATGGATGGAAGGGGTGTTGGTGCTGGCAACGCTGGCCCGGCGCTGGCGCTTTGAGCCGGTGCCTGAGCATCCGATCGCATTGCAAACCGGCATTACCTTGCGCCCGCGCTACGGGATGCCGTTGCGGCTGCGGTTGATTCAGCCAATCGCAAGCGGTGCATGATACAATGGAGTGTGATAACCATTTTCAATGATGATACAGATAGCATGAGAGCTTCTATGAATGAGGCAGTGACGTCGAGCTACGCGGCGGTGTATGCCGGCGCCGTAGCCATTGATGAGTCAGACCGGGGCCGGCTGTGGATGCGGGGCCGTGATCGGGCCTCGTTGCTGCACCGGCTTTCGACCAACCATATCGAGCGGTTGCAAGCTGGTCAAGGCACGTTGACCGTGCTAACCACGCCGATTGGGCGGATGATCGATCTGTTGCGCGTGTATGTGCTGCCTGATGCTTTATTGTTAGAGACCGGCCCTCGCCATGGGACACCGGTTCTCCGCCATCTGCGCAAGAACATCTTTTTTAACGATCAGGTGACGGTAGCCGATGCCGGCGCTGAGTTGGGGCAGATTGGCCTCTACGGGCCGCAGGCCGGCCAGATTGTACAGGCATTGGGCTTGCCTGCTGATGTGCCGCGCTACGGCATCGCCAGCAGTGAGTGGAATGAAACGCAGGTGTTGGTGGCACGCTGTGAGCCGCTTGGCGGCGACGGCTATACGCTCTATCCGCCGGCAGCGCATACCGCGGCGCTGCTGGCGGCCTGCCAAGCAGCAGGCGCGACAATGCTTGAGGCAGATACGTTTGAGATTGTGCGGGTTGAACACGGCTATCCCCGCTTTGGGCGCGAGATCACGCTCGACTACATCCCGCTTGAAGCTGATCTCTGGCGAGCGGTGAGTTTTCAAAAGGGTTGTTACGTTGGCCAAGAGATTATCGCGCGCATGGAGAGTCGCGGGCGGATTGCAAAACAGTTGCGCGGCTTGCGGTTGCCGGCTGCCCCCCAATCTCTGCCGGCAAAAGTTATGGCCGATGGCAAAGAGATTGGCGATCTGACCAGTGCGGTCTGCTCGCCGCGCCACGGCTGGATCGGGTTGGCCTACCTGCGGAGCGCCTACGCTGAACCTGATGTCACTGTGTTTGTCGATGACCAACCGGCCATCGTTTGTCGCCTGCCGTTTACGACTACAGCATAGGTTCACAACCAATGACTCGCACGGCACGCCGTCGCCAATTGATCGGTGATCTTGAACGCCAGCGCGATGCGTTGCGGCGCCAGCAAGAGCGCGATCAGCAGATTCTCGCTGCGTTATATGCGATCGGTTTAGCTGCGCGTAACCGCCCGTCGCTGCGGGTGATCTTTGAAACGATCGTGCATGAATTGCACAAGGTGTTTGATTTTGACGCCTGTTACCTCGCCTTCTGCGATGAACGGCCAGAAATATTCAAAGCTGCGCTCTTGTATGATGAAGGCCAGATTGATTTTCTCGAAAATCGCGAATATGGCTATCTGACCGGCATGATCGTGCGCCGGCGTGAGCCGATGCTCTTCCGCGATCTGTTGGTCGAGCGCGATCCTAGTTTGCCGCCGGTACCCTTCGGCAATACCGCCAAACTCTCGCGCTCGTGGATCGGCGTGCCGCTGATGATTAGCGAGGCGGTGGTCGGGGTTATCTCGCTGCAAAGTTATCAGCCAAACCTCTACACCCACGAGACGCTCGAACTGTTGCAACGGATTGCCAATGTGATCGCATTGGCGCTTGAGAATGCGGTGCTGGTTGAAGAGCAGGAACGGCTGAGCCGTGAATTGGCGGCGCAACTAGCGGCGCGGCGCGAAGAACTCGCTGCGCTGAGTGCGCTGGCTTCGACGCTGGTCGATTCGCGCTCACTCGATGAATTGCTCGATCAGGCGTTAGCGATCGCGATGAGCACCTTGCACTTCGAGGCCGGCAATGTGCGCCTGCTCGACTCCACCGGCACCCTCTTGGTCTTGCGCGCGCAGCGCGGATTTAGCCAAGAATATATTGAGCAAACTCGGCAAATTCCGCTTGAAATCAGCCCGCTGCGCACGGTGGTGACGCAGATGCAGCCGCGGATCGTGGAGCGGGAATGGTATGCTCAGTATGATCCGGCCACGTTTCCGCTCCATCTCTTTCCCCGCTTTGAGTCGACCATCAACTTGCCGCTGGTAGTGGGCCGGCAGGTATTAGGAACATTGAGCTTTTTCGGTTTTACGCCGCATGAGATTGCGCCGCACGAGCTGGCGCTGGCCCAGTCGGTGGCGAATCAGATTGCGATCCTCGTCGAGCATAGCCGCTTGACCCAAGAGCGCGAGCGCCAAATTGCCGAACTGCGCGCGATGCGTGAAATTAGTCTGGCGGCTTCAACGACCCAAACGGCCCGCGATCTCTTGCAACACACCGCGATCGAGTTGCAGTCGTGCTTGGCGTTCGATGTCTTTTCGATGGTGATTTACGATCCGGAACGCCACCTGATTAGCGATGGCATTACGCTTGATGAAGGTCAACTCTACACCTATTGGATCAGCCAGCCGCCGCCGCCTCGTTCGCTGACGGCGCGGATTCTGCGCGAGCGCCAGCCGATCTTCTTGCGCGATCTGCCAGTTGAAATCCGGGCTTGGGCTGATGTTGATAGCGTGATCATTGGCGCCGAGCGGGCCGCGCGGTCGTGGATGGGATGGCCGTTGCTCGATCGCGATGGGCGCGCGATTGGCATGGTGAGCGTGCAGAGTTACCGTTCGCATGCCTTTACGCCGCGCGATATGGAATTTCTCGGTAATGTGGCGGCGCAATTAGCCTTGCACGTGCAGAATGTCACTCTGCTGGCGCAACGGGCGCGCCAGATTGCCGAGTTGCAGGCGATTAATCAGATCGGCACGCTGGTGGCCGCTTCATACGATCTGAACCGTATTCTGAATGAGACGCGCCAGATCGTGGTTGATCTGACCGCCGCCTCGGTCTTTTATCTGCTCCTCTGCGATCCGCACTCGCGTTTGGTGCGTTATGCCGTCTTTGTTGAGCATAATCGTCCGCTTGGCGATGAGTTGATGGGACGGCGGACGCCGCCGGATTCGTTGACTGATTGGCTGTTGACGCACCGGCAGCCGCTGCGCTTTGATGATTTGACGGCTGAGCGCCAGCGGATTGACGAGATGGGGATCAAGCCTTATCCGATTGGCTCGGCCCACTTGATGCGGTCGTGGGTTGGTGTGCCGATATTAGCTCACAATGAGGAAGCCATCGGCGTGGTCGTGCTACAAGATGAGCGTCCCTATCAGTACGATAACGGCACGATTGATTTTCTGGCCCAAATTGCGAGCTTGATAAGTCTGGCGGTGCAGAAGGTGCAGTTGTTTGAAGAGCGCGAGCGGCAGGCGCGCGAGAATGCGCGTCTCTTTGAGGCGGCGCAGGCGCATGCAGTTGCCGCCGAACGGCAAGCGGCCCGCATGGCGTTGGTCAATCGGATCGCCGGCCTGCTTGCGGCTCGTCTCGACCAACAGGCGATTCTCGACATTGCTGCCCGCGAGTTGGTACAGCTCTTCTGGGCCGATCATACTGGCTTGGTGCTGTTTCACGACGACGAAACCGGCGAAGTTGTGGCCGAATATCCGCCAACCGGCATTCTCGGCGCGACGATCGATCTGCACCATAATCCGTTGGTTGAGGCGCTCTGCACCGCGCGGCGTCCGCAAGTGATTACCGATATCGAGACCGACCCGCGTGCGGTGGTCTCCCGCGACCGTTGGCGGGAGATGGGGTTGCGCTCGCTGGTAGTCGTGCCGCTGATCAGCCGCGATCGGGTGTTTGGGTCGATTTCGTTTGACAGCTTCGGCGAGCCGCGGTCATATTCTGAAGAAGAGTTGGATTTGATGATGACGGTGACGACCTCGGTCGCGACTGCCTATGAAAACGCGCTCCTCTTCGCCGCCGAGCAAGAGCAGCGGCGCACGGCTGAGACGCTGCGCGAGGTGGCACGGGTGCTCAGTTCGAGTTTCGACCCTGATGAGGTATTGCAGCTCGTGCTGGCCGAGTTGCGCAAAGTGATCAATTACGATACGGCCACGATCATGTTGATCGATGATCAAGTGTTGCGGATTGTGGCTGCCAGCGGTTGGCCGCCTGAAGAGATGCCGCGCGGGAAGATTTTGCCGCTCGAAGGCAGTGGCGCCGGGCAGGTTGTGCGTGATCGCCGGCCCATCTTGGTGGTGGCGCCGCCTGATGGCACGATCTGGCCGCCCGGTGATATTGGTGAACGCATTTTGACGTGGCTTGGCGTGCCGTTGATCGCCAAAGGGCGAGTGTTGGGGGTGCTCAATATCGATTCGTATCGCCGGTATGCCTTTACCGAGCGAGATCTCGATGTCGCGTTAGCGTTTGCTAATCACGCGGCGCTGGCAATCGAGAATGCGCAACTCTATCAAGAATCGGTGGCGCGAGTCGAACAAGAAGTGGCGATTGCCCGCCAGATTCAATCAAATCTGTTCCCGCGCGAACTGCCGGCGTGTCCCGGTCTCAGGGTGGCTGCCCGTTGTTTGCCGGCCCGCGAGACGGGTGGCGATTTCTACGATGTGATCGATCTTGGTTCGCGGATCGGTGTGATTGTCGGCGATGTGAGCGGTAAATCGTTGCCGGCGGCGATGTTGATGGCTGTAGCTCGCTCGACAGCCCGTTCCGAGGCGCGCAATCACGAGTTGCCCCGCTTGGTGTTGGCCGAAACCAATCGCTGGTTGGTGGATGATGTGCCGCGGAATGCTTTTGTCGCGTTGGGATATGCGCTGATCGATCCGATTGAACTGCGGTTGACGCTGGCCAATGCCGGCCAGTTAGCGCCCTTGTTGCGCCATGCCGATGGCCGCACGACGTTTCTCGAAACGGCTGGCGCACTGCCATTAGGCGTACAGCGTGATACCCGCTACAATCAGATCGAGCTAGAGCTTGCTCCCGGTGATACCATCGTTTTCTGCACTGATGGCATTGTTGAAGCGCAGAATGCCCAACGCGAATTGTTCGGGTTCGACCGGCTTGAACAATTGGTGCGCCATTGGGGCCATGTGCCGCCCGAAGCCCTGCTTGATCGCCTGTTGGCGGAAGTGCAAGCGTTTAGCGAAGGGCGAATGGTTCACGATGATATGACCCTCGTTGTGGTGCGGGTTGAAGAGGGGTAGCGCGTTGCAATGATCCCCATGGCGAAGCCATTCCCCCTCCCCTTTGTCATTGCGAGCCGCGCGTAGGGGCAGAGCGATGCTCTGCCCTGCGCGGCGCAGCCATCCCCCGCGAGCACGGGAGCAACCCGCACAAGCATCCATTCCGCTGAAGGAGGGGATTGCTTCGGGGGCTACGCCCCCTCGCAATGACAAAGGAGGCGTGCCCTCTCGCAATGACCGGCGGTGATCCCTGCAAGTGTTATACAATGTCATTGGCCGGCATGGCGATCCACCGCAACTGTTGAATGGAGGTCATTGTGCTGAGTGTGATTGAGCCGGCAGCGCTGTGGCTGTTTGCGCTCGCCATTCCTTTGCTGTGGTTCATGTGGCTTGGCCGCGCCGATTTGCACCGGCGCCTTGGCCGGGCGCGTATGTTGGCGCTGGTCGTTGTGCGCTTGGCGCTGCTCGCAGCGTTGGTGTTGGCGTTGGCCGGTTTGCAGGTGGGCCGGCCCGTGCAAGCCACTGCCACCGTGTTTCTGATTGATGCGAGCGATTCAGTGGCGCCGGCCCAGCGCGCTGCCGCGCTGGCGTATATCGAACAGGCCCTTGCCGCAGCCGATCCCGATGACCGGATGGCGGTGATCGTCTTTGGTGCGCGCGCAGCAGTCGAGCGCGTGGCTGAGCCGCCGCGACCGCTGACCCGGCTCGATTCGCTGGTGATTGCGTCGCGTACCAATATCGAAGATGCGATTCAGCTTGGGTTGGCGATCTTGCCCGGCGCTATGCACCAACGCCTCGTGTTGTTGTCTGATGGCGGCGAAAATGAGGGTGATGCGCTGGTCGCTGCCCGGCTGGCTGCGGCGCGTGGAGTACCGATTGAAGTCGTGCCGCTCTTGGCTGAGCGCGGCCCTGATGCGCTTATCACGGCGTTGATTGCGCCAACGACGGCCAGCGTTGAGCAAACCATTCCGCTCACGGTACAGATCGACAGCGAAGTGACCGGGCCGGCAACGGTGCAGCTTATCGTTGATGGGCAGTTGACGGTGGAAGAGCCGGTTGAGCTGGCTGCCGGGCTTAATCAAATAACGCTTGCCACGCCGGCGGGCGATCCCGGCTTTCGCCAGTTTGAAGCGCGTTTGATCGCGCCATTCGATACCCAACCGGCGAATAATCGCGCCGTAGCGTTTACGTTTGTCAGCGGGCCGCCGCGGGTGTTGTTGATCACGGTTGACCCTGAACGTACCGCCGCGCTAGCTGCCGCGTGGCGTGCTGCTGGGATCGGGATTGCGGTGCAAGCGCCGGCGCAAGTTCCGGCCAATCCGCTCGATCTGCGCGCATTTGATGCGATTGCGTTGGTTGATACGCCGGCTGAGGCGGTTTCAACGGCGCTGCAACGCGCTTTGACGTCGTATGTCCGCGATTTGGGCGGCGGATTGCTCATGGTGGGGGGAACGCAATCGTTCGGCGCCGGCGGTTGGCGGCGATCGCTCCTTGAGCCGATCTTGCCGGTGGCGCTCGATCCGCCGGTACGCGAAGAGCGGCCCGATCTGGCGCTGGTGCTAGTGATTGACCGCAGCGGGAGTATGAGCGCGCCGGTTGATGGCCGGCGCACCCAACTTGATCTAGCCCGTGAGGCAGTGTATCAAGCTAGCCGCGGTTTATCGCAACGTGATCAGATCGCCATTATCGCTTTCGATAGCTTCGCTGATACGCTGCTGCCGTTGCAACCGCTGCCCGATTTGTTCACGATCGAAGATGCGCTCAGCCGGTTGGCTGCCGGCGGCGGCACCAATATTCGCAGCGGAGTGGCACTCGCCGCTGAGACGATTGCGCAAGCGAATGCCCGGATTCGCCACCTGATTCTGCTCACCGATGGCATTTCCGAGACCGATTATGCCGATCTGGTCGCCGATCTGCGCGCGCAAGGGGTGACGGTCAGCACCGTAGCGATCGGGCTGGATACCGATCCGGCGCTTGAGCGCGCGGCCCAAATCGGTGGCGGTCGCTACTATTTAGTGCAACGTACTGCAGAATTACCCCAAATCTTTCTCGAAGAAACGGTGCGCATCGCCAATCGCGATCTGATCGAAGAGCCGTTTGTGCCAGCGCTGGCCTTGCCTGTGCCATGGCTGCGCGACCTTGGCCCGTTGCCGCCGTTGCGTGGCCGCAATGCTGCTGATTGGCGCCCAATTGCTCGCCCGCTGTTGGTCGCCGATGACGGCGCTCCGCTGCTGGCAACAGCGCAGGTTGGCTTGGGGCGCGTGTTGGCGTGGACGAGCGATCTGAGTGGTCGTTGGGCGGCGGCGTGGTTAACGTGGCCCGCATTTCCCCGCTTTGCCGCCAATCTGGTTGCCGAGGCACTGCCACTCAGCAGTGGTGAACGGCTAACCCTTACTGCGTCGGTGACGGCTAATCGCGCCGAGATCGATCTTATTGCGCTCGATGAACGCGGCTTGCCGCTTGAACTAGGCGAGATCCGCAGCCGGGTCAGCGGGCTGGCAACCAGTTTTGAGCTAGCATTTACCCAAGTCGCTCCCGGCCGGTATCGCGCCATTGCGACGATCGATCAGGTGGGAGCGTATCTGGTGCAGGTCAGCGCCCTCGATCGCGCCGGCCAGTCTCTCGGCAGCGCCGCTGCCGGCTTTGCTGTGAGCTATTCACCCGAATATGGCCGGTTTGCCGCCAACCCCGGCTTGTTGGCCGATATTGCGGCGCTGACCGGCGGCAGCGTTGATCCACCGCCAACTGCTATCTTTACGCCTACCACCCGCGCTGTGTACGATGTCTGGCCTGTGACAATTCCGTTGCTCTGGTTGGCGTTGATCCTATTGCCGGTTGATATTGCGCTGCGCCGGCTGTTTGTGCCATTGCCCGAATTCACTGCTGTGCCGGTCAAACGCCCTGCCCGCCGGGTGGCCGTGCCTGATCCGCCGGTCCCGCCGGCTGCCCCGCCCCCGCCAAAGCCAGCGGCTACCCTCAGCGACGAAGAGCGGATTGCAGCCTTGCTGGCGGCCAAACGGCGCCGGCAGCGCAAAGAGCAGTGACGCTTTATGTTATACTGCCAAAAGGTACTGGTTCTCGCTGTCACCGTCGGAGCAGCCCATGCCAACTGAACAACCAACAGTCGTCGTGCGGCCCGCCGTTACCTTTGCGGTTGCCAGCGATGAAGAGCTTGAGCGTCCGTATCGCGTCATTGTCGAAAATGACGACGTGACGCCGATGGATTTTGTCGTGATCGTGTTGCGCGTCTTTTTTGAACTTGATCTGGCCCGCGCCGAACAGGTCATGCTCACGGCGCATTACGAAGGGCGCGCGCTGGTAACGGTGTTGCCGTTCCAAGAGGCGCAAGAGCGGGTCTATCAGGCGCATCACGCCGCCCGCGAAGCTGGCTATCCGCTCACGTTCTACCTTGAACCAGATCAGTGATGGCGGTATGGTACTAGCCACTTGTGGATGAATGAACGATGCCTGTCGTGCTTTTACCCCTCCCGCATCCCTTTGCTAGTGGGAATCTCTAGCCACTCTGCTTGGCAGGAAGCGACGCGCAACGTATTGCCCAAAGGAGTTTCGCGCAGGCTAGAGAAAGTTTCCTTTCCCTAGCGGGAGAGGACGAAACAAGTTATTGCCCGCCAATC
>JAUQOZ010000027.1 GCA_030550625.1 Chloroflexota bacterium | reverse complement strand
CACGAAAGTTGCTAGATATCACCAATGCATTTAAAGAATTGCATATTCAACCGAATTGTATCGTTACTCAACATGCAATGACATTGAACATTGCAGATAATTCCATCGACTACATCTTCACCGATCCACCCTTTGGCGGCAACCTGATGTACTCAGAACTCAACTTCTTGTGGGAGGCGTGGCTCAAGGTCTTCACCAACCCGGCGCCGGAAGCGATCGAGAATCGGGTGCAGGGCAAGGGCTTGGCCGACTACCAACGCCTGATGACGGCTTGCTTTCGCGAATACTACCGGGTGCTCAAGCCGGGGCGCTGGATGACGGTCGAGTTCCACAATTCGCACAACGCCGTCTGGAACGCGATCCAAGAGGCGTTGCAAGCGGCTGGGTTTGTGGTGGCCGATGTGCGCACGCTCGACAAGCAGCAGGGGTCGTTTAAGCAAGTCACCAGCGCGAATGCCGTCAAGCAAGACTTAATCATCTCGTGCTACAAACCCAACGGCGGCCTCGAAGAGCAGTTCCAGCGCCTTGCCGGCAGCGAAGCCGGCGTGTGGGAATTTGTGCGCGCGCACCTCAGCCAATTGCCGGTCTTTGTCGCCGTCAATGGCAACGTCGAAGTGATCGCCGAGCGACAGGCCTACCTCTTGTTTGATCGCATGGTCGCGTTTCACGTCCAGCGCGGCGCGCTAGTGCCGCTTTCGGCGAGCGAGTTTTACGCCGGGTTGGCCCAACGCTTCCCCGAACGCGACGGGATGTACTTTTTGCCTGACCAAGCCGCCGAATACGACCGCAAACGGCTGGCGGCCAAAGGGGTGCAGCAATTGCCCCTCTTTGTCACCGATGAAGCCTCGGCGATCCAGTGGCTCAAGCGGCAACTGGCCCGCAAACCGCAGACCTTCCAGGAACTGCACCCGCAATTTACCAAAGAGCTGGCCGGCTGGCACAAGCATGAAAAGCTGCTTGAACTGCGCGATCTGCTCGAACAGAACTTTCTCTGCTATACCGGCGACGGGCCAGTGCCCGGCCAGCTTGCCGGCTGGCTCAAGCAGAGCAGCGAACTGCGCGACATCATCCAGCGCGAACTGGCGGCGGGGCGGGCGCGCGAAGAAAACGGCCAGCTCGTGATCACCCATCCGCAAGTGCTGGCGCGGGCCAAAGATCGCTGGTACGTTCCCGACCCTAACCGGGCGGCCGATCTGGAAAAACTGCGCGAGCGGGCGCTCTTGCGCGAGTTTGAAGAGTACAAAGCGTTCAGTGGGCGGCGGCTCAAGGTCTTCCGGCTAGAGGCGGTGCGGGCCGGATTCCGTAAAGCATGGCAAGCCAAAGACTACCGCACGATTATCGATGTCGCGGCCAAGCTGCCCGAACAGGTCTTGCACGAAGACCCGAAATTGCTGATGTGGTACGACCAAGCGCAACTGCGTATGGAGGGGTAAGGCCCTCACCTCCTTGCCCCTCTCCCACCGGTTCAAGGGCGGAAGCTATCTGGATCCCGGCCCTGCTGCGCGGGCTGATGCCCCCACCCCCGGCCCATCCCCCGCTGGGGGAGGGGTGATGAGGAGCGCAGCACAGGGCTTTACGGCATCACACCGCGATCAACAGTTGTGAAACGTTCTGTCCGCTCTTCAACTAGCGCGGGAGCGAAGTCCTATGCAGTCGGCGCCGGCATCCTTCCCGTGGCAGCAGGAGATTGCTTCGAACGCTGCGCACCCTCGCAATGACATCGAGGGGCGCCTCATGACCGTAGGGTGCGAGGCAGGAGCAGCGGTAGGGGTGAGGGCCATACGCCAGCCGTCCAGCGTGCAGCGGCGCAGCGGCGCGTAACGCAAAGGCGCGAAGAACGCAGCAGAGGGGTTGTGGTGAAGCGCCACTACTCTGGTTGTTATTGTGAGCCGCGTGAAGGCAGTGCCATGCATTGACCCTGCGGCGAAGCAATCTCGTGCCAGAATCGGGGCAACCGCGATCCAAATCTGGTCATAGTTGCACAACCATCCATTTTCACATACCATGAACCATACATATCTTGCAGCATAAGCGCCACGCATTCACGGGCAACAAGGAACCAATCGCATGCCGATCACCGGTCTGACCCTCAAACACATTACTGCTTTTCAGCAATTGCAGCTTGCCTTCTCACCCGGTTTGAATGTCTTTATTGGCGCCAATGGCGCCGGCAAAACCCATCTCTTGAAGATTGTGTATGCCGCTTGCGACATCACGAAAACAAAGCGCTCGTTTGCCGAAAAATTAGTGCGCGTGTTTATGCCGTCCGGCGACAGGCTGGGGCGATTGGTGCGCCGGCAAAACAAGAGTCTGCGCGGTGAAATTGTGATCGAACGCGAGGGATGTACGTTACAGTTGTCATTTTCTAACCATACCCGCGATCCGGCGGCGGCGCAACTCACCGGCGCCGCCGCATGGCAAGCGCAACCGATCGAGAGCGTCTACATTCCGGTCAAAGAGATGTTGGCGAACGCTCCCGGTTTCCGTTCGTTGTATGCGCAGCGGGAGATTCACTTGGAAGAAGTCTATGCCGATGTGCTCGATCGGGCGTACCGTCCGGTGTTGCGGGGGCCGATCGATCGCGAACGCAAGCAGATATTGCGCGTGTTGCAGCAAATGATCGAAGGCAGCGTGATTATCGAGAATGAAGCGTTCTTTCTCCGCAATCGCCACGGCAATCTTGAATTTTCATTGCTCGCCGAGGGGATGCGGAAGCTAGCGTTAATCTGGCTCTTGGTGCAAAATGGCACTCTTTTGCAAGGTTCCGTCTTGTGTTGGGACGAGCCGGAAGCGAATCTTAATCCGCGCTTATTTAAGCCGCTGATCGAAATCTTATTACTGTTGCAGCGCAACGGCGTGCAAATCTTTCTTGCCACCCATGACTATCTCATCTTAAAAGAAATCGATCTCCAGCGCAGCGCAAGCGATCAGATTCTGTTCCATTCATTGTATCGCGATGGCGATCAGATCGCGTGCGCTTCGACGCCTGATTACGCTGCCATTCATCCGAACGCGATCGCTGACACGTTCGCCGATGTATACGACCGGGAAATTAAGCGTAGCCTCGCGAGTCTCCATCCATGACCATCTTGACGGAACGCGATCTCCAGTTGACATTACCGCCGCACGTTGCCGGGAGGCGCTTCGATGATCCCGCATCGCATGGGCTATCGCATTGCATGAAAGCGATTAACTTCATTCTCGAATGGCCTGATCGGCTGGTCTTTCTCGAAATCAAAGACCTTGACGACCCGGCAGCTCGTGAACGAGAGCGGAATCGATTTATCGCAAAGTTGCAAAGCGGCCAACTCGATCGAGATGTAGCTCTCAAGGGTCGCGACAGTTTCGTGTACGAATGGTGTTGCGAGCGCGTGCAAAAACCGATCATCTCTATTGGCTTGATCGCATGTCAAGCGTTGGATGCAGCGCAACTGTTGACGCGCACCGATGCCTTGAAGCGCAGTCTGCCGATCCGGCATCCGCACTGGCGCCGGTCATTTATAACTGATTGCTTGGTGATGAATCTGGCGCAGTGGCATCGCAACATCCCGGAGATTCCGATCCGGCGCTTATCTGAAGCCCGAACGTAGCTATGCTGAGGTTGTCGCGGCTCGTTTGGCCGTGGTATCTCCGTATGGGTCATAGCAACGCGAGCATCCGCCAGCCGCTCATGCGCCAAGCGGCGCAACCACAACGGAGCAATGCGCAATGTCTGAGGTGACACCGCCTTTGCCGGCAAGCGCCGGCGATTGGGTGACAGTCTTCCGCCCTCAACCGGTCATTGGCCCGGGGAGCGAACGAGGCTCCATCTGGGGCAGCACAGGGCACCGCATTTGGCTGCCGCAGACGAATGAGGTGATCCGGGCGGCGGCAAACGAGGTTGGGCCGGTCAGCGCAACCCCTTTCACCGTGCATCACCTCGGCTACCTTGCCGCTGCTGCGCGGATTGCCGAGGCGCTCAGCAGCGATCTCTTGCTGGCGCCGCTCGAAGCGCCGGTCATCCCGCTGCCGCACCAGATGTATGCCTTGCGCCGGGCGCTAGCAGGTGAGCGAGTACGCTTTCTATTAGCCGATGAAGTCGGTTTAGGCAAGACGATTGAAGCCGGTCTGATTATGCGGGAACTGAAACTGCGCGGCTGGGTGCGGCGGGCGCTAGTGGTGGCGCCAAAAGGGCTGGCCGCGCAGTGGCAGGCTGAATTGGCGCTCCACTTTAACGAACGCTTCACCCTCATCACCAGCGACGACTACAAGAGCTGGAAACGCCAAGTAGCTGCGCAGAATCCGTTTCAAGCCTTTGATCAGGTCATTGTCACGCTTGATACGGTCAAGCCGCCGTCGGGCGCAGAGGGCGCGGCGTGGGAGCGCTTTGAGGACTTGATTACCGCCGGCTGGGATCTCGTGATCGTGGATGAGGCGCACCGGCTGGCCGGCAGCACCGAGCAGGTCGCCCGCTATCGGCTAGGTCAGGCGCTAGCCGACGCGGCGCCGCACCTGCTCTTGCTCTCGGCAACGCCGCATCAGGGCAAGACCGATGCTTTTCACCGCCTAATGGCGCTGCTCGATCCGGCGGCGTTCCCCGATCTGACCAGCATTTCCCGCGAGCGGGTGCAACCGTATGTCATCCGCACCGAAAAACGGCGGGCGGTAGATAGTGAAGGGCGGCTGCTGTTTCAACCACGCCGTACCGAACTAGCGCCGATCGCGTGGCAAGCGCGGCACGAGGCGCAGCGTGTGTTACACGAGGCCGTAACCGACTATGTGCGTGAGGGCTACAATCGCGCGCAGCGGGAAAAACGCAGTTACCTCGGTTTTTTGATGATCTTGATGCAACGGTTGGTGGTGTCGAGCACGCGCGCGATTCGAGCGACGCTCGAACGCCGGTTGGAGCTGTTGGCTGCCGGGTTGCCGGCCGGCGCCAGTGACCTAGACCCTGATGCCATCCACGATCTTGACGGTGAAGAGTTGCGTGAAGCGCTGCTGTATACAGCAGCCCTTGGCCACGAGCGGCGCGAAGTGGTGCGTCTGCTTGAGTTGGCCCGCCGTTGCGAGCAGGTTGGGCCTGATGCCAAAGCCGAGGCGTTGCTGGCGTGGATCTATCGTTTGCAAGCGGAAACTGGCGATCCAAACCTCAAAGTGCTGGTGTTTGTCGAATTCACGCCAACCCAAGCAATGCTGGCCGAGTTTCTGCGTGAGCG
>JAUQOZ010000347.1 GCA_030550625.1 Chloroflexota bacterium | reverse complement strand
ACCAACAACCTTTGCGGCGTTGCGTGAACCCCCTCACCCCCCGGCCCCCTCTCCCACCTGACGGTAGGAGAGGGGGAGCCGCGCAATGGACTGACGAGGCACAGCAGGAGCGGAATGCAGTAGCGCCCCTCTCCTGCGCCAGCGGGAGAGGGGGTGGGGGTGAGGGCCTCCCCTCCCCCAGCGGGGGAGGGGCACTGGGGTGGGGGCAAACGAGCGCCACGAAAACACCCAAAAAGCCCAAACATAGTTACATTTGTGTCGTTTGTGTCTCTTTGTGGCTATTCCCCACCAAACCCTCTGCGCCCTTTGCGCCTCCCCCTCACACAAACGCCGACATCCCAGTAATTGCCCGCCCCACGATCAACGTATTCATCTCGTGGGTGCCTTCGTAGGAGTAGAGCGCCTCGGCGTCGGCAAAGTAGCGGGCCACCTCGTGTTCGAGCAGGATGCCGTTGCCGCCGAAGACGGCGCGGGCCAGCGCCACCGTTTCGCGCATCTTTTCGCCGCAGAAGACCTTGGCGAGCGAAGCGTGCTCGTGGCTGATGTTGCCGTTGCGGGCAGCGATCTGACTCATCCGCAGACACATGGTCTGCATCGCGGTCACGTTGGCCAGCATCTGCACCAGACTGTTCTGCACCAACTGGAAGCCGCCGATTGGCCGGCCGAATTGGATGCGCTGCTGGGCGTATGCCAACGCCTTTTCATACGCGCCCATCGCCACCCCGGTCATGGCCCACGCCACGGCGGCGCGGGTGATCGCCAGTTGGCGGGCGATGCCACGGAAGCCGCCCACGTTCGGCAGCCGGTTGGCTTCGGGCACCCGGCAATTGACGAGGCGGATATTGGCGTTTTGTACGGTGCGCAGGGCGATCTTGCCTTCCAGCCGTTCGACCTCGTACCCCGGCGTGCCGCGCTCGACGATGAAGCCTTGCACTTGGTTGTTGGATACGTCGCGCGCCCAAATGATGTTGAGATCGGCGATCGGTGCGTTGCCGCTCCACTTTTTGGCCCCGTTGAGCACCCAGTAGCCGCGCTCAAAGCGGGCGGTGGTCGTGAGACCGGCGGCGGTCGCCGAACCGACGTCGGGTTCGGTTAAGGCCCACGAACCGATCAGCTCGAAGCGTTGCATGGGCGGCAGCCAGCGTTGCTTCTGTTCGGCTGAGCCGAAGAGGTCGATTGACCCCATACACAAGCCCCAATGCACGCCGAAGAAGGTGTAGATCGATGGATCGACCCGCGCCAGCTCCATACAAGCCACGCCGGTCAGCACCGGGCCGAGGGCGTCGATGGCGTAAGGCCGGGTGCCGAAGGTTTCGGCGACGAGACGGGCAAAGCTGGGTACAATCTCGTGCGGAAACTCGCCTCGCTCCCAGTAGCTGTTGGCCAGCGGACGGATCTTCTCTTCCATATATGAGCGGATCTTCTGCTGGATCAGCCGCTCTTCGGGCGAGAGTTCGCCCAAAATGTCGAAGAAATCGCTATTGATCGGCGGCACGCGCTTGGGCCGCCGCTTGGCGGCGATGCTTTTCAGCAGCAGGCCGATTTCTTGCGGGGTAATGCCACGCAAGGCCCGGAATGTGTCTGCGAACGGTGCATTCACCTGCTGCATGACGCGGGTGAGGCTGGCCGGGAGAGTGATGAGCGCCATAGATGCCTCCTGTTCAACATTGAGCGATGGGCAACCCCATTGTTGCCGGATATGACTTCAAGCAGGGAAAGGAATGACGCAATGCGTCAAGAACAGTGTAGCATACGGCGGCGCGGGTGTCAATGACCATGTTGTTAGATTGCTAGCTAACGCTTCCGCAGCGGTGCAACACTATCATGACGCACCGCATTACACTCTTGCCACGATGACCCGCTGACAAACGGTTGACGGTCGGCGCTTCCATCGTCTACAATAACGCGAGGAAAAGCTTTTCGGCGTTAAATAGGCGTTATTCGTATGCAAAAATTAACCGCGGCCCAAATTCGCGAAACCTTTATCTCGTTCTTTATTCGCCATGGCCATACCCATGTGCCCAGCTCGTCGCTGGTTGTCGCCGACGACCCGACCTTGCTGTTTGCCAATTCGGGTATGGTGCAGTTTAAGGATGTCTTTCTGGGGCGCGAGCAGCGTCCTTATACCCGTGCGGTGACGGCGCAGAAGTGTTTGCGCGTCAGCGGCAAGCATAACGATCTCGAAGAGGTTGGCCCCTCGCCGCGCCACCATACCTTTTTTGAGATGTTGGGCAACTTTTCCTTCGGCGACTATTTCAAGGCTGAGGCCATCCGGCTGGCGTGGAAGTTGTTGACCGAAGAGTTTCAGTTGCCGGTCGAGCGGCTGTGGTTTACGGTCTTCGCCGGCGATGATGAGGTGCCGCCTGATGATGAGGCCGCCGAGTTGTGGATCGCGCAGGGGGCCGATCCGTCGCGGGTATTGCGCTTTGGCCGCAAAGATAATTTCTGGGTGATGGGTGATACCGGCCCCTGCGGCCCCTGCTCGGAAATTACGATGTACATCGGCGATGACCTTAGCCAGATGCGCGCCGAGGGGGTGAATTCCGACGATCCCAATTATGTCGAGATCTGGAATAACGTGTTTATGCAGTATGACCGCGCCACCATGCAGCCGCTGCCGCGCCCGTCGGTTGATACCGGTATGGGCCTTGAGCGGATGGCGATGGTGATGCAGGGGGTGCATAGCACGTATGAAACCGATCTGTTTGTGGCGATTATCAATCGGATTATCAGCGCGCGCGGCAGCGATGAGGCGCATTATCAGGCCCACCGCAGCGCCTACCGCGCGATTGCCGACCATGCGCGAGCAATTGCGTTTTTGATCGCCGATGGCGTGTTGCCGGGCAATCTGGGCCGGGCCTATGTGTTGCGCCGGATTTTGCGCCGCGCGGCGTATCAGGGCCGCACGATCGGTTTCGAGCGCCCGTTCCTCGCTGAGGTAATCACGTCGGTGATCGAGCAGATGGGTGACGCTTACCCCGAATTGGTCAAGCGGCGCGAGTTTATTCTGAGCGCCGCCGATCAAGAGGAGCGCCAGTTCTTGCGCACGCTTAGCGGCGGTATCACCCGCCTGAACGCGGTGATTGAGCAGGTGCGCTCCCGCGGCGAGACGGTGATCCCCGGTAACGATGCGTTTGTGCTGAAAGATACCTACGGTTTCCCGCTCGATCTGACCCAAAAGATCGCTGCCGAGCAGGGGTTGGCGGTTGATGAAGCCGGTTACGAGGCGGCAATGGCCGAACAGCGCGCCCGTTCACGCGCCGCAGCAACCACGAAGCGCGGCGGCGAGGCCGATCTGTGGGTGGAACTGGATTTGCCCAATACCCACTTCACCGGTTACGAGCGGCTAAGCGACCGGGCAACGGTGATTGGGATGCTAGCCGATGGCGATGCGCTGAACACGGCCAGCGCCGGGCGGCACGTGCAGATTGTGCTTAATACCACGCCGTTCTACGCCGAGAGTGGCGGTCAGGTCGGCGATACCGGCTTGCTGGTCGGCCCGGACGGATCGGTGCGGGTGGAAGACACTCGCCGCCCCCTGCCCGGTCTGATCGTTCACTATGGCCGGGTAGTTGATGGCACGATCAGCGTGGGCGATCAGGTGCAAGCGACGGTCGATCTTGTGCGGCGGGCCGATATTCAGCGCAACCACACCGCCACCCACATGCTCCAGCGCGCGTTGCGCGATGTGCTCGGCGAGCACGCGGCGCAGGCTGGTTCGCTAGTCGCGCCGGATCGGTTACGCTTCGACTTTACCCACACCAAGCCGGTTGATCCCGAAGAGCTGCGTGAAGTTGAGCGACGTTTGAATGCGTGGGTGCGGGCCGATGCCACGGTGCGCTGGGAAATTACCGGCTATCAGGATGCGATGGCGCGTGGCGCGATCGCGCTGTTTGGCGAGAAGTATGGCGATACGGTGCGGGTGGTGACGATCGAGCGCGGCAACGGCTTGGATAATGGCGAGTACGCTTCGCGCGATAGCCTTGAGCTGTGCGGTGGCACTCACGTCAATCGCACCGGCGAGATCGGGTTTGTCCGGCTGGTGAGCGAGGGCAGCATCGGCAGCGGCATCCGCCGCGTCGAGGCGCTGACCGGGCGCGGCGCTGAGGCGTGGGTGGAAGAGCAGGCCCAAGCGTTGCGCGATCTGGCGGCGCGGATCAATGCCCAACCCTCCCAGTTGGCCGAGCGGATCGAGGCGTTGTTGGCCGAGAACCGGCAGCGCCGGCAAGAGCTAGAGGCGCTGCGCAGCAAGATGGCGCGCGAGCAGCTTGCGACCTTGCTGAACCGGGTGCAGACGGTTGCTGGCGTGCCGTTGCTGGCCGCCGAGGTCGAGGCCGATAGCGTCGAGCGCTTGCGCGAGATGGGCGAGTATCTGCGCGACAAGCTGGGCAGCGCAGTGATTGTGCTCGGCGCGCAAATCAACGGTAAGCCGCAATTGCTGGCGATGGTGACCGCTGATCTCGTCCGGCGCGGGTTGAACGCGGTGCAACTGGTCAAGCCGCTGGCCGCGATCGTCGGTGGCGGCGGCGGCGGCAAGCCTGAAGTCGCCCAAGCTGGCGGGCGCAACCCCGACCAGTTAGCCGCGGCGATCAACGCCGCCGCCGGCGTGTTAGCCGAACAGGCAGGGTGAGGAGAATAGCCACCAAGCGACACAAAAGGCACAGAACATTTCAAAGTTTTTGGCATGGCTATCCCCCCTCCCCGTGTAAGGGGAGGGGCAGGGGGTGGGGTAACGGGGAAAAGAGCGGGTAGAGCACCTTCACCCCCCAGCCCCCGCTCCCACGCTAGGGGGAGAGAGGTTGGGGGTGAGGGTACGAGGTTTACCGCAGAGCACGCTGAGGACGCGGAGGGGGTGGAGAGCGGCATCTTGTCATTGCGAGGGCACGCAGCGCCCGAAGCAATCTCCTCCGCCGGCGCGTTCTATGCCTGAGCGGATTGCTCCCGTCCTCGCGGGAGATTGCTTCGCCTCGCGGCGGTCAGAGCGCGGCTCTGTCCCGACCGCTCCGCTCGCAATGACAACCGGGGAGCGGCGCTTCTCAAACAACCTTGGCGCCCTCTGCGTCCTTCGCGCCTTTGCGTTAAGAGTCTCTGCGCCGAATAGCCACAAAGCGACACAAAAGACGCAAAAAATGTATAGTTTTCGTGCCTTTTGTGGCCTTTCGTGGCTATTCAACACCCTCCCCCAGCGGGGGAAGGCAGG
>JAUQOZ010000277.1 GCA_030550625.1 Chloroflexota bacterium | reverse complement strand
TTTTACGGTGCCGGTGGCGAAAGTACAGCCGCAACCGGTGGAAGGCCAACTCCCGCTGATTGTCGTTGCTGACGGCGCCCATCCGTGGGTTGCAAAGCTACGCGCTGCGTTAGAAGCCGATCCCAACTGGCACGTGATCCAGATGCAGGCCCGTGAGATTAACACCGCTGCGCCAGCACGCCAGCCGGCATGTCTGGTCTTAATCGACTCTGGCGATCTCGATGATCGAATCAGTCAGATCCGCGCAGTTCCGCACTACTGGATTGTGCCGATGATCGTGATCAGTGATGCGCCAGTGTCGAGCCGTGTGCGTGATGTGAGGGTCTTTTCGTTTGATAGCCCGATTGAAGACATTATTGCCGAAATTCGCCGCCAGCTTGCCGAACCGCAGCCGCTGGTGCTGGTAGTTGATGATGATCCGAATGTGCGGACGGTGTTGATGCGTATTTTGCAGCGGCATCGCATGCGGGTGTTAGCAGCTAGTGATGGGGTCGAAGCGCTAGAGTTAGCGCAGCATTCGCGACCGCATGCGGTTTTGCTTGATCTGCGCATGCACGGTATGGACGGGTTGGAAGTGTTGCAGCGCTTACAGGCGCAGCCGGCTACAGCGGCAATCCCGGTTGTGATTTTGACCGCCAATGATTTGGGGCCTGATGCGTCAGCCCAAGCATTCAATCTTGGCGCGCGCGGTTTTCTTGAGAAACCGGTTACGGCTGAGCGTCTTATCGCCACGTTGACATCCGTTATGCAGACACGTAAGGATGGTGATGAATAAGACTCCTTCCGAAGTGGAAAAGTTTATCCATCAGCTTGCATCACCGCTCACGGCGTTGCAGAGCGCAGTAGACCTGCTGGTGCATCACTATGGGCAGAGTGATGATCAGCGATTACGCAACTTGATCGGTTCGTTGCAGCGATCGACGGCCCGCTTGCGCCAGTTTAGCCAACTCTTAACTGGCCGGTTGCAGGTGGAAGGCGATATGATCGTTGCGCGGGTGCCAATTGAAGCGTATCAGCCGGCGATGCCGGCGCAGCCAGCACCGGCGCCAGTCGTTTCAATCGGATCGGGATTGGCAGTGCTGGCGGGTGGGGCGATGCTTGATGGGCTTGCGCAGGCGTTGGTAGCAGCGGGTTTAGATGTGCAGCGCGTCGCGACTGGGGCGGCTGGCCTTGACCTTGCCCGTCGCCGCCGGCCTCGCTTGCTGGTAATAGCAGAGGAAATCGCGGACATTGATCCGCCTACCTGTGTCCAGATTGCCCGTACCGATCCGGAGACGCGCGAGGTGGTGGCGGCGGTGGCGAGCCACCACCCATTGGTTGGCGGCGCCGTGCCGCTGCTCGATCTGAGCCAACCGTTGCTTGAGCAAGTGCAGCGTTTGTTGACCGCGCATCAGAGTGAGCGAGGGGTGCCACGGATTCTCTTGGTTGATGACGAGGCGGAGATTCGGGTTACGCTTGGCCAACAACTGACCGATGCCGGGTTTGTGGTCGTGACGGCAGCAGATAGTGCGACAGCAGTGCAATTGGCGACTACGCAGCATTTCGATCTCGTCGTGCTCGATCGGTTGTTGCCTGATGGCGATGGTTTGCAGGTATTGCATACCCTGCGCGCGACGCCGGCGACGCGGTTGGCGCCGGTGGTGTTGCTGTCTGCGGTCAGCGCACTGGATGAAAAGGTGCGGAGTTTGCAATTAGGCGCCGATGACTATATCGTGAAACCGTGCAGCGCAGCGGAATTAGCGGCCCGGATCCGTTCGATTTTGCGCCGGAGTGAGCGGGATAGCAGCGTGAATCCGCTGTCGCGGTTGCCCGGCAATATCGTGATTGAACAAGTCATTCACGAGCGGCTGGCGAGACAGCAATCGTTTGCGGTGGCGTATATCGATCTCGACCATTTTAAAGGGTATAATGATCACTACGGATTTTTTAAGGGCGATGCGGTGATTGTGCATACGGCCCGGCTCTTGGCCGACATCGTGCATTGGTATGGCGAAGCGGACGATTTTCTTGGCCATCTCGGCGGTGATGATTTTGTGTTGGTGACAACGTTGGAACGCGCGCAACGCCTTGGTCAAGAAATGATCAAACGCTTTGACGCGACGATTCCCTATTTTTATACCGCAGAGGATCGCGAGCGGGGCTATATTTTCGGTCACGACCGGCAAGGTCGTCCGTGCCGTTATGCATTGCTGAGTGTCTCGATTGCCGTTGTGCCGGTAGCGCCATCCCAGTATCAGCAGCCTTACGAGATTGCGCAGCGAGCAGTGATAGTGAAGCGACAGTCAAAGACGATGACCGGCAGTTGTGTGCTGGTTGATCAATCAGAAAGAGGATGATATGCCTTCCATTCCGGTGCCTACAATTGTCGAGCGCACCAGCCGCGGTGAGCGGAGTTGGGATATTTTTTCCCGCTTGCTAAAAGAACGGGTGATTATTATCGGCGAGCCGATTGATGATGAGCTGGCCTCGTCGGTAGTGGCGCAGTTGTTGGTGTTGCAGCAGCAAGACCCTGAGCGGGATATCTGGATGTATATCAATAGTCCGGGTGGTGTGATCCGGGCGGGGTTGGCGATCTACGATACCATGCAGCTCGTGACGCCTGACATCTGCACGGTGTGCGTGGGCCGGGCGGCGAGCATGGCGACAGTGCTGCTTTGCGCTGGGGCGAAGGGGAAGCGGTTTGCCTTGCCGCATGCGACGATCCACTCGCATCCGGCTGGCGGCGGCGCAGAGGGGTATGCGCCGGATGTGCAGATCGCGGTTGATGAGATGCTGCGGTTGCAGCGGCTGTTGCGCGAGATTATGGCCAAACACTCTGGCCAGCCGGTCGAGCGGTTAGAAGCCGATTTTAGCCGTGATTTTTATATGACCGCGTCGCAGGCGTTAGAGTATGGCTTGATTGATGCCATTCTGACTCCGCAGCAGCGGTAAGCTGCCGGCGGAGCCAATCGGCGGTCAGGGTGATACACGCAAGATCGATTGGCAGCGAGATATGGCTGGCAAACGGCAACAGATGGTATTCGGCCCAACCGGCGGCCAGCGCAGCGATTTCGGCGGCTGCCGCCGGCGGGACGATAGCGTCGCGGCCTGCATAGACCATCAACGTTGGGAGCAGTGGTTGGCGATGAGCTAATATGCGCAGGCTACCCGGTACATCGAGCGCATCGAACAGATCCCACGTGCTAATCGTGGCCCGGATGCCGCTCGTCTGCCATGCCTTGATCACGTGGTCAATGGCGCCATCGCGGAACAGATGCAGCATCCGCAGTTGCACAATGGCAATTGTTTCCCGAATCTTCACCTGACGGTATCGGCGCGCATCGAGCCGGATGCGCGGCGGCACTTCCCACAGCGCGAGTGCATCAACTGGCGCACCGTTGGCGACAGCGCGAGCCAGCACGGCGCCACCCAAACTCATGCCGAGCGCGCCGATCCGGTGATACCGCATTTGCAGCCAGCCAAGCGGATCGGCGACGCTCTCAACCATCTGCGGGAAGGACTGCGGGCGCGGGCTTTCGCCATGGCCATCGAGATCAATCAGCACGACTGCCAATCCCCGTTCGATCAAGGCATTGACCAACCGCCATGCGTAGAAGGTTTTGTCACATCCTGAACCATGAGTCACCAGCACGGCTGCGGTGGCTCCGCCGCGCGGCACAATGTGCAAGGCCGGCACCGGGCCGTGGCGGGCGGGCAGATCGAGCCGGGTAATGTGGCGATCGGAATAACTTCCCGGTTGGAGTTGCCGGCGTGGATTAAGATCGCGCCGGCGTAAGGTCGCCAAGCCGAGATGGGCGATGAGCGCCGGCAGCGCGAGGGCTATCGCCGCGGGCCAGCCTGCTGCCGGTAGACGCCAACTCAGCGCCGACAACGGGATGGCAAGCCGTTCGCTCCAGTTCAGACCGCGCAATCCGGCCAGATTGGCGAGCGTATTGTAGAGGGTGATCAGGCGGAACAGTGTAGCCAGCAGACGCACGGAACCTCAATGAGCGACACGATTGCAGCGATTGCGACCCCTCCCGGTGAGGGTGGTATTGGTATTATACGGCTAAGCGGGCCGGAAGCTCAAGCGATTGCGCTGAAGATCTTCCGTCCGGTGCGCGCGGGCCGGTTGCGTAGCCATCGGGTGCGCTATGGGCATGTGATCGGGCCTGATGGGGCGGTCATTGATGAAGCGTTGCTGACCTTCATGGCTGCGCCGCACAGCTTTACCCGCGAAGACGTAGTTGAAATCTCTTGCCATGGGGGCGCGTTGCCAGTACAGCTCACGCTCGAAGCGGCCTTAGCTGCCGGCGCGCGATTGGCCAATCCCGGCGAATTTACCATGCGCGCGTTTCTGAACGGGCGGATCGATCTGAGCCAAGCTGAAGCCACGCTCGATGTGATCCGGGCGCAGACGAGCGCGGGGTTGGCGGTGGCGCAAGCTCAACTCGGCGGGTGGTTGGCGCGGGAAGTGCGGGCAGCGCGGGCCGCCTTGCTCGAACCGCTGGCCTACATCACTGCGCTGATCGACTTCCCGGAAGAGGGGATCGAGCCGCAGGCGGTGGCTGAGCCAGTGGCGCAAGCATTAGCGACGGTGGAGCGGTTGTTGGCTGGGGCCGATCAGGGGATCGTGATCCGCAACGGCGCGCGGGTGGCGTTAGTAGGCCGGCCCAATGTCGGCAAATCGAGTTTGCTCAACGCTTTGTTGCGGGTCGAGCGAGCGATTGTGACGCCGATCCCCGGTACGACTCGCGATACGCTGGAAGAGACGGCCAATCTAGCCGGCGTGCCGGTAGTGCTGATCGACACTGCCGGCATGCGGGTCAGCGATGATCCGGTAGAACAGATCGGGGTTGAGCGGGCGCGATCGGCGCTGGCCAGCGCTGATCTGGCCTTGTTAGTGTTTGATGCCCAGCAATCGTTTACCGCCGAAGACGCGGCGATGCTGTCAGTCACTGCCGAACGGCCTACCATTATTGTCTGGAACAAATGCGATGATCCGGCTAGCTCGCCGCCGCCGGCGCCGGAGCATCCGCGTTGTGTGGCAGTTGTGGCTTGTTCGGCGCGCTACGGTCATGGGATCGATCACCTCGCTCACACGATTGCAGCGACGTTACTCGGCGGCACATTACCGGCGATGGGAACCACCCATCTGGTCAGCAATCCGCGCCATCGCGCCGCCCTGCGCCGGGCCGTTGAGTTTTTGCGCGCCGCCCAAGAGACCTTAGCGACCAATGCGGCGACCGATCTGCTGGCCGCCGATCTGACTGGCGCCGCCAATGCGCTTGGCGAAATCACTGGCGAGACGGTGGGCGAAGACCTGCTCGATGTGATCTTCAGCCGGTTTTGCATCGGCAAGTAGCCGCTGTGTTACAATGGCACTGTGCCGTTACACCGCGAATAAGGAGGAACGCGCATGAATAAGAAGACCATCCGCGATGTGGATTGGGCCGGGAAACGCGCGCTCGTGCGGGTTGATTTCAACGTACCGCTCGATGATCAGGGTCTGATTACTGATGACACGCGCATCCGAGCGGCATTGCCGACGATTCGGTATCTGTTGGAACACGGCGCCAGCGTCGTGTTGATGTCACACCTTGGGCGGCCAAAGGGCAAGCCCGATCCGAAGTATAGCTTGCGTCCGGTAGTTGAGCGCTTGTTTGAGTTGCTGCCGGAAGCGACTGAGGTCAAGAAGACGGAAGCTATCACTGGCCCAGCCGCCGAAGCAGCGGTGGCAATGCTCAAACCGGGTCAAGTATTGGTGTTGGAAAACACCCGCTTCGATCCGCGGGAAGAGAAGAATGATCCACAGATGGCAGCCGAGCTGGCGAAGCTGGGTGACGTGTATGTCAACGATGCGTTTGGCACCGCGCACCGCGCCAATGCTAGCACCGAGGGCGTGGCTCATTATCTGCCGGCGGTGGCCGGTTTCCTGATGGAGAAGGAATTGGCCTACATCGGCGGCGCGCTGAGCAATCCACAGCGCCCGTTTGTAACTGTGATCGGCGGCGCCAAGATTAGCGACAAGATTGGCGTGATCGAGAATCTGCTCGGCAAGGTTGATGCGCTGCTGATCGGTGGCGGGATGGCCAACACCTTCTTGCTGGCGAAGGGGTTGAATCTCGGCGACTCGTTAGTGGAACCAGATAGTGTCGCGGTGGCGCAGCAACTGATGGCCAAGGCGGAAGAGCGTGGCGCGCGGCTGCTTTTGCCGGTTGATGTGGTGATCGCCGATGCGTTCAGCGCCGAGGCGCAGCGACAAGTGGTTGCCGTTGACGCGGTGCCGGCTGGTTGGCGCGTGCTCGATATTGGGCCAAAGACGATTGAGCTGTACAGCGCCGAGATCCGGGCGGCGCGGACGGTGATCTGGAACGGCCCAATGGGTGTGTTTGAGCTCGAGCCGTTTGCTGCCGGCACGCGAGCGATTGCCCAAGCGATGGCGGAAGCGTCGGCCAACGGCGCGATCACAATTGTCGGCGGCGGCGATAGCGTCGCGGCGGTCGAGCAGGCTGGGTTGGCCGAGAAGATGTCACACGTCAGCACCGGTGGCGGTGCGTCGCTCGAGTTGCTCGAAGGGCGAGTGCTGCCCGGTGTCGCCGCCTTGCAAGACGCCGAGTAAACAGAGTATGGCTAGGGACACGGCAGCGCCGTGTCCCTCGTACATTCTGGCGGATCGGGATCATCGGGACACGGCAGCGCCGTGTCCCTGTAGCATTTTATGGCACATTGGTGGTATCGGCGATCGCAGCCTCTTCCCACGGCTCGACATTGCCGGCCCAATCACGGGCGCGCACACGGAAGGCGAACTGCTTGCCCTCATCGGGGCCAAACCATGCGCTCAGATCAGTTGTCTCTTTCTTCCAATCAGTCCAACCGCCATCGGGCAACAACCGCACCTGCACGTCGTAGCTGGCGATACCGGTCATATCATCGTTACCGCCCCACTTGATCAAGAAGCCATTGCCGGCGCGCGTCATCGAAAGGATCTGGGTATTGGGCGGGGTCGTATCGCTGCGCGGTTCCCAGGCGATCGCATCGTAGCGCACGGCCATACCGCGGTCACCGGTGAGGTCGCTGAGGAAGACCTGTGGCACTTCGTTGCCGGCGCCGCCAAAGTAATAGGTGCCAAGCGAAGCCCACTGGCCGCTGGCTGAGCGTTGGTCAAGCGTTACTTCAGTCGTCGCCCCGGCATGGCTGATCCGGTAACGGGCGCTGGTTGTGGCTGGATTGCCGCAGGTTGGGATGTAGGCTTTGACCTCATAGAAACCGGGACTGAGGTTTGGTGCAGTCCACGCCGCGGCAGTAGTCGCTTTGGCAGGGTCAGTGGTGGAATATGTCCATTGATGTTGGCCGTTCAAGCCGCACCGTTCTTCGTACCAATCCTTGCCAACCGGGTTGAAGGCGGTATCAGTATTATCAACTGTAAATGCTCCTTCAGGTGCAGTGACTGTTTGTTGCGCGGCGTCATCGGTGAACTGGTTTGGGCCAACCTCCACCGCATCACCGGGGCCGGGGTCTTCGCCAAGCCAGAGGAAGGTGACGTAGACGTAGTCACTCCGCGTCATGCCGAGGTCGTCCCAGAATGTGCCATCAGCGATGTCGATCCCATTGGGGAGGGTAATCCGCCGGCCCCACTCATCGCGCCCGCCGTTGTAGCCATGGAAGTAGGCTGCTTCGGCCATCGGCATGCCGACCGGCAGGTCGCTGTAACGGCGGTTCGGATTCCAATAATCATCGCGCGTATTCCATGGCCCGACATCCCAGACTGGCACCACTACGGAACGGCCATTGTAGGTCAGGCGAACTTTGAACTTATCAGTGCCTTTGGGGGAGAGTGCGCACCAGCAGGGTAGGGCCACGAACCGGTCGCGGGGTTGGATAATGTGGCCATTAGCGGTGCGGTAGCCAACCAGACCTTCACGCGTGGCAAAGATGCGGTACGTAGGGGCGACGGGTGGCTGTTGGGACGGTGCGGTCGTCGGGGCGGCCTGTACGTGGGCGATGGCGGTCGAGAGCACGACCAGCACAGCGACAATCAAGCCGCGGCGAACGATGCTTCCTCTCATACAGTCTGTTTCCTCCTTTTATGGCGGCATTCGGCACGGTGTGCCGGGCAGACGCGGGGCAGCCGCCGCGTGGTGAGGCATGCTGGCGTGGGTTAACGCCACCAATGCCCCGTCATGGGATTATCTGAATATGCGTCTGCCGGGGCGCCGCTTTGTGCGCTGCGAGGCGCAATAGCGAGGTAAGCGGTGTATCTGGCAAACAGAGCCAGCGCTTGGCGGCGCCCGCCCAATCAAGCCGGAGCAACGGGCTCCGGGGTGTTGTGTGTTAGCGCCCGCCCTCAACCGTCAGATTGGCGAGGTCGGGAATGGCGGCGATCCAGACCGAGCCGGGTGCAAGCGGCACTTCGTTGCCATCAGCATCAACAAGGTAGAGCTGAGCATAGCCTGCCGCTTTGCGCCATGTGGCCTCGATCATCCGGCCATCGCGGAAGATGCGCGCCGGGCCTTCGCCGATCACATCCTGCTCGATCCGGCCTTTTGGATCGTTGGGAATTGGCCGTTCGGGCACTTCGAGGATGACAACATTCTTGAACTGCAACTGCGCGCCGGTGGCAGCATCGACGTGCGGGCGATTGCCGCGCAGATAGCGATAGCTGTTCGTGGCCGGATCGTACTGCCAGCCGACACTCGCTTCACGATAAATAAAGAAGTAGCGTAGCGATTGCTGCGCGGGCCGTTCGGCGAGTGGCGCTTCGGGTGAATAGGTGAAGCCGATCTCTTCTAACCCTTCCACTGGCCGATCATTTGCCGCAGCAAACTGGGCGATATTGGCGCTATTGGTGTACAGATTATGTGGCGCGCTGCGATCACGAGTGCGGTAGAAATAGCCGCTGGCATTGCCGCGCAGCGCGTCCATATTGATCAATTCGATTGAGGTTTCGGCTAAGAGCAGCCCTTCAGGCGAACCACCGGCATGCACGTACACCGATCGGAACCCTTTTGCCCATTCGACATAATACGAACGGGCGCTGCGGACTGGGCCGATCACGGGGACATCAGGCGAAATACCGGGGATAAAGATCGCCATGTAGCGGGTAATGCCAAACTCGGCCAACGCCTCGAACACGATGGCTGCCTTATCCATCCCGGTTTGCGGGTAGGCATTGGGATGATTATCGTACATCACCGCAAAGGGCCGGCTCGTGACCGAACCGCGCGGCACGGCGAGCGGTGCGCTGATGGGTTCAGGAGTGGCAGTCGGTTCAGGGGTAGCGGTCGGTTCGGGGGTGGCAGTCGGTTCAGGGGTAGCGGTTGGTTCGGGCGTGGCGGTGGGCGGCAGGGTTGGCACGGCTGTTGGCTGCGGGGTGTCCGGCAGCCGGGTGGCAACCTCGATAGCTGTCGGCAGCGGCGCTGGCTCGTTAGCTGCTGCGGCGCCACATGCGCTGATCAACAAAACACTGAGCAACAGGGCTAGTGTAGAAAGGCTACTCCTCATGCATTTCTTTCCTTGTGTGCCGCAAGTCGTGGCGGAACAACGCGGGCGGCCTATTATACCATGGGTTTGGCGGGGCGCAAGTTGATCGATTTGCGCGGAAACAGCGGTTTGGGAACGCGATTGATTTGGGCAAGCGGCCTCTTGCGGCTATCCTGATATGGAGTGCGGCAGTTTCACTGCCGCATTCCATACCTAATCATTACGGCATACTCAACCGGGTAGTGCGGGTGGGCCGTCATTGACCGTCTCGTCAATTCCCGGTGCGGAACTGCCACGTGTAGGTAAACGGTTGCCCATCATACGATCCGCTGATCGATACTTCGATCAGGCTATTGGCGGGCAAATTGACGGTAGGAGTGACAGCGATTCCTTTATGGCCGACCGGCAGGTTGGTGGTACTGGTATGCGGAATGGCATTGCCGCCGACAACGCGCAGAACCGTGCTGCTGATCACCGGCGTACTGCCAAAATAGCGCCATTGCAACGTAATCGGATATTGGGTCGCCGGCACATCGGTTTGGTCAATGCCGGGGTAGCGCACCGGCCAACCGGGGTAATAAGCATCAGCGCTGTAATTAAAGTAGGAGAGGACATCGAGCGCGGCGCCGTTGCAGTGCCAGTTTACGTTATTCACCCTGCATTTGGCAGTGGCGGTGGTGTAAAACCCAAACCCGAAGGTGGGCGTGGTGGGGTAGAGCAGCCAGATGCGATGGCCGATCGATTTCATCCAGCTATCAACGGCGTCAGCCGGCTGCCACATGTTGCCCCATCCAATCCACGCATTGCCCTTTTGCGCGCAGATCTGGCCGGTGGGCGAGGCAAAGGGCTTGGCCGGGTCTTGGTCGTGGGTAAGGTGGTTATTTTCGGCCATATAGCGCGCATGTTCCCAGCAGTTGCTGTTGAGCTCGCTACTTTCAGTGACCGGCGGCACGCCGGCTCGCGCTCGATAGGCGTTCACCCGCTCTAACCAGTTGGAGGAGAGCGGCGGGTACGTCACTGTGCGGCTGATCAGGGGAATAAAGATAGTGCTTGGTTGAGCTTGCGGCGTTTCCGATTGGGCAACGATGTTGGTCGGCAGTGACAGCAGGACAATGAGACTAGCGAAGATCGGATACAAGAGCAGGGATCGACGCATGTGATATAGCTCCCGAATTCCATTATTGATTGGCGCAATCTATATGGGTAGTCTACTAGCCAATCTAGGGAGCAGGCAATAGGTTTTTTATACTATGTTGCGAGTAGTCCCTTGCACTATTCCTAACCGATAGTGGATTGTGTGCGCTGAAGCGGGGGATTCATGCGGAGGATGCGCCACCTCCAGAGGAGTTCTACAACTTTCGTGCGGCCTAATCGGCCCTCATCCCCCCGCCCCTTCTCCCACCTGACGGCGGGAGAGGGGAATGTTTTTTACCGCAGAGGGCGCGGAGGACACAGAGAGGAATGATGTCATTGCGAGGGCGCGCAGCGCCCGCAGCAATCTCCCCTTCGGCGGAAAGGTTCCGCTTGCGTGCTCGCAGGGGATTGCTTCGCTTCGCTGCGCTCCGCTCGCAATGACAACCGGGGGGAGTGGCGCTTCCCCAAAAACCTCTGCGTCCTTCGCGCCCTTCGCGGCTTTGCGTTAAAAATCTCTGCGCCTCTGCACCCTTTGCGGGTTTGCGTTAACTCCCTCATCCCCCGTGCTGTCTCCCTCCGATTCGTTGCCTTCTCTATGACCCTGTGCTACGATGAGCCGAGAGCAATTTTTAGCAATGATGGAGCGTGCCATGAGCAGCGCTGAGGTGCGGGCGATCACGGTGGGCAGGCCGGATCGGGCGGGGAGGAGTCGCGCAGGCAGTCCGGTGGCGTTAGTGGTGGCAGTGGCCGATGCGCAGCCTGCCGCGCTGGCGCTGGCCGCCTACCAAAGCGCGGATGTGACAATGTTGCCCCATTTCTACCTTGATCGAGCTGGGGCATTGCATCAACTGGTCGCTACCTCGCGGGCCGGCTATGGGTTAGGCCGGGCAATTTGGCGCGGGCGAGTGCATAATCTCGACCGGGTGGCGGTGGTCGTGAGCCTTGCAGCGCCGGCGCTGACCGATCTGAGCGAGGCGCAAGTCGCGGTGCTGGCTGATTGGTTGCCGGCGGTGGTCGAGCAACACGGCCTGTCGTTGGCTGATATCGGTATGCTGATCACCGATGCTCGCGGGAAGCGCCGGGTGCTGCCGTATTTGCCGCCAGCGCCGCCGGTTGCCCCGGCTGAGGCGTTCATCTTCGGCAGCGGCGTGCGCTCTCCCGAACAAGAGCTGTGGGTGGGTTTGGCGACAGTGACGTGGCGGCAGCGTGGCGCGCAGTTGCGGCTCAACCAAGCTTTTTCATTGCACTGGGGCAAGTTTGATCTCGGCGCGCCGCTGGCTCCCAACGAGCCGCCGCCGGTGGCGCTTGATGGCAAGACGTATAACTTTCAGGTCTTTGCCCGCGATACGATCTTTAATGAGGGCACGCAGTACGCTGCGGTGCAGAGTCTGGCTAATCTGCTGGGGCCGGACATCGGCGCGATTCCTGCCGGCGGGGTGAGTCGCGCCTTGATTGAGGCGAGCTATCGCAGTGCGTTGAAGGCGAGCGCGGCGCGCGCGCCGCTCGAGGGCAAGACCGAGTTTCGCGCCGATTGGCGCTTCCATTTCGTGGCGCTGCAAGCCAAACTTGGCCCGGCGCTGAGCGGGAATTACGTCACGGCTGACCGCGCGTTTGCGCTGCAAGTCTTTGCTGGCGACACCCTCTATACGCCGATGAGCCAGCAATCCGGTTGTTTCTTTCTCAGTCTGACTGACCCCGCTAGCCCGCAGTATGCCCAACTGTGGGCCGAAACGTATAAAGTCGCTGGCGTGCCGTACAATCCTACCGATCCGTTTCACCAGCGGGCGCTGGAGTTGAAGCTGGGTACGCCGCTGAGCGGGGTGGTGCGCGAGACGATCAATGGGACGGCATACGATCTGCAAGTCTTTGCGTATGATACACTGTATCGTGGGCCGGATGGCGTGATTCGCCGGATGAGCGAGCTGCCGCGTCCGGCTGAGGTACAGGCGTGGCAGCCGCGTCCGGCGGCGGCCCCGGCGCAGCCAGCCCAGCCACCGCCGCCGCAACCTGCGGCCCCGGCGCAGCCAGCCCAGCCACCGCCGCCGCAACCTGCGGCCCCGGCGCAACCGGCCCAGCCACCGCCGCCAGTATCGTCAATTCTGAATGCGCCGGAGGTGGTGCGGGCCGGGCCGCCGCGTCGCGATCCGAATTGGCCTCCCATGCCTGATTTCAATATTCTGACCGATCGCAACGGCCAGCGCGAGCGAATCTTGGGTAAAATCGAGTGGGTGCGCAAGAGCGGCGATGATATTACCATCACCAACGATTGGGTGGCGCAAAACCTGATCGAGGTGTCGATTCCGCAATTGGCCCGGTTCCGCAATACCAACGGCGGGCGGATCAAGTTTCACCGGCTGGCGGCTGACCAGTTGCGCCGGTTGTGGCAGGCATGGGAAGATGCGGGATTGCTGCATTTGGTGTTAACATTTGACGGCGCATGGTGGCCGCGCACCATTCGCAGCAATCCGACCACGTTGAGCAACCATGCGTATGGCACGGCCTTCGACATCAACGCGCAATGGAATGCTTTCTACAAACCGGCGGCGCTAGTGGGCGATCGCGGCTCGGTGCGCGAGTTAGTGCCGATCGCCAATGCGCTGGGGTTCTTCTGGGGCGGCCACTGGAATTACGATGGCAGAGGCGCCAGTGATGGCATGCATTTTGAATGGGCAGTTGCCCGCTGAGCAAAGGAGCAAGCAATGCAACTGAACGGTCTCGGTGTGTTGGTCACCGGTGGCGCATCGGGGTTAGGAGCGGCGACAGCCGAGCGGCTGGCGGGGGCCGGGGCGCGAGTGACGATTGCCGATCTGAACGAGGCGGCTGGCATTGAGCTGGCCGAACGGATCGGCGGGCAGTTTGTGCGCACCGACGTGACCGATCCGGCGCAGTGTGCGGCGGCGGTGGCGGCAGCAACGAATGGCGGCAGTCTGCACGCGCTAGTCTGCTGCGCCGGCATCGTGCTGGCCGAGCGGATGTTGGGGCGCGATGGCGTGCATGACCCGGCTCGTTTCAAACGGGTGATCGAGGTCAATCTGATCGGCACATTCCAGATGATGCTCTACGCCGCGCAGGCGATGGCCAACAACCAGCCAAACGATGAGGGTGAGCGCGGGGTGATTGTGAATACGGCCTCGATTGCCGCTTTCGACGGCCAAATCGGGCAAGTGGCGTATGCGGCCTCGAAGGCGGGGGTCGTGGGTATGGGCTTGCCGGCGGCGCGCGAATTGGCCCGGTTTGGCATCCGGGTGATGACGATCGCGCCGGGCATTTTCGATACGGCGATGATGGCCAGCTTGCCGGCAGCGGCGCGCGAATCGCTCGGCGCACAGGTGCCCTTCCCCTCACGGCTTGGCCGTCCGGCGGAGTATGCAGCGCTGGTGCAGCATATTATCGAAAATCCGATGTTGAATGGTGAAGTGATCCGGCTTGATGGCGCGATTCGCATGGCGCCCAAATAGAGGAGGAACCTGATGCAAATCTATCTTGATACCGCGAATTTGGCCGAGATTCGGGAAGCGGCCAGTTGGGGCATTCTCAGTGGGGTGACGACCAACCCGACTTTGATTGCGCGTGAGCGCGGCGCTGATTTCAAAGCCATCATTACCGAGATTGCCGAACTAGTTGACGGCCCGATCAGCGCCGAGACCATCTCGCTCGATGCTGAGGGCATGGTGCGCGAGGGCATTGAATACGCTTCGTGGCACCCGAATGTGATTATCAAGGTGCCGAGCACAACCGAGGGGTTGCGCGCGGTGAGCCAGTTGGCTAAGCACGGCATCCGCTGCAACGTCACGCTCTGCTTTAACTCGGTGCAGGCGCTGTTGGCGGCGCGAGCCGGTGCGTTTATCATCAGCCCCTTTGTTGGGCGGGTGGATGACACCGGCGTTGATGGCATGGCACTCATTCGTGAGATTGCCGGCATCTACCGCCAAGATCGCGAGATTACAACCAAGATTCTGGCGGCTTCGATCCGCCATCCGCGCCACATTGTCGAAGCGGCGCTGGCGGGAGCCGATATTGCGACCTGCCCGTTCAAGGTGTTGCAGCAGGCGATGCGCCATCCGTTGACCGATCGCGGCATCGAGCAATTTTTGGCCGATTGGAAATCCCGTTCGGCTTCATGAGAAGAGGTTATGGACGACCGACCCCTGATGCTTGGTCTGATTGGCGCGAGCGGCGCTGGCAAGACGACGCTGACCCGCGGGATTATTCGTCTGCTGGGGGCGCAGGGGGTGACGCCGATCAGTCTCGATGATTATCTGCGCTACAGCCGGGCCGAACGGGCGGCGCTCGGCTTGACCGACGCTGATCCGGCGGCGACCGACCTTGAGCGCATGGCGGCTGATTTGGCGGCATTGCGCCGGTGCCAAACCATCGATAAGCCGGTATACGATCACGTGGCCGGAGCGCCGCGAGGCAGTGAGCGAGTGGCGCCAACCAGTTTGGTGATTGCGTATGGCGCGCTCACCCTCACTCCACCGGTGCAAGCTGAGCTGTTTGACTTGACGGTCTATCTCGATCCGCATCCCGAACTATACCGGCGCTGGCGCGAAGAACGGGATGTCAAACAGCGCGGTTATACCGTCGAGCAGGTGCGCGCGGCGTGGCCGGCCCGCGAGCGTGACATCCAGCGCTATATCGCGCCTCAGCGCCCGTTGGCGGATGTGGTGTTGCGCTTTGGGCCGGCGACGGATGGGCTTGCCTTGCAGATGTCGTTGCGGCGGCGCGCTCTGACCTTTGACTTAGCGAGCGCGGCGCAGCCGGCAGAGGCTGCAACAGCGATCCAGATTCAACCAGTACCAGCGGATGAAGACGGCTTGCCAGCGGTATTGGTGTCGGCAACGAATGATTCTGCGCTCCAGCAGGTCAGCGATGCCTTGCGCGCGCGGTTGCCGGTGCGCGGGCAGGTAGTGACCGGTGAGGAACCGGCGCCGGCTAATGCCACGCTGACCTTTGCCCAGACCTTGATCGCCACGCTGTTGTTGTATGGGCGGCGGTAGGTGACGTGACCGCAGAGATCGCCAATTGTTCTTACCGCAGAGAGCGCAGAGGGCGCGGAGGAGGAGGTTGGCTCAAGGCAGGTTATGCCAATAACCCTATAAACCCACTCTGATAGGTTTGAAGCGGCGGGGTTTTACCGCTGAGGACGCAGAGGCAAACGGCATTGGCAAGCAATCGAGCGTCTTAACGCTGCGTCCTCTGCGCCCCCTGCGGTGTTAATCCACTAGCTCAAACGCTGCTTCCGCGATTGACAGCGGATCAAGCCCAAAGGCGCGGTAGAGGTCATCACGCGACCCTGATTGGCCAAACCGGTCAACGCCGAGGGCGCGGAGCGGCGCGCCGTAGATCGAACCGAGCCATGCCAGCGCGTGCGAAGCGGCATCATGGACGGTCACGATCGGCGCGTTGCGTTCGCTGGGTGGGATGAGCCAGCTCACATCGCCACCTTGTTTCCATTGCTCGTACACACGGCGGGCGCTGGTGAGGTTGATCACATTCACCGCCACCCCTTCGCGGCGCAGATAATGAGCTGCCGCTACCGCCTCCGGCACCAATGTGCCACTGGTAACAATCTGCACCACCGGCGCACTTGGATGATCTTGATAATCGGCGCGGTCAATCAGCCGGTAGCCGCCACGCAACACCTGCCGGCGCAGCTCTTCGACGCCGAGGCGGTCAAGGGCCGGTTGGAGCAAGTTCTGGTCGATCGGGCGGGTCGAGAGGCGCAGATAGCTAGCCGAACCATTGGGATCGATACAGAGCCGGAGCGCCTCGCGCAGCAGCCACGCCGTTTCAAGGGCAAAACATGGCTCGAAACTGGCCAGATTGGGCAGTTCGATACCCAACGAAGCCGTCACTGACGACTGGTGCGCGCCGCCTTCAGGCGAGAGGGTGATGCCGCTGGGAGTGCCGACGACAATAAATCGCGCCCCTGAATAGAGACCGTAGATAAACGCATCGAGGCCGCGGCAAACAAACGGATCGTAGACTGTGCCAATCGGGATGAGCGGCTCGCCGATCAGGTCGCCTGCCAAGCCAAACATCCCCAGCAGCATAAAGAGGTTCATCTCAGAAATGCCCAGCTCGATATGTTGCCCGCCCGGCCAGCGCCGCCAGCGCAACATCCGATAGGCTTCGGTCTCAAAATCCGGTTCTTCGTGACGGGCAAACACACCGGTCTTGTTAATCCAGCCGGCCAAATTGGTCGAAACCGACACGTCTGGCGAAGCGGTTACGATCCGTTCACGCAGACCGGCAATATCAGCGACGCGCACCAGAAAGCGGCCAAAGGTGTCTTGGGTGCTGACCATACCGCTAGCCGGCACCGCAATCTCATCAGGCAGCGGGATCGTCACCGCAGGCTCTGGCTGGTCAGGCGCGCCGTACAGACGGGCTGCCGCAGCGGCGCAAAGCTGGCCGCCGGGCGAATCAGGCGGCAGCCGATCCCACTCGTGGCCGGGAGCGATGCCGAACCGTTCGCGGAGGGCCTCGATCTGTTCAGGCGTGAGCAGCATCGAGTGGTTGAGCGGATTGCCGGCGATGGGCAGTCCCCACCCCTTAATCGTATAGGCAAAGATAATCGTGGGCCGGCGCGGTTCGGCATCGGCGGCCTCGAGCGTCTTGAGCAATTCGATCACATCGTGACCGCCGAGGTTCGCCAGTGTCGCCGGCAACTCATCATCGGGCACCGTGGCGAGCAAGCGGGCAAGGCGATCATCGCCATTGATCAGGCGGGGGCGCAGATCAGGGCCGGGCAGGCGGATGAGCGCCTGATACTCTTCATTACTCATCTCGTCAATGCGCGCGCGCAACGCCTCGCCGCCGGGTTGGGCAAAGAGGGTTTGCAAGCGGCAGCCGTACTTAGCTTCCAACACCCGCCAACCGCTCTCGGCAAAGAGACGCTTGAGGTGAGCGGCGCGAATGCCGGGCACCACCCGGTCGAGACTCTGCCGGTTGAGATCGACGATCCAGAGCAAATTATCGAGATCGGCGAGCGCCGGGTCGATCACCGCTTCCCACACATTACCCTCATCAAGTTCGGCATCACCAACGAGCGCGATAAAGCGTTGGGTCGCGGGCCGGTTGAAATGCGCGGCAGCATACTGGGCGCTAAGGGCGGCAAAGGCCGGCGCAACTGCGCCAAGCCCGACCGAACCGGTGGAAAAATCGGGCGGGTCAGGGTCTTTGGTGCGCGACGGATAGGCTTGCAAACCGCCAAACGCCCGCAGTTGGGTGAGGTAGCGCGCATCGAGCCGGCCTAGCAAATATTGGATAGCGTGATACACTGGGGAAGCGTGCGGCTTGACCGACACCCGATCGCCGGGTCGCAAATAGTGCAGATAGAGCGTGGTCATGATCGTGACCATCGACGCTGAAGACGCCTGATGACCGCCCACTTTCACCCCGTCGGGATTAGGGCGCACGTGGTTGGCGTGATGGATCATCAGCGTCGATAACCAGAGCACACGCTGTTGCACCTCTTCGATGGCGCTGATCAGCGTGGGGGCTAGCTCAGTGCGGGGCATACATCGCTCCTTATTGGTCGATTGGGCAGGGAACATACGTATTATACCTGATGATGCGGAGGACGGCAGCGGAGCTGTCACCGCCATTGATACGGCCATTTTGGAGTGCGTCAGTTTGGCTGCCGCACTTCAACGAACCTCATCATCACAATAGCATGCGGGTTATTGGATGAATGTAGAATGCGGTAGCGAAGCTGTCGCATTTCATAGGCCTGCCATCATTACAATAGCGTGCGGTTACATCAAGAAATGATTAAGCGAGCTTGAAAAATTGCTTAATTGCATCAGAGCGAGCAAAAACGCTCCCTGAATTCACTTGCCAAAACGCTCTATCTACGGTACTATGCGCATGCCCATTTCAGTTCAACGTTGGTTTGCACCTTGATGCTTGCACACTCGATGGTTCCAACCGGATTGCCATCATACAAGGCAATCCGGTTTGGTTGTGGTTGTTCGCGACTTGAAACGGAGACCATGCCTTATGGAGAAGATCTCACGCCGGCGGTTTCTCAAGGGGACGGTCGCTCTGGGGGCGGGGGCGCTGCTCGCAATCTATAGCGACGGCAGCTTCCGGCTAGCATTGGCGCAGGAAAATCCTGCATTCCGCATGCGGATTCTGCACACAAATGATCACCATGCCCGGATTGAACCGGTGTTTAGCGGCAACAATCCGGTTCATGGCGGCGTGTCGCGTCGCAAAGCATTGATCGACAAGATCCGCCGCGAGACGGCAATGCCCACCTTGTTGGTCGATGCCGGCGATGTTTTCCAAGGAACGCTATACTTCAACCAGTACAACGGCATGGCCGACCTCGAGTTCTACAATGCGATGGGGTACGAGGCGATGGCCGTTGGCAATCACGAGTTTGACAAAGGGCCGCAGGCGCTGGTTGATTTCATCACGCGGGCCAAATTCCCGGTGTTGAGCGCGAATATCTCGGTTGCCGCCGGCAACCCGCTGGCCGGGCTGATTAAGCCGCGCACGATCATTGAGAAAGATGGCCGGAAGATCGGTATCTTCAGCCTGACCCCGGAAGACACCGGCGTGCTCTCAAACGCTGGCCCCGGCATTACCTTCACGTCAGCGATCGAAGCGGCGCGCCAGCAGGTGGCGGCGCTGAAGGCCGAAGGCGTCTTTACCATCATTGCACTCACCCATGTTGGGATCAACGTTGACCGTCAAATTGCTCGCGAAGTCGGTGGCATGAGTCTGATCATCGGCGGCCACTCGCATACGCCAATGGGGCCGATGAACAATGTGGGTACACCGCCCTACCCCGAACTGATTGCCGGGCCGGATGGCAAGCCTGTTGTCGTTGTGACCGACTGGGAGTGGGGGCGCTGGCTCGGTGATATTACGGTGGCCTTTAATGCAGCGGGCACGGTGATCGATTTGCAGGGCAATCCGACTGAGGTGCTGCCGTCGCTGCCGGCGGATCAAGGGTTCGAGAACCGGATTGCCGTGTTCAAAGGCCCGATCGAGCAGTTGCGCGCGCGGGTGGTTGGTTCAGCGGCGGTTGATCTCGATGGCAGCCGCACCAACATCCGCTCGCGTGAGACGAATCTGGGCAATCTGGTGGCCGAAGCGATGTTGGCCAAGGCGCGCAGCGCGGGGGCGACGCTGGCGATCACCAATGGCGGCGGCATTCGGGCATCGATCCCGGCGGGGCCGGTGACGGTCGGCCAGATTTTGGAAGTGCTGCCGTTCGGTAACACGCTGGCGCTAGTGACGCTGACCGGCGCGCAAGTGATCGAGGCGCTCAACAACGGCGTCAGCCAAGTTGAGAGCGGCGCGGGCCGCTTCCCGCAGATTGCTGGCTTCAGCTTTACTTATGATCCATCGCTGCCGGCGGCCAGCCGGGTGACAAGTGTGACCGTCGGCGGTGCGCCGATCGACCAAAATGCTGACTATATAGTCGTCACCAACAACTTTATGCTCACCGGCGGCGACGGCTACAGCGTCTTTACCCGCGGGCGCAATCAGGTTGACACCGGCTTCATTCTGGCTGATGTTGTGGAAGAGTACATTGCCGCCAATTCGCCGGTTAATCCGGCGGTTGATGGCCGGATCGCGGTTGGCGCTGCGCCGGCGACGACCCCGGCGCAGCCGGCGACTCCGGCCCAACCCACGCCGGCAACCTTGCCCAACACCGGTGGCGCGCTGACGCCGCTGGCGTGGCTGGCCGGGTTGGGTGCGGCGGCGCTGGCTGGCGGCGCCGCGTTGCAGCGCAGCGCGGTGGCGGAAGAGGCGGAAACTGCCGAGACTGAGTTGGTTGAAGTCGAGAAGTAGGTTGTTCGTTTGGCCCGGCCCCTTCGCTCACGTTGCTGGGGAAGGGGCGGGATATAGAGCCGTAAACGTCGCCGGTAGCAAGGAATAGCTACGAAAAGACACAAAAGGCACGAAAAAGCCACTCAGTGTCCAGATCAGCAGAGACGGCCAATGGGCCGTCTCTGCTAGATTCTGCCGGCTTGCTGGGTTACATTTACAATTCCAAGCCGCCATCCACCGGCAATACCTCGCCGGGATATGGCTGTAAACGTCGCCGGTAGCAAGGAATAGCTACGAAAAGACACAAAAGGCACGAAAAAGCCACTCAGTGTCCAGATCAGCAGAGACGGCCTATTGGGCCGTCTCTGCTAGATTCTGCCGGCTTGCTGGGTTACATTTACAATTCCAAGCCGCATCAACCGGCAATACCTCGCCGGGATATGGCGGTAACCATCGCTGGTGGCTAGGAATAGCCGCGAAAAGACACAAAAGGCACGAAAAAAGCCACTCAGCGTATAGATCAGCAGAGACGGCCTATTGGGCCGTCTCTGCTAGATTCTGCCGGCTTGCTGGGTTACATTTACAATTCCAAACCACCATCAACCGGCAATACCTCGCCGGTGATAAAGCTCGACTCATCGGAAGCGAGGAAGAGGTAGGCGTACGCCATATCTTCGGCGGTACCTAAGCGGCGCAGCGGCGTGCGACCCTTGAACTCATCGAGCACCTTTTCGGGCACGTGCGCGATCATCTCGGTTTGGGTAAAGCCGGGAGCGACAGCATTCACGCGAACACCGCTCGGCCCAAACTCGCGCGCCCACGTCTTGGTCATCCCGATCACGCCAGCCTTCGAGGCGACATAATTAGTCTGGCCGAAATTACCGTTGAAGGCGACGATTGAAGCCGCATTGATGATCGAGCCTTTGCCCTTTTCGAGCATGATTGGCGCGACATACTTGGTGCAGAGCCAGACGCCCTTCAGATTGACATTAATCACCGCATCGAACTGCTCTTCGGTCATCTTGATCATGCGGGCATCGCGGGTGATGCCGGCGTTATTGACCAAAATATCAATCGTGCCGGCCCACTCAACCACTCCTTTGACCATTGCCTCGACCGAAGCAGCCTGCCCGACATTGACTACAAATGCCTTAGCTTCGCCGCCGGCTTCGACGATCGCATTCGCCGTAGCAGTGGCTGCTTCTTCGTTAATATCGGCGACAGCGACCTTCGCGCCCTCTTTACCAAACAGCAACGCCGTAGCGCGACCAATACCCTGCCCGCCGCCGGTAATGATCGCCACTTTTCCGCTCAGACGCATAGTCTTCTCCTTCCAGACTTGCAACTAGACCGAGCGCAAAAGGCGCCGGTCATCGTGAAATTGAAACAATAAGAGAGCGAGGCATCGCCGTACACGAAACGACGATGCCAATGACCAAACAAACCTACCGAACGGGAATGCTAATTGCTACGTTCGCTCAGCCACGCTTCGATTTGCGGCCATGCGCGCTTGCTCGCGCCGCTGCCGACCATAATCCCGATATGGCCGCCTTTCAATTCGATCAGCTTCTTATCCTTGCTGCCGACCCGGTCCATAATCGAGCGCGACTGGCAATTGGGCACGATGTGATCCTTATCAGCAATCACATTGAGCAGATTGGCCTTGATGTTGGCGAGATCGACGATGCGCCCCTCCATCATCAGCTTGTTTTCCATCAGCCGGTTCTCGCGGAAGAACTCGACCACCCATTGGCGGAAGGCAGCGCCGGGGAAATCGACGTTATCGGTCACCCATGTATTCATCGCCAGCCATGCCTCGACCACCGCTGGATTGTCGAGGTTATCCCACAGTTTGAGGTAGGTGCCGATATAGTTCTCGACCGGCTTGAGCATCTTATTGCCGTACTCAATCACTGCAGCCGGCACATTGCCAAACTGGCGCACCAGCTCGTCGACGTTGTAGTACTCGGTATTGAGCCAGCGGCTGAAGGTGCTGCCCTCTTTGTCGCTAAAGTCAATCGGCGCAGTCAGCAAGATCAGGTTGCGCAAGCCATCATCGGGGCGCATGGCGGCGTAGATGCTGACAATCGTAGCACCGATGCACCAGCCGAGCATCGAAAACTCGCGCTTCTTGCTATGGCGCTGCATTGCGCGTACAGCGCGGGGCAGGAACTTGAGCGAGAAATCCTCGAAATCGTAGCCAGCGTCTTCCGGACCGGGGGTGCCCCAATCGAGCAAATAGACCTCGTAGCCATGTTTGAGCATGTACTCGACAAAGCTATTGCCGGGGCGAAGATCGAAAATGTACGGGCGGTTAATCAGCGCGAACACTAAGAGCAGCGGCACCGGTTTGCGCTGTTCTGGGGGTACCTGCGGATAGTAGTGATAGAGGCGCATCTTATTCAGCGCCCAAATCTGCTCTTTTGGCGTCTGACCGACGGCGACTTTAATGCGATTGGTCGCAATCCGGGCAGCCATATCGCTGCTCTTAGTGGTGCGTTCAATTTCTTTCAACAACTGCTCGGTCATCCGCTCGAGATCGATCGGCGCGGCATCTGAACTAGTCATGGTCAAACTCTCCTACTCTTTCTCTTCGGTCGTCGCCTTACGGGCACGAGCAGCCGGGCGGGAGGCGGCAATAGCGTTCAGTTGCGCTTCGATCGCGCTGAGCCGGTCGCCGATGAAGCTGACATCAGCCGGCGCCGGAGCGCCAGCCGTAGCCAGTTGGCGCACGAGATCGGTCAGTTCATCGAGTTGCGCTTGCATATCGTCAAGCCGGAACTCGATGTTGGTCAGCCGGCTGGCTAACGACACCACCTCGCTGCGCGAAGGCATCTGGGCTTGAGCCAGATACCGTTCCATATACTGTTGAACTGCCTGTTGGACCGGGCCGGAGACAGCGAGCAGCGCGTCGAGTTGCGCGCCAATCGCCTGCGAGAAGGTTTCGGTGTTGACCATTGCGGTCAGGCTTTTCGCCCATGCGTCGAGGCTGGCGTCACGCCATGCCCGCCACGTACCGATCGGGTCGTTTGGGTCGAAGCCATTCGGAGGCTGAGTCATTGCCAATCTCCTTTGACGGCGCGCCATCAAGGCGCGTTGAGATGCGCGGTTCTTTCCATAGGGTAGTGGACGTAGTTACAGCATGGTTACATATAGTATACATTCGCTCTTGACATGATGCAGTGAAGCTATCTATACTAAAGGTTGAGAGTATTTAGAAAGTTGGCTAATTATCTATGGAAAAGGCGATCACGCGCACACTCCAAGCTCTCTCGGATCCGACCCGGCGGGCGATTCTCCAGATGTTGAACGAACGCGATATGACGGCGGGCGAGATAGCGGCGCGTTTCGCTATCTCGGCGCCAAGCGTATCGCACCATCTCAATGTGCTCAAGGCGGCGGATCTGGTGACTGCTGAGCGGCATGGCCAGCACATGATTTATCGCCTGAATGCAACCGTGTTACAAGAGGTATTAAGTCTGTTAATGGATCTGTTTAAGGTTGGCGCAGACGCCGATCAACAACGAAAGGAGGGCGGCCATGCGTAATCTGCGGTTCATGATCGTCATCACGGCGCTGATGTGGGTGTTTGGCGCCGTGATGCTGCCCTTCATCCCTGATCCGGCGCCGATCCACTGGAATGCTGCCGGCGAGGTTGATGGCTATGGCAGTCCTTGGTTTGTCGCCTTCTTCCCGCCGGCGATCGCGACGCTCATGGCTGCGCTCGCTCCGCTCTTACCACGGATCGATCCGCGCGGGCAGGGGTATGTTGCCTTTTCGCGCACATATGCACTGATTATGAACAGTGTCATCCTGTTCTTTGCTGCGATGCATCTGATTACGGTCGGGGTGGCGGTGGGATGGCCGATCAGCGTGCCACGGCTGATTAGCATTGGCGCCGCGCTCTTGATTGCAGTCTTAGGAAACGAGTTAGGGCGGGTGACGCCAAACTACTTTGTCGGCATTCGCACGCCGTGGACGCTGGCCGATCCGGAGGTGTGGCGGATCACGCACCGGGTGGGTGCGCGCCTATTTGTGGCCGGCGGTGTGGCGTCGGCGTTGGTCAGCCTGTTCGTGCCGGAAGATTGGCTGTTTGTAACTAGTTTTCCATTAATCATTGTGCCGGTGTTGGCAACCATCCCGTATTCGTACATTGTATGGCGGCGGCTGCACCGGGCCGGCTAGCCGCGAAAGGAAACACTGATGGCTGCCCTGAATTGGCGTGGGTTAGGCTGGTTTGTTGGCTTAAGCGTGGGCTTGGCGTGGTTGTGCTGCGCGCCATTGTGGCTGAGTGAGGCTGGTCTGGCCGATCCGCTGGCGTTGCCGCTGATACTGGCGATGATGTTCACGCCGGCGTTAGCAACGTTGATCGTGACCCGCTGGATCAGTCCGCCGCCGCTAGGGATCGTGAAAGCGACCGGGCTAGGGATCGGCAAAGGCCGGCGTTGGGGCTGGTACTGGCTGTTTGCGTGGACGGTACCGGGCCTTATTATGGTCGTTTCACCGTTTTTCAGCGCATTGTTCGGCGTCTACGATCTCGATCTGTCGTTGTCGGGATTCCGCGCCTTGCTCAACGCAGCAGGTGCAGGTGAGGCACTGGCCAATGTCTCGTTATGGCCAATTGTGATTGCGCAACTAGGGGTGGCATTGGTCGCCGGGCCATTGCTCAACGCGGTACCGATTTTCGGCGAAGAGTGGGGTTGGCGGGGCTATCTCTTACCGCAGTTGCTTCCGCTCGGCCAATGGCCGGCGCTGATCATCAGCGGCGTGATCTGGGGCGTGTGGCACGCGCCGATCATCCTGCTCGGCTACAACTACCCAACCAATCCGGCGCTTGGGGCCGTGATGATGATCGTGTTTTGCGTGTTGGTGGGTATCATACTGGGGTGGACGCGGCTGGCAACGGGGAGCGTCTGGCCGGCGGTGATCGGGCATGGCAGCATCAATGCCTTTGGCGGTGCGATTGCGCTGTTTGCCCGCGAGGGGGCGACGGTTGACACGATCTGGGCGACGGCGTTGGGCGTCACTGGTTGGCCGCTCTGGGTGGCGGTGATCGCCGTCCTTGTGCTGAGCCGGCAGTTGCCGGTGGCCGATCCGCCGGATGCCCAACAGTTGCGTAATACCTTAGCGGATCGGGCGGCAGTACGTGTACCGCTGTGATGAACTTTTATCAGGTTCGTTGCTCAGGCATTGTAGAGCTGACGGGAAGTTTGTGTAGTTGCAGGAGTATCTAAACAAACTCCTGCAATTTTCTTAAAAATGAAAGATTTGTAATCTTTGCACTTTAATATTTTTGTGAATATAATAACTATTTAGTTTGGTAAAGTTTAGAAAATAATAAAAATTTGGTTTTTTCTTTTTGAATATTGACAATTTCAACCTTTGAGTAGTATAATAAGCTTGTTGATTGGTAAGAAATTGTTAATCATGGTAAATTTAAGGATTACAAAACATGATGCGACGGCAGAGTTCGTTCCTTCCCAGCTCCTGCCGGCTCTATCATCGTTTGATCCTCTTCATCACACTCACTGCATGGACGGTAGGAATTGTTGCGTGTGGTGCATCAGCGGTGCGGCCCGCCACCATTCGTTTTGAGCGGAGCGGCGGTTTTGCTGGGATTGATGATCGCTTGACTATCGATCTGTCAACCGGCATAGCCCGTTTACAGCGGGGCAAAGAGGTGATCACCGCTACATTGGATGCCGAACAGCGTTCACATCTTGCCACGCTTGTCGCTGCGATCGATCTTGCCAGTCTTGCAGCGACGCCATCATCTCCGAACCAATGTTGTGATTTCCTGAGCTATCGAATTCAGATTGACGCTACAACCATTCAGGCGACGGATGCCGATCTTCCAGCTTCATTGCAACCCCTTGTAACAGAGTTGAATGCGATCATTACCGGCCTCCATACACGGTAGATTGCGAGCTTGTCCGTACCAGAAAGGGTTTGGGTATGCAAAGGCGACGGGTTTTAACGTGGTCTTGGTTGACGACAATCGTCCTGATTGTTTGGCAAGCAGCCGCAATTATGACGATCAAACCGGCAGCGTACGGAGCGCCGTTGGCAGAACAACCGCAGCGTGTCTTTGTTGATGCTGTCGTGGCGCCACATCCGGCGCTTGCTGTAGCGCTACCGAGTGCCTCGACGAATGATCCCAAAACAGTAGCGCTGGACTTTCTCCGCGGGCCGGGTGCGAGCTTAGTCGCAACGGACGGTGATCTCAACTGGGTTCCATTGCGAAGTGAGCAACTTGATGATGTAACGGTGGTGCGAGTAGGGCAGTACAAAGGTACGGTTCCTGTCTGGGGTGCGGATCTGGCGTTACAAGTCGCTGGTAATACGGTGCGTAGTTTGAGTGGCGCTTATATGCCGAGCGTGGCGTCCGACACT
>JAUQOZ010000133.1 GCA_030550625.1 Chloroflexota bacterium | reverse complement strand
GGCGCCGCGCAATTATGGGTGGAGCCGCACCGCCGTGCGGCTTTACGGTTACGGTTGCGGGATACGTAACGTTGCCGGCAGATTGATGATCGGCGCCGCACAATCATGGGTGGAGCCGCACAGCCGTGCGGCTCTACATGTGGTTATTCGTACCGTAATGCCTCGATTGGCGGCAACAACGCCGCCCGGCGGGCCGGGTAATATCCGAACCCGATCCCGATTGCTGACGCAAACCCCAACGCCAGCGCGATCCCGATCCACGAAATACCGGTGTTGATCCCGCTGGCGGCGCTGATCAACCACACAATGCCGATCGCGCCGATGACGCCGATCAGGCTGCCGACCAAACTGAGCGCTACCGCCTCCATCACAAACTGGCCGAGCACATCGCCATCGCTGGCCCCCAGCGCCTTGCGCACGCCAATCTCGCGGGTGCGTTCAGTCACCGCCACCAACATAATATTCATAATCCCAATCCCGCCGACGACCAGACTAATGCCGGCGACCACCGCAATAAAACCGGTGATAGCGGTGCTAATCCCGGCCAGCACATTCAGCGCCTGCGTCGGCGTTTGCAGGTTGAAGTCATTGATTACGCCCTCCGGCACATTGCGCGCCGTACGCAGCGTGTTCTCGATCAAGGCCACCGCCTCATCAAGTTGCTGCTCGCTCTGCAAGCCGAGCAAAATGCTGCTCATACGCAGACCCCGGCCCGGCAGATCGAGATCACCGATCAAGCGCAAGCGCATGGTGCTGACCGGGGTAAAGATGCGGCCATCGGTCGAGAAGGGGCCGCCGTTTTCGTTAATGATGCCGACAATCTCAATCGGCTGGCCATTGACCTCAATTGTTTGGCCGATCACATTGCGCAGCGCCGCTTTATCAGCGCCGAACAGATCGCGCGCCGCCAGCCAGCCCAACACACCAACCCGCGCGCCTTCCGCTTCGTCTTCCGGGGTGAGGAAGCGGCCATACAACATTGGTGTGCGCTGCACTTGCGGGTAATCTGCACTCGTGCCGACTAGCAGCGTCTGCACGGCGACCGTGCCGGCGCGGGCCTGCGTGCTGACCGTGATCTCCGGTGCGATGGCGCGGAACAGATCGGGCCGATTGGCGACCATCGTCTCGAGCACGTGATAATCTTGCACCGAGAGCAAGCCGTAACCGGGCACGTCACGCGCGCCCTTCGCTCGCGGATCACCCGGCGTCACCGCGATCCGGCGGGTGCCGAGATCGACAAACTGCTCGAAGACTTGGCCTTGTAGCGCATTGCCGAGCGAGAGCACCGCGACCAGTGTGCCGGCGCCGATAATCACACCAAGCATGGTAAGCAGTGAGCGAAATTTATTGGCGCGCAGGCTATCAAAGGCCATGGCGATCAATTCGGTGAACATAGGTTCCCTCTGTCTATCGGTATGTTGGCAACGGTTCGCGAACCGTAGCGGCAGAGTGGCGCTCTGCCGCTACGGTTTACGGTTACGGTGTGGGCGTTTCGCCGTTCGGGCGGCGCATCACGGGCACCGGTACCGGCTCAAGACCGCGGGTGCGCTCAACCTCTTCCAACACCTCGACGCCGTAGTACTCGCTGAGAATGTTGTCAACCAGCCGCCCGTCACGCAACCCGATCACCCGATCCATGTGACGGCCAATTTCAGGGTCGTGGGTGACGATGATGATGGTGCGACCCTGATCGCGGTTCAATTCGCGAAACAGGGCCAGAATCTCGGCCCCGGTGCGCGTGTCGAGCGCGCCGGTCGGTTCGTCAGCCAGAATGATCGCTGGATCATGCACCAGCGCGCGGGCGATTGCTACCCGCTGCTTCTGCCCACCCGACAGCGTATTGGGCAGACTATCGAGCTTGTGGCCCAAACCGACCGCTTCGAGCGCGGCCCGTGCGCGCGCGGCCCGCTCACGGGCGCCGATCCGCCCGTACACCAACGGTAATTCGACATTTTGCTGCGCGGTGAGGCGTGGCAACAGATTAAAGTTCTGGAACACGAACCCTAACTTGCGATTACGGATGCGCGCTTGCTCGTGCCGGGTCAAGCTCGAGGCATCAATCCCGTCGAGGATGTATTGGCCGGAGGTCGGGCTGTCGAGCAACCCGATCAACGTCATCAGCGTGCTCTTGCCGCTGCCCGATGGCCCCATGATGGCAACCATCTCGCCTTCGGCAATTGTCAAGCTAATGTCGTCGAGGGCGACAAATTCGCCATCACCGGTTGGGAAGGTCTTGCGAATGTTCCGTAATTCAACGATCGGGCGGCTCACATATTCAGTCGTCACAGAAGTCTCCCTTCTGATAGTGTTTGCTGTATGCCGGGGTTGTGACAAGGTTTTGTGCTCGCGTCACAACCCTGCCGATTTCCTGCCAGTCAACTGCGCAGCCATCGTCACTACCGCACGACGACCTGCTCGCCTTCGGCCAAACCGCTCTGAATCTCGACCATGCCGTTGGCGCGCAAGCCCACGAGCACCGATCGTTCTACGAGTTTGCGCTGGCCATTCTCATCCGTCGTCACCACCTCAACTAGCGTCTTCGCGCCAACGTTACGCACCGCATTAGCCGGGATTTGCAACACATTGCTGCGGGTAGCAGCGACAATTGCGGCGCTGGTGGTCATACCGGGGCGCACCGGCTGGCCGGCGGGGTCGAAGGCAACCGTGACCCGGTAGGCCGTAATGCCGCTTGTGCCGGCGGGCAGCGGTTCAATATTGACCACCTGCCCGCTAAAGGGCGGCGCATTGAGGGCATCAACCGTTACCTCGACCGGCTGGCCGATCGCAACGCGGGCAATATCCACTTCATCAACCGTCACCTTGACGAGGTAGCGGCTCACGTCAATCAACACAATCGGCGCTTGGCCGCTGACCGCTTCGCCGGGAGCGACATTGACTGCGGCAATGGTGCCGGCGAACGGCGCGCGCAGGGTGGCTTCGTCGAGCCGGATGCGGGCGGCTTCGAGCTGGGCCTGCGCTTGGGCTAGGCGCGCTTCGGCGCGAGCAATATCGCTGGCGCGCGGATCGGCGGTGAGTTGGGCCAAGCGCGCTTGGGCCGCTTCAAACTGGGCCTGTTGGGCCGCGATCGCATTCTGGCGAGATGCGCCGGTCAGGCGAGCTAATTCGGCTTCGGCGCGGGCCAATTGGGCGCGAGCAGCGGCCACTGCATCAGCGTTTGGCCCGGCCAGCAGGGCATCGAGATCGGCTTGCGCGCTAGCGACCCGCGCCTCGGCGGCGGCCAAGCCGCTGATCTCGTTCTGCACAGCAGTTTGGTACGCGATCTGCGCCTGCGCCAGCGCCGCTTCGGCATCGGCTAGGGCTAGTTTTGCCCGCTCGAAGGCGCGCTCGAAATCGCGCTGCTCGGTCTCGTTGAGCGAACGGCCAGTGCGCGGATCGGTGCCGTTCGCTTTGACGTGCTCCCAATTCCAGAAGGCATCGCTATAGGCGCTCTGCGCATTGCGCACCACATTCGCCTGCGCTTCAACCCGGGCCAGCGCATCCGACTTCGCCGCCGACAACAGCTCGCGTTGGCGATCGAGCTCGGCTTTGGCTTGCGTCAGCGCCGTCTCAGCCCGCACTCGCTGCTCGCTTGCCGGGCCCTCCAGCAGCTTCTGCAACCGGGCGCGCGCCTCCTCAACTGCGGCCTGTGCCGCCGCTAGATCAGCCGGGGTTACACTCGCTTGGGTTTGGGCCAACCCCGCCTGCGCCGCCGCTACCAATGCCTCGGCTTCGGCCCGCTGTTCGGGAGTAGCCCGCTCGCGCAGGGCTTGCACATCAGCTTGGGCCAGCGCCACCGCTGCCTCGGCAGCCGCGACATCAGCGCGCAACTGGCGATCGTCGAGCCGGAGCAGTGGATCACCAGCGGCCACCGTCTGGCCAACCGTCACCAGCACCTCTTGCACCCGGCCGGGCAGAGTCAAACTCAGCTCAGCCGTCTGATTCGGCTCAACTGAACCGGTTGCGTTGACCGTCAAACGCAGATCGCCGCGGGTAACGGGGGCGAGAGTCACACCAGCAAGCGGATCAGCGTTGGGTGTAGCGACAAAGCGAACGATCACGGTTGCGATCACGGCGATCAACAAGCCGGCGGCGATCAACACCGGCAAGGAAAGACGAGGAAATCCGATCCGAGGGCGCGACTGCGGTAAAGTGCTCATAAATTATGCCATCCCTGTTGAAGACTTGGGCGCGGCCTGCGTGCCGGCGCCATGCAGAAACAGATCAACTAAAAGGGCCGGTGAAACGGCGCCAGTCCAACGCAGCATCGGGTGGGCCGGCGTCAATTCATGAAAGGTCTCGCACAGACTGAGAAAGAGCATGGCTAGCATCGCCGGGGCTATATCGGTGCGCACCATCCCAGCGGCGCTGGCCTCGTGCATGACCGTTGTCAACGGCGCAAACAAGTGCTGATAGAACGCGGCGCTCAGGCGAGCGCGGGCCGATTCGCCGAGATGCTCCATCATCTCGTGGCGCATCATGCGCATATCGCCTTCGTAGCCGGTGATCAGCAGCGTCGCCATCGCCTGCAACCGCTCGACCAAAGGGCGGTCAGAAGCGGCGATCTCGGCTAACGGCTGGCGCATCGTCTCGAGCACGCGCAAGCCCATTTGCACAAAGAGATCTTCTTTGTCGCCGAAATAGTAATAGAGGGTCGGTTTCGTTACGCCAGCAGCTTGAATAATGTCGTTAATCGAAACGGCCCGGTAGCCGCGCTGCATAAAGAGTTGGGCTGCGACATCAAGGATGCGCAGCGCCGTCGGGCTATCGCTGATGCGCGGATCGGGCGCAAGATTGAGTTCTACCATTTCACAAGACCAATCTCTTTAATTCTTACCGACCGGTAAGTAATATAGCAGAATGCAAATGTTTTGTCAATATCTTGAACATATTTTGTAAAATGCAGGAGTAACATCGTGCGGGGAAGCCGCTCGACTGCCGCTGTCCATCCCAGATCAGACAATGGGCAGGAGAACTATGAACCCCGCTCGTTTATGCAGAGAGCGGGGTAGGTGCAGCGAACGACACGCTCGGCTGACGCAGTCGCCACCACTAGCAGGAAACACAAAACCCCGCTCCCAGCATTGGGGAGCGGGGCAAGGGGTGAGATGGCTAGCGTTTAATACATCGCGCGCGAATCGCCACGCATCCGGTTAAAGCACGAGCTGCAGTAGACCGGCTTGGTACCGCGGGGTACGAATGGAACCGTGGTCTCTTGGCCGCAACTAGCGCACGTTACCCGATAATTGACTCGCTCGCGGGCAACTGGCGCAGCATGGTTGGCCCGGCCCCGTTCCGGAGCTTCACTCATCTGCGACTTGCGCGCCTTGCGGCACGACGGGCAACGCACCGGCTCGTTCGTGAAGCCTTTGGCGGCGTAAAACTGCTGTTCTCCCGCTGTAAACACGAAATCCATCCCGCAATCCCGACAGGTTAGGGTCTTGTCTGCGAAGCTCATGGCTCGCTACTCCTCTAGCAGAACAACGAAGGGTTTAGGTGGCCGGTGCGTGGGCTGCGTTGCGTCCGAACTCGACCGAGGGGGAAGCTCAGCAGGGGATCGCGCGCGCGTACCAGATCCGTACCATCTTTGAATATTGATTATACCAAATTTTTACCGTTGCGCAAAACGGTGTGCGCACCAGCCGGTTTGTACAAATAATCCAATCCCTTCTACATCAATCTTGGAAATCCTATCTATTGGCATGCTAGAAGATGCCTGTTATCATACCAACGTCAATGATTGTACAAGTTGGTGAGCGCCACGAGGCGATAATTGCAAGGGGGTGAGCGCGCGGTGCGCGGCCATCATCTGCGGCGTTGCAGTATGAACCGCGTGCGCATGGACGAGGACGCTATTCAGGGGACTATCATCATTTTCTGCGCATTGTTCCATGTTCACAAGTTCATAGCAACGGCATTGCGCCGCTTGCAATCGCGATGGAGCTCATTTGGCCTGCGACGAGGCAGAGGCAGATGGTTTGTGCATTTTATCTAAACGCATGGGGTATATTCATCCATGCGTTACATGCAATCGCTGAAAAGTTCATGGTTAAGGAGTTACTCTCATGAAGCTTGCATGGCGCACAAAGATCGGTCTCGGTCTGGGTCTTGGCCTTGGCCTCTGGTTGGTCGGCAGCGGGCGCGCCTTCGCCCAAGAAGGCCCTACCACTGCGGAGCTGGCCGTCGCAATGAACACCTTCTTCTTGCTCGTTGCCGCAGCGCTGGTCTTCTTTATGCAGGCCGGATTTGCGATGTTGACCGCCGGTCTCACCCGTTCAAAGAACACAACGAACATTTTGTTCAAAAACTTGATGGACTTCGTGATGTGCTCGATCGCCTTTTGGGCGGTGGGCTGGGGGATCGCCTACGGCACCTCGGCGGGCGGCTTCATTGGCACTGACCAATTCTTCCTCTCGGCGGTAACTGCCGAGGGCGAGGTGCCAGTGCTGGCGAGCTGGTTCTTCCAAGTGGTGTTCGCCGGCACGGCGGCCACGATCGTTGCCGGCGCGATGGCCGAGCGCACGAAGTTCACGGCGTATTTGGTCTATAGTTTCCTCGTTTCACTCTTCATTTACCCCGTCGTAGTGCATTGGGTGTGGAGCGGTGCAGGCTGGTTGAATAGCGAGGGCGGTTGGGGCTTTACTGACTTTGCCGGCAGCACGGTGGTTCACAGCGTCGGTGGTTGGGTTGCGCTCGTTGGTGCGATGATCCTCGGCCCCCGCCTTGGCCGCTTCGGCCCCGATGGCAAGCCGCGCGCAATTCCCGGCCACAACATGTCGCTGGCCGCGCTGGGTACCTTCATCCTCTGGTTGGGTTGGTTCGGCTTCAACCCCGGCTCGCAGTTGGCGATTGCGTCGCAAGGTGATGCTGATGCGGTAGCAATGGTGGCGGTGACGACCAATCTGGCGGCGGCGGCTGGTGCGTTGGGCGCGCTCTTCACCGCGTGGCTGCGCTACGGCAAGCCTGATCTGGGCCAGACCCTCAACGGCGTGCTGGGTGGCTTGGTGGCAATTACCGCTGGCTGCGCCTACGTCGATCCGCTCTCGTCCATTATCATCGGCTTCATCGCCGGCCCGATCGTGGTCTTCTCGACGGAATTGCTTGAGAAGCTTAAGATCGATGATCCGGTCGGGGCAGTGCCGGTTCACCTGATTAGTGGTATTTGGGGCACATTGGCGGTTGGTCTCTTCGCCTCTGTCGAAGGCAACACTGGTACCACCGGTCTGTTCTACGGCGGCGGCTTGACTCTGCTGATTTCGCAACTCGTGGGCATTGTGGCAATCGGTTTCTGGACGGTGGCGACGGCGGCGCTGATGTTCTTCGCTATCAAGGCGACGATCGGTCTGCGCGTGAGCAAGGAAGAGGAAGAGGCCGGTCTTGATATCGGCGAGCACGGGATGGTGGCCTACCCCGATCTGGCTGGGACGCCGGCGGGCAGCAGCGTGAGCGGCGCGCTGGCCAAGTAACGCGAAATTTACCCTCCTCCTTGCGCCCCCACCGCTGCGTGACGCAGCGGTGGGGTTGTTTTTTGGCGCAAAGGGTTTTTTACCGCAGAGGGCGCAGAGGTTTTGGAAAGGGATGATCCTCTTAGCTCTCCCGCTGGCAGCACGCACTGCCCGGCCCCGCTGTCGTTGCGAGGGGGCGCAGCCCCGCAGCAATCTCCTCCTTCAGCGGAAGGGATGCCTGAGCAGACGTTTCCCGTGATCGGAAGAGAACAACGCAAAGCGCGCAACGGTGCAGTGGTTTTTTACCGCAGAGGACGCCGAGAGCGCAGGGAGGAATGGGGATCGTCCTCAGAACGCTTGGTGGTCAACACGATATGCCCCTCACCTCCACCCCCTCTCCTGCTAGCGCGGGCGAGGGGCGCTGCGGTGTTACGCTCAATAGTGCCTTTCCCGCCAACCACGCGACTCCCCCTCTCCCGCCGCACGGCGGGAGAGGGGGCCGGGGGGTGAGGGCCAATACATCGGCGCAGCGGTTTTTTACCACAGAGGGCGCCGAGAGCGCAGAGGTTTTGGAAAGGGATGATCTTCGGCGCGCTCGGCGATCACCCCTACCCCAGCTCACCCCTCCGGCGGCTCGCACTGACAATGGGTATGCAAAACCAACCCAGACCGGCTATGCCTCGACACCTTCCGCCACCGTAAACCAAAACCGGTTGCGAAACCGGCGCAGCTCTTTGAGCACAAGCCGCCCCAGCAGCGCGATCAAGACGGCATTGCCAAAAGCGCGCACAGCATCCCACGCCAGCGAGGTCACAGCGTAAAAGATGGCATACTGGCGGAGCGTCGCCACCAACCCGCTGCCCGGCGTCCAGCCGAGTTCGCCGGGAGGGGCAAACGGCCAGAACCAGAGGTTCATGAGCGCGCCAAACAGAAACCCCCACAGATAGCCAAATCCGGCCAGTAGTCCGATCTCGGCCCACCCACCCGGTCGCAGGCGCCGGCCCAGCGGCGCGAGCAGACCGGCGCTCATCCCCATCCAACCGCTGACAAACATTTGAAACGGCAACCACGGCCCGACCCCGCCGGTGAGCAGGGCTGAGACTAGCAGCGCCAGCGCGCCGAGCAGAAAGCCAAAGCGCGCGCCGTACACATAGCCAGCGAGGATGATGAGGAAGAAGAAGGTGGGTGAATCTCCCGGCCCAGCCGGCAACCGTAGCACCGCCACCACGCCGGTCAGCACCCCCAAGACGGCAAGGATACGAGTATTGAGCCGTCCGGCACTTAGCTCGGCAATCAGCAGCGCCAATAACGCCGGCCCTAGCAGAGCAAAGAAGATCGGCGCAGTAGCGGCATGCGCTTGGTCAAACCCGGTTTCGGTCCGCCCCATCGCAAAGGGATAGAGAAACGCGATCGCACCGAGCAGACAGATCAGGGCTAGCGCCAGATCGCCGGCGCGCGCAGACCATCGGTTGTGATGAGCAGATCGTGCGGTCATAGCCGTTATCATACCACGAGCCTTTCCCCATCAAGAAATACTAATCGAACACCAAAATTAACCAGAAAACTATTGACAATCACCATTTCAGATGGTAATATTTCAATCAGATTGGTAATTATCACCAAGCAAATGGTGAATTTAGGAGGTGTGACGATGATGCGCGATCTCTACCATCACGAGGAACTATGGCCGCACACAATCAATGAACGGATCGCCGAGGCCGCCCAAGCCCGGTTGTGCCCACGCGCGCGCTTCGCTCGCCGCCCAGCGCGCTGGCTCGGCTGGCTCTTGATCCGGCTTGGTCAGCGTCTGTTGCGCTACGCGGTTGATCGTCGCACCAGCCGCCTCACCTATGCGCATAGAGCGTTTGAGTGATCGAGACCGCTCGTGATTACCGTCTTCAACGTCTCTCTACTGACTCGCCTATGCTAAAGCGTCCGGCCTCTCGCCCAATGAGGTCCAAGGGCGAACAGAACGTATGAACGTAGATGCAGTTGATAGCATGATAGTGCGCCGGTTTACCCTCACCCCTGCCCTTCTCCCACTGGCGCGGATTTTAGGGCGGACAGAACATTCGACCTAGAACCCCGCCCTAAAGGGCCGGGCTAGGGTTACGCAGCCCGCTACGCGGGCCGCCGACCCTCACCACCCCTCCCGCTCCCACTGGCGCGGAAGAGAGGAGTGCAGCGCCGAGCGGTGAGGCATCGCACAGCGATTTCTGTCCGCCTCACAATCCAAAGCGGAGAGGCAGCAATGCAGTAATATTCACATCATTTTCAAGGAGACCCCTATGCACCCGCTTCTCACCCGTGATCCCATTACCGGCGGCGAGTTGATCGTGACCCGGCTCGAGTCGCCGAGCAGCGGGATCGTGATCGAAGGCCGTTTTAGCCTCGGCTGGATTGGCCGGCTCTCGCCCGAACAATTGGCGTTTGTGGAATTGCTAGTCAAGAATCGCGGCAATATCCAGCGCCTTGCTGCCGAGCTCGATATTGCCTACAACACCGCCCGCGCCCGCCTCGACGAGATTGTCGCTCTGCTCGGCGGCCCACCCGAACACGAACCGCGCGTCGATCGCCGCCAGATTCTCGACCGTCTCGCCGCCCGCGAGATTTCGGTCGAAGAGGCGCTGCGCTTGCTGAAAGGAGTTGGCGATGAACAGCGCAAATGAAGAACGCCACCGCATTTTACAGATGGTCGAACAGGGCCAGCTTTCGGCTGCCGAAGCCGCCCGTCTGCTCGATGCCCTCAGCGCCGACCCGCGCCCGCTCGAACGCAGCCATGCCCGCTTGGTGCGGGTGCGCGTGACCGATCTGGCGTCGCAACGCCTCAAAGCCTCGGTGGCCATTCCGGTCAGCTTGATCAACGTCGGTCTGCGGCTTGGCGCGCGGCTGGCGCCCCAACTGAGCGGCAGCGCCCTTGAAGAGCTGATCCGCAGCGTTGAGCGGGGCGCCACCGGTCTACTGCTCGAATGGCAGGATTTGGAAGAGGGTGAACGAATCGAGATTGTAGTCGAATAGCAAGATATTTAGTAGTTCTAAATATCTTAAGGAGCACAACGATGAAAGAACGGATTCCGGTTGAGGGGCTAATCACGATCACGCTCCAACCGGTCGAGGGTGATCTCACCATTCGCGGCTGGGACGAGCCGGCGATCGAATGGCAAGCTGATGAGCCGGTGGCGGTGCAGATCGGCGAAACGGGTGTCGTTATCGGCCCGTGCGATGATGATGTGCAGTTGGCCGTGCCTGCCACCGCTGAAGTGCGCATTTCAGTTTGCGATGGCGACGCGCGGGTGATGAACCTACGCCGGGTGAAGGTGGATCGGCTCAGCGGCGATCTGACATTGCGCCAGATTACCGAGCATGCCGCAATTGGCTATCTGGCCGGCGATGTCACTGCGACTACAGTTGCCGAGTTAGCGGCGGCGGCTGACATTCATGGCGATGTCACGTTGATTGATGTACCGGTGGCCCAGCTTGCCGGCGTGGCCGGCGATATTACTGCGCGCAATGTGCTAAGCATGGCGGTGCAGCGCCTCGCTGGCGATTTGACTGCCAGCGGGCTGAGCGAGCAGTTAGTAGCTGGCACGATCACCGGCGATGTTGAGATTGCTGCCACTGGCGCCGCCCATCTCCGAATCGAGCGGGTGAACGGCGATCTGACGGTGAGCGGTCAGGCGCGCGCGTTGCAGTGCCTGTCGGTAAGCGGTGATGTCGATACCGAAGATGCACAGATCGATCAATTGAGCGTTGAGACCGTCGCCGGCGACGTGGAGATCGGCAAGCTGGCCGGCGGGCAGATCGGCACCATCGGCGGCGACTGCAAGTTGGCCGGCATGACAGGTGATTTAGCGATTGGCAATGTCGGCGGCGACTGCACAATCAAGCAGGCCAGCGGCAACCTGAGCATCAACGCGGTGGGAGGCGATCTGTCGTTACGCGCCAATCTTAACGCCGGCAGCGCCATTCAGGCGCAGGTAGGCGGCGATGCGACGATCTATTTGCCCGACACGCCCGATCTGGCGCTAACGGCAGTGGTAGGCGGCGAGATTAGCGGGGCCGGCGCGCAACCATCATTCCCCGGCCAAGAGGTCGAGCTGCGCTACGGCAACGGAGCGGCCAGTTTGCGCCTCGTCGTGGGTGGCGATTTGGTCGTCAAAGGCCCCGCCCAACCGGGATCGTTCAGCAGCATCGGCGCGCAACTGGGGCAAGAATTGGGTGAACTGGGCCGCGAGCTGGGCCGCGAGTTGAGCGAACTAGGCCGCGAGCTAGCCGCCGAGCTGCGCAGCGCGCTATCGGGTCGCGATCCAGATGCTGCTGAACGGGCGCGCGCTGCTGCCGACCGTTTCGCCGAACGCGCGCGCCAATTGAAAGAGGAAGCCGGCCCCGAACGGGTGCGGGTGCGGATCAATCAGCGCGAATGGCGACTCGACCCTGAGCGGATCGAGCGGATCAAAGAGCAGGCCCGGCAGGCGGCGGCGGCTGGCCTGAGCGGCGCCCTAGAGGCGGTGGAACGCGCGCTCAGCCGCATCCAACCACCCCCGCCACCGCCACCTGCGCCGCCCGTGCCACCTGCGCCGCCGGTGGCGCCGACCCCGCCACACCATGCGCCACCGCCACCACCACCGCCGGCAACCGGCCAAACCATTCAACTGCGCCCGGCGCCGGCGCCGCTTAGCGAGGCGGAGCGCGAACAACAACGGGCCTCGATCTTGCAGATGGTCGCCGAAGGGCGTATCACCGCCGCCGAGGGTGATCTGCTGCTGGCTGCGTTGGATGAGTAAGGGGCGGCGGTTGATTGACCGCAGAGAGCGTGGAGGACGTCCCTGCGTGGTTGGATTGCCCCCTCCCACCCTCCTCCCGTTAGGGAAGGTGCCAGCGCCCCACCCCCGCTGGGGGAGGGGCCGGCGGTGGGGGCACCCAAGCGCCACGAGAACACCCAACAGGCACCAACAAGAGGTACATTTGCGCCTTTTGTGGCTCTTGGTGGCTATTCCCAAAAAACCTTTGTGCCCGCTGCGGAGCCGGACAGCCGTCCGGCTTTACATACGCCTTGGCTGGCATTGCGTCCTTGGCGTTGACACCGCTCCCCCCAGCCCCCTCTCTCCCGCTAGCGCGGGTGCGGAGTTGGGGGTGTGGGCAGTTGCCGCAACCAGACTTGCAACCATCATGGCAGCATAGTGGGGTACACTAATGTACAGATAGGAAGGGGAGTTGTGAACAAACAGACGAGATAGTTATGATACTGCGCTACCTGCTGCGCCGCATCCTCTTGCTAGGGGTAACGGCACTCATCAGCTCACTGATCATCTTTTTGATCTGCCGGCTCTTACCCGGCGATGTAGCCCGCGTACTGCTGGGCCGCGAAGCCGGTGAAGCGGCGCTGGCTGCACTACGCGCTGAACTCGGCCTCGACCGCCCATTGCCCATCCAATACCTCGACTGGCTGCGCGGCTTCGTCACCGGTGATTGGGGCATCTCGTACAGCACGCGCCAACCCATTCGCCCGCTCGTGCTCGAGCGGCTCGGCAATTCGCTCTTGCTGGCCGGCGCTACTCTTCTGCTTGCATTGCCGCTCGGCATCGGCCTTGGCGTGTGGGCAGGCTGGCGGGCCGGCAAACCCGACGACACCGTCATTAACGTCAGCCTCCTCTCAGTCACCGGCTTGCCCGAATTCGTCACCGGCTTACTGCTGATCGATCTCTTCGCCTTTCGGTTGCGCTGGCTGCCGGCCAACTCATCAATCCGGCCCGATGCTACCTTCATCGAGATCGCGCCCCAATTAGCCTTGCCGGCCATCACCGCTACCCTCGTCTTGCTCGCCTACATCGCGCGCCTTACTCGCACCGGTGTGATCACCGAACTGCGCCAAGAGTATGTGCGCACCGCCACCCTCAAGGGATTGTCACCGCTTGCCATTCTGCGCCGGCACGTCTTGCGCAACGCGCTCTTGCCTACGATTACGGTGATTGCGATCAGTTTGGGATGGTTAATCAGCGGGTTGATTGTGGTAGAGAACGTCTACAACTACCCGGGGATTGGCCGGCTGCTGACCTTCGCCATTGACCGGCGCGATCTGCTCTTGCTGCAAGCCGTCGCTATGATCACGGTTGTCATCTTCGCAGTCGCCAACTTGTTAGCGGATCTACTGTACGCGCTGCTCGATCCGCGCATCCGGCTCGGTGACGAACGCGAACCGGCCTGAAACAGGCCTTGACATCCGGTACGCCCGAAACAGCAGCGACAGCCCGTTGGGCTGTCGCTCAGGCAACATCGTCGCACCATAAACCGTTGTCATGCGCTTCAGACCTGAAACTGGTCAAGCAACGCGAGCACCTGCTGGCGATACTGCGGCCACACCCGCCGTCCGATCAAGCCCTCGATAACATATTCTAGGCAGCTACGGCTGCTAAACGAGGCTTCAATGCCATCGGAAGGGCGTACAACATGGCCGCTCCAACGCTTGCCGCCATCAAAGATCACATAGAGAATTTGATTTGCCACCACCAAACGATACTCCACGGGATTTTCTCTTTCACGTTGATATGTGATCGCCATATTGCCGGCTGGCGAGCGATAGATATTATCTAAACAGAAGAACATCGTAATTCCTCCTAGTTCAACAGACGCCAAAAAACACCTGAACTTCCGCTAGTGCTGACATGCTTCAGGTGTTGAGCGTGGCGCCGGAGGTCAGCTCGACGCATCTCTAACGTACCATAATCCTTCGTACAACCCTACCACCTCTGGGTGGATCAGCGGTTGGATCGACGGTGGATAGCTGCCGCTGCACTGGTTGAAGGGAGCGTGGTATAATGCGCCGCGACAGAGAGGAGAGGCGGATTGAAGTACCAACTGGCGCTCCAACCGGTTGCAGGCGCGTGGCATAGCGAGCAGGTCACGCTGACGATACAGGGTGAATACATTATTGATGTCGAATACCGGCCAACGATCGGCGACGGCGCGTATGCTCGCCGGCTCACGCAGGGCGGCATTGAGAGCGCGATGCGCGCGTCTGCGCAGATCTGCCCCTATTGCAGCGTTGCGCATACCTTAGCGTTAAGCTTGGCCATTGAGGCGCTAAGCGAAGTGACCCCACCGCTGCGGGCGCAAGCCATCCGCGCTGTCTTGGCGGAACTGGAACGCGCGTCATCGCATATCAATACGCTGGCCGCGCTAGCCGCCGCCTTGGGCTTACGTGATGCCGCGCGGCTGAGCCGGCTTGAAACCCGGATTCGCTCGATCTTGCTTAACCTATGCGGTCGCTATGAAGCGGCGGTGATTCGACCGGGCGGATTAGCGGAAGAGCCGGATGAGAGCGCCTTAGCCAGCGCTGAACAAGCGATCAATGATTTGTTGCCGGCGATGATCGCGGTGGCCGAGCAAACGATCCCACGCCGAACGCTCTTGGCGCGCATGGTTGATATTGGTGTCTTGAACACTGTCGCCGCCAAACAGTTTGGGCTGGCCGGCCCCTTGGCGCGCGCTAGCGGCATACCCACCGATGTGCGCACCGATGCGCCATACGCCGGGTATACCGTCCTTGCCCCAGCGCTCGTGGTGGAAGAGGGCGGCGATGTGCATGCGCGGGCGGTCGTCTTGTTGTTGGAAGCGATTGAAGCGTTGCGCGCGGCGGCGCGTTGGTTGCACAATCTCCCGATTGGCGTCATGCAAGAGCCGATCCAGTTGCGGGCAGGTGAAGCAACCGCAACCGTCGAAGCGCCGCGTGGCCCCCTGCGGTATACTGTGCGCAGCGACGGCCAGCGTCTCACCGAGGTGCAGATCGGGATTGCGCCGCAACTTGATCGCTTACTAGCGCGTTCACTCCTGCAAAAAGCTGCGGTTGACGATGCGCTCCTGATCGCCATCTCAACCGACCCATGCACGGCATGCTGGCAAGCAGCGACCTATATCATTGGTCGCGAATAACGCTTCTGCAATCAGGGGGGGGGAGGATAGCGACGCTTCATGGGTGTTACTGCCGGACTGATAAGCTTACTGGCGGTTGCTGCCGCTTGCTTTCTGCTCAGCCGCGCTGGCATTACCCGGCGCCTAGCGTTACTCGCTACACTGGCCAGCGGGATCGCTATGGTTGGGGTCATCATTGACCCGCTTGAACCGGCGGAGGCGACGACGTTGTACAGCATCAGCGCGATCGCAGTGGTCTTGCCGGCGCCAGTTGCTCTGAGCGAACGAGCGCTGGCCGGAGGGCTGTTATTTGGCGGAACAATTGGCCTGCTCGCGCTAGCGCTCGCCGTTCCCCCCAGCACTAAAGGCTTTGGCGCACTGTTTGGCTGGCTCACATTGGCGCTCGCCGCTGCGCTGCTCAGCTTGACGATCCCCCCGCTCAGCGTATTGACCCCGCTCAGTTGGGCGCTGGCTGTGCTGGCTGCCCACGGCGCGCTGCTCGCCAGCGGTGTGATACCGGCGCCGGGGCGACTGCCCCCGCACCTGATTGCCGGAGCAGTCGCCGTCGTGGCCGTGAGCGGTCTCATTGCGCTTATGGCGCTGCTGCCCCCTGATACAACGCCTGCAACAGCGCCGGTGCTTTTCGCGGTGATCGGCGCACTGGCCTTAGCCGGAGCGCCGCCGTTTGCCGGCACACGCTTGAGCTTTGCCCATGCGCCAGCACTGGTTGGCGCACTGATCGCTGGGCTGGTGTTGCCAACGATCGGGTTGGGGTTCATGGTGCGGGTCATGCCGCAATTACCGCCATTGCCGGCGCTTGCCGGCCAGTTGCTGGCTACTGCTGGCGCTATCGGCGCGCTCGGCGCTGCGGTCGGTGCGCTCCGCGCGGTGAATGGGCGTGAGTTGGCGTTGTGGCAGGGCGCACTGCAAGCGGGGGTGGTTGTGTGCGCCGCAGCTATCAACGATCCACTGGCCGGCTTAGCAGCGCCGGCACTCTTACTGGCCTTGCAGCTCCATGCCATTGCTGGCGGGCTCGTGGTTGCAACTATCATCCAACGCCAGAGTAACGATACGCTTGACGGATCAGCAGCGCAGGCGGCGTTACCTTTGAGCGGTGTGCTCTGGCTGCTCACCACCGCCACTGCTACCGGCCTTCCGCTCGGATGGAGCTTTTGGGGATGGCGCTGGCTGATCGAAGCACTCGCCACCCGGCTGGTTTGGGCGATTGCGCCGCTCGGCGCCGCTGCTCTGATCGGTCTGGCAGCCGGGTTGCCGCTCGTGTTCCGATGCTGGCATGGCCAGACGCCGACACGCGAACATTGGTCAGAAGGCATCCTTGGCGGCTTGGCACTCGCGCCACTGGTATTGGCCGGCCTGATTCCGTGGTTAGCATGGCCGCTGTGGTTAAGCTGGTCGCCCTTTGCCCCGCCCGTGCTCCCCGCCGATCCGGTTGCGTGGCCGTTGATTGGCTTCGTCTTGGCCAGCGGCTTAGGCGGGTGGCTAGTGGCGCGGCGAGCTAAACCGCTTGAACCGCCACCCAGTCCCAGCAACACCGTTATTCCCACTTGGCAGGGAATGGGTGATGGGTTGCGCGGGCTAGCTGAGGCCGCCGATGCGCGCACAGCGCTGATGTTGCTTGGGCGCGGGATCGATCGGGTAGCGAGCATGTTACATACCGGCATGATCATCTTCGAGCAACGCTACTACCTCTTTGGCGTGATCGTCGCGCTGCTGGCCATCCTCATTTTGATGGCGCAATGAACGCTGCCTTGGCAAGGAATGACGGCCTATGACGTTTGATATCTGGATCATACTGCTTGGCATCTCGGCAGGCAGCATTTTGCTGTTGCGCGACTGGCGGCTGACGGTCGTCTTGTTGTTGTTGAACTATGGGGCGCTGGCCGGCTTGTTGAACGAACAACCCTTCATGCGACCCGATCTCGGCCAAGCAGGGCTCAGTTCGCTAGCCTTGATCAAACTCATTACTGGCGTCTGCACCACGCTTATTCTCGCGGTCACGGCCCTGACATTTTCGCGCGATTATGGTCTCGAAGACCTCGATGAGTTCGGGCAAGCCGAGCTACGCCGAGCTTTGCGCGCCGCTGCTCGCCAGCGCTCCACCGAAACAATGCGGCTGATTGATTATGTCTTTCCATTTTGGTCAGGAGTCGCCGCCTTGATCGCCAGCATTGTTCTGCCGATCATCTACCCGATTGCGCCCAGTCCCGGTCTCGATTTCGCGTGGTACTGGCTTGCGCTCAGTGGGGTGCTCACGATGGCCACGGCCAATGATGTATTGAAAATCGGCTTGGGCATGCTCCTCTGTACCAGCGGGATTGACTTATTGTACAGTGCGGTCATGAGCGCGCCGGCGGCCAGCGGCTTAAAGATTATGCCGCTCCTGTTGCTCAGCGTTGTCCAAATCTTGCTCGCCTTGGCTATCGCCTACCTCGCTGGGCTCGTTTATGGGCGATTGAAGACGCTCGCGATCAGCGAACTCTACCGCGGATAACCATGCTGTACCTGTTACTCATCTTTTTCCCGCTCAGTATGGCCTTCAGCGCCTTTCTCTTGCGCCGGTTGCCCCGCCTTGCCATTGCGCTGAGCATCGGGACGCTGATCGTTGAACTGCTGCTCGCCGTGCAAGTACGGGTTGATGATCCGGTGCGCGTCTTAGGAGTGACATTCTTGCTTAGCCCACTCAACCAAATCTTTCTCTTTCTATTTTTAGGGGTGGGCATTGCGACACTGACCGCGGCGCTCATCGTGCCGCACGGCGAAAACTTTAGCGCCATCGGCCTGCTCACCGTTGGCCAAACGATCGCGATTCTGGTGATGCAAGATTCGTTTGTGACCGCCTTGGTGCTGGTGGCCATCGGCCTGACGACGGTGCTGGCCATCGTTGATCTGCCCACCGGGGCCGGGGTCTTGGTCAGCCGGCAGACGCTGGCAACCGCATTGAAGTATCTGGTCTTGATGGTCGTTTCCGGTATCTTGCTCTACATCGCCTACGTTCTCACCGATATCTTTCGTCCGGGTGAACTGCCGGGGCGCATTTCGCCGGCCCGGTTTATCTTAGCTTTGCTGGCCGCCGGATTTGCGTTGCGCATGGCGCTGACGCCGTTCCATTCGTGGCTCGTCGATCTGATATCGTACGCCGGATCACTGGCGGCCATCCTTATTATCGCCCTACCAGCACCGGCGAGCTTGCTCGTGTTTCTGCTGACGCTGCAAAGTTTTCCGACACTGCTCTTCGAGGGCGGGCAAGCGCTCAATGTGCTGCGCATCGGGGCGGCGGTCAGCGCCCTATTAGCCGGCGCACTGGCCCTAACCGCTATCACATTGCGCCAACGCATCGCGTATCTGATCGCAAGCAATTGCGGTATCATATTCTATGGATTCGCCTCGCTGTCATTAGCCGGCTTGAGCGGCGCGCTGGTTGGTGTGATCAATCTAGCGTTAGCCGTGACTACCGTTCTGATCAGTCTGGCCCTGCTCGAACATCCGCACGAGCGTCTGACCGCAGAATCTCGGAACGATCTCTTCTGGCGCCGGCCAGTGGCAGGTGCCGGCGTGTTAGGCGGCGGGTTAGCCTTGATCGGTTGGTTGCCGTTTCCGGGTGGAACCAGCTCGCTCTTAGTATTACAAGCAGCCGCAGCGATCCATTGGGGCGAATTGCTGATCGTGCTGGCGGCAATGGGCTTAGCGGCGCTGACACTGGTGCAACTGGCCGTGCAGTATCTGATTGGTTCGCGCGACATTCCCTCGGATGAGGAACCGCCGCTGCTTGGCGAAACCGAACTGGATCGCCTGCCGTTGCCCCAGCCAGCCAGCGAACCATTGAGCAGCGTTGCCCTCATCAGTATCTTGCTGGCCGTGATGTTGGCGATCGGCCTCTTCCCGAATGTGCTGTTGCCAACGATCGAAGCGGCGGTGCGCAGTCTGGCTGCGCTGCACGCGGTATAGCAAAGTAGAGAAAGGAAGCGACCACCTTCATGCTGATAGCCGGATTGATAGCACTGATCATCTATCCGGGAGGCGTACTGGCTATCGGGCTAGGTATCGGCTACCGTTTGCTCACCACCCGCCAGTTGCCGGCCAATGGCAGCTTGCTTCTGACCACGGAATGGATTGGTTGGCTGGCGCTGGCCACGTTGGGATTCGTTGCCGGCGGTCTGGCCAGTTTGCCGTGGCCATGGCATCCGGCGCCACTACCGTTTGGTTGGTTAGGGGCTTGGGTATTGTTGGAAGCGGCGGCGTGGCTCCCCTTCTGGCCGGCATTGTCGTCCGGCGCGCCTCACCTTGTGCGCGCCGCCGTGCGCGAAGCTCAAATCGGCGTAGTGGGACGGGCCATTTTATGGAGTGTCGCTGCCATCAGCCTGAGCAGCGCAGGCGGTCTGAACGGCTGGACGCTCAGCGGCTATCTGCTCGTCTGGCTGGCCGGTCTGTTCAGCCTGCCGGCGGCGATCAACTGGGGGCCATTCGGGCCAGAACCGTCGTTAGGGCCGAAAGGGATCACCGAAGGGTTGCCAGCGCGTCCGGCGGCAGCCTTAACCTTTGCTCGCGATACGGTGGCGGCAGCGCTGATGACCGTCGTCTGGATGGCAGGCTTACCGCGCGAACTGCTGCCGCCATGGGCTGAGCTGTTGATCATCATTGGCGGCAGCGCCATCACAGCTCTTGCACTCCAATGGTTGCAAGGCCGGTTGCCGCGCTTAAGCGTGCCGGCGGCGCTCCGCACGACACTGATCTGGGCAGGGAGTCTAGCGGTATTGGCCGTGGCAATGCTGGGATTAGGGCAAAGCGCCTGAATGCCTTCCGCTATCTGCGATCCTAGCGCGCTTACTGTGCTTCCTAAGAGAGGTGGCGTGGTGAAACCGGCTTCCCTCCCAACAACCCGGCCATCCTCGTAGCCACATGAACGAGCGCGGATGAAACAATGATGTCGCCGCCTTTAGCAACATTGCATACTTTGACGCATAATGTAGAATACATAGCTCATTGCAGCCATCATCACCGGAGTTCGGCATCATGACCGATGTCATCGTCGTTGAAGGTCTTACGAAACGTTACGGTCATGTCTCGGTATTGCGCGGCGTCAATCTGCGCGTCGTCGCCGGTGAAGCGTATGGTTTGTTAGGGCCAAACGGGGCTGGCAAATCCACGCTCATCCATCTACTGCTCGGATTCTTGCACCCCGATAGCGGGCGCATCCGCGTGCTCGGCAGCGCCAATCTGGAAGCGCAACGCCGCCTGATCGGCTACGTACCCGAACGGCAGCGCTATCACAGCTATTACACTCCCCGCGAATATCTCACCTTCCTCGGTCGCTTCGATGAGATGCCGGCCAGCCAGTTGCGCCAACGGATTGACGAACTCCTTGAACTGACCGGGCTCGCCACGGTGGCCGATCGCCACCTGCGTACCTTTTCCAAGGGCATGCTCCAGCGTTTCGGCATTGCCCAAGCGCTCTTGACCGATCCCGATCTGTTGCTGATCGATGAACCGACCAGCGGGCTTGATCTCGACGGCCAGCAAGAATTGCTGACCCTGCTCAATGGTGTGCGCCAGCGCGGCCACACCGTCTTGCTCTGCACGCACCGGCTAGCCGAGGTAGAATATCTCTGCGACCGCGCCGGCATTCTGACCGATGGCAAAATTGCGCTCGAACTCAACGTCGCCGAGGTACGACAATCCGCCGGCAGCATCATCGTGCAAACCGGGCCGCTCGATCTACCGTTGCGCCAGCGACTGGAAATGATCGGGCGCGAAGTGCAATGCACCGAGCAGGAAGTGTTGATCAGTCCACATACGCCTGAGTTGCAGGCCAAAGTATTGCAGACCTTGATCGAAGCCAATGTATCAATCCACGCCCTCGAACCGCAAATGAGCCGGTTAGCGCAAATCTATCTGCGCACCGTGCGCGGCGAGCCGGTTGACAATTTGCTGGTTAGCAACGCGACGCCCCTGCGCACGATATTGCGCGAGACGTTGCCCCCGCCGCCAACCGACGATATTGACCCGATGTTGAAGCGACTGTTACAGCGCAGCAGTACCAATCCGCCTAGCCAGAGGGATGGCAAACAATGATGCGATCGATCGAGCAAGCTGTCCGGCTCGCTGGATTTACATTGCTAGAATATCTGCGATCGGGGCGAGTCTTGCTAGAGGTAGCAGCCGCGGTTGCCTGCTATGTCGTCTTGTTGCGCCCGACCGGAGCCCCAATGAGCGCCGGTTATCTGTTTACGGTGTTGGGGATCTTTAGCCCGGCGATGGCGATTGTCACCACCAGCTATATGATCAGCCTTGGCGATCGGCCACAGGGGTACATCGTCTTGGCGCACAACGTCAGCCGGGGGGCGTATCTGATCGGGTTATTCTTGGCCGCCGTCACCGTCGTATCGGCAATATATGGGACGCTCTGCCTCATGGCGGCCCTGCTCAATCGCGCAACCGATCTCGATCTGGCCGGATGGTTCTTAGCGACATTGCCGCTCATCCTGAACGTTGGACTGATTGCGGCGCTCACTATCTTGCTCTCGCCGCTCGTGCTGGGAACCGGCTGGCGCCTCTTTGTGCTCGCCTTGGTCGCCATCGCCCTCTCAAGCAATGTGATCGGCGGGCCAGTCATCAACCAACTCACCGAGATCAACCCCTTGCTGGTTGATGTGCTGCGCGCCGTTCAGACAATCCTGAGCGGGCCATTAGTGCCAGTCTTTTACGGGTATCAGTTGAGCATCAGCCGGGCTTTCACGCAGATGGCGGCGTGGTCAAATCTGCTTGCCCAGTGCTCGTTGCTGCTAGCGTTTCTTGGCTTGGCCCGCTACGCCTTCAATCAGCGCGATCTGCTGTTTAGCGCGTCGTAGACTCAGCTACCGGCACGAAGGCGATCGCGTCGGCCCAGATGCCTCGCCGCCGATCGCCGGCGAGGGTGCCGGTCGCCACCAACGGCGTCGTAGCCGGATCGAACACGTACACCCCCAGATCGGCCCACCAGTTGCGCTCGGCTTCAAGATCAACCGTCACGATCGTTTCGCCATCACGGTGGCGGATCAAGAAGCGGGCCTCGCGGGAATCATCGTAGCCATTAAGCGCAAACGGAACATACGCCAGCACCCGGTAGGCGCCGGTAGCCGGCAATGCTGGCTGCCAAATCGCAACCCGTGGCGCAGCAAAATCGCTAAAGCGCCATGGCCGCGCTGTGCTGGCGGCCAGTTGCGACGGGGCAAACCGGGAGCCGCCACCGTACCCCATTGCGAGCGATTGCCATTCGCCACTCGTGCGAAAACCCGGATCGGCATCGTCAACCACAATCACGCCGGGAGGCGGCGGCGCGCACGGCGAGGGCATATCGGCCCATAACCACACGCTGATCTGCCCCACCGGATTCGCTGCCCACGGATCGGGATCGACGCCGCACCAGCCATACGGATCGACATCACGCCCTAAATATTGCACCTGCAAATGGAGATGCGCACCACGCGCGCAACCGGTATCGCCGGCGATCCCGATCACCGCGCCACGGCCAACCGTTTCACCCACAGTCACGCTAACGCGGGCCAAATGCCAATAGAGCGTGCGATAGCCGTTGCCGTGGTCAATAATCACCGCACCCGCCGGCGTGGGGCAGCCATCGTCAGAAAAACCGGCAAAGACCACCCGGCCCGGCGCGGCGGCCAGCACCCGATCGGGCGGCCCCATCGCGTAATCCCAACCAGTATGGCCATCGTAAGCGAACGAACGATCGGTTTCGGCCCGCCCCCAAAAGGTATGCACCGAACCGTTCTCGCGCAAAAACGGCGCGTCGTGATCGAAAAACGATGTGACCGGGAAGTTGCGCTCGGTGGGGCGAGTAAGGAACGGTTCGGACGGCGCCGGCCAGTCGATCGGTTCAAGACGCGGATCGAAGTCAAACAGGCGCTGATAGGTAGGGGCAACGGCCCAAAGCAGCGTATCAAGCCGGCCCGGCGTCGTCGTTGGGGCAAGAGCACGGCTTAGCACATAGCGGCTAAGATCAGGCGAGGCGGCAACCTGCGATCCATCGGCAAACGTCAATGGCGGCAGCGCCTCAGGCCCCAGCAAAGCGTAATCACGCATCGCCGCACGCAGCTCGCGGGTCAGCCAGCGCAACTGGTTAAACACGCCGCGCCGGTTGCCATTCTCGCCGCGAAACCCAGCCGCCCATGCCAATTGCTCGCTGCTCGGCGCGGACGTGCTCAGCACCCCGCTTTGCAACTCCATCAAGCTGAGCAACAAGCGCGGGCTGACACTGTAGAGATGGCTAAGCGAGACCAGCACATCGGTAAAGGAATGGCTCCGCCCGCCGATGACCACTCGCATCGTGGCGAGGGGACTGTTACGCGCTTCGAGAAAGGCTTGAATTTCAGGGCCGCTGAAGTGATGGTCGTAACTCAGGCGTTGCGGATCAAAGAGGGGATGGACGGCAGGCGCTGGGGTTGCGGTAAGAACTGCGGACGGAAGAACAACCGGCGTTGCCGTGGGTATCGTCGTCGCCTGTACAGTGGCGGTAGCGGTGATCTGCCCGCTCACTGCCGGCGTCGCCGGAGACGGCGGGGTAGGGGTGGCCGGCGGCGGGGGCGGAGCCGCGCATGCGCTGAGGATAACGATGACCAACAGTAACAGACGACGCATAGCATGCGCAGAATAGCCGAAGGCGGCGAGATGGTCAAGTGAGATCAGCTTTGCCCGCCATCGAGCGGCTCTCCCGCTCCCGCCGTCAGGTGGGAGCGGGGGCCGGGGGGTGAGGGAGTCAACGCAAAGGCGCAAAGGGTGCAGAGGCGCAGAGGATTGTAAACGCAAAGGGCGCGAAGGGCGCAGAGGGCGCAAAGGTTTTTTGGGCAGAGCCACTATGTCATTGCGAGCCGAGCGGAGCGAGGCGAAGCAATCCCCCGCGAGCACGGGAGCAGCCGCTTTGAGGCAGCATCTGCGCCGAAGCAATGACAGCGGGCACGTCCCCTCGCAATGACAGCGGGTACATCCCTCACGCTCTCACACCAAAAATTGCTGGGCCATCTGCGGCGACGAGGACGAGCAATGACTTGAAATCCCGCACCCAACTCCCCCGATCACCTATTGACTCCTACCCCCATCGGTTGTATAATGCGCATCCGGTCGAGCCAATCGACCATGTCATTCGCGCCCCCCGTTACGTTCGGGTTACGGGTTTCGCGTTCTGGGAAGGCACCCGGCACACGTAACACGCAACACCGAACGCCGAGCGGAAATCGCCGTCACGGCGACGAACGTCGCCTCGTCTGGAAGACGGCGTCGGGTGGGCTAGTGTGAGGCAGTATGGACGGCGCATACAACATACGCGCGATTCAGCGCTTCCCAAACTGCACACCTGCAAGCCGTGCGCCAGTAGGCCTTGCCTGCTCGCCGCGCGAGTGACGCTGCGCGTTCTCGCTTCCCCGGCCACTGCATCAGGTGCAGGGCCTTTTTTCTTTCCCTGACGCTGAATCGCTGAATCTCATGGCTGTGCCAGCGCCGATCGTACACGGTTGGCGCTAGCCATTGCACGCCTATGATCTGGCCCGTTACACGCGGGGCAGGTCTCGTCTTGCCTTGTTTTCGCCCTGCGGGTCATACCCGCCTCGTATTGCGGAGGAATGTGGTAAGTTGAAGACGCTAACCTTTGCCGACCTGATTGCACAGCAGACCGGCTTTGCCGGTGAGGGCCGCCTGACCGATTTCGTGAGCCGCTACGACGGTGAGCTCTACTTCGGCGATCGTCTCAACTTAAACCGGTTGGCGCGCCAGCATGGCGCACCGCTTGAAGTGGTCTATACTCCCCAAATTACCGCCCAAGTGCAACGCATGATTGGCTGGGCCGAGCAAGCGCGCGCCGCGACCGAATACCCAGCCGCGTTCCACTACGCCTACGCCACCAAAGCCAATTTCGCCGCTGAAGCGGTGCAGACGGCGCTAGCCGCCGGCGCGCACTACGAAACCTCGGCGACGGCTGACCTGATTATCGCCCATGGTCTCTGGCGGCAAGGGATTTTGCCGGCAGGCAGGCTGATCTGCTGCAATGGCTCGAAAGAGCCGGCCTACCGCGATGCGATCCGCAATTTTCGCCTTGACGGGTGCGAGACGGTGATCCCGGTGCTCGATGATCTCGACGAGCTGCGCGATCTATTGAACACCCCGGCCCCGCTCCAGTTTGGCGTGCGCGAGCGTGCTGCCGGCAACCGCGATGGCCGCCATCCCGGTAACGACCGCTTTGGTTTGACCACCGCCGAGATCGAGCAGGCGGCGGAATTGATTGCTGATAGCCACCACACGCTGGTGCTGTACCACGCGATGATCGGCAGCCAGATCGAAGACGAAGCCCACTTCCTCACGACCCTGCGTGCTTCAATCGAGAACTACTGCCGGCTGCGCCAGCGCGTGCCGACCCTGCGCTACTTCAACTTCGGCGGCGGCATGCCCACCTCTGGCTACCAGTTGACCTTCACGTTTGATTATCAGCGTTTCCTGAGCCGGCTGATGGCGACGATCCGCGACCTTTGCGCTGAGTATGATGTGCCGGCGCCGGAACTGATCGGCGAGTTTGGCCGCTATACCGTCGCCACCCATAGCGCCTATCTGGTCGAGGTTGGGTCAGTTAAGGCGGGACACGCCGGCCAACCCGATTGGTATCTGGTCAACGGTTCGCTGATGGTGATGTTGCCCGACACTCTGTTTGTCAGCGGGCAGGAGTTTGTGATCTTGCCACTGACCGATTGGGATAAGCCGGTACGTCCGGTACGGCTAGCGGGCCGGCGCACCTGCGACAGCGACGACATCTACCCGCGGCCCGAACAGGCGCCGTTGTGGCTGCCGGCTACCGAAGGCGGCCTTGTGCTAGCCATCTTCGGCATTGGCGCGTACCAGCAGATGATTTCAGGGCGCGGCGGCGCGCACCACTGCCTGACCCCCGAAGCGGCCCGGTTTATCGTCGAAGAGCGCGACGGGCGGCTCAGCTCACGGATCACGCCCCAGCAAGATCAGGCCACCATTATGCGCTTGTTGGGCTACCGGCCACAACCAACCGCCCTCCCGCTGACGCTGCCGTTCCGCCAACCGGTGCGTCCGGCGGTATTGCCGGCCCGGCGCCGGCTGCGCGAGCGAGCGCTGTCGGTGTAAGGTATCAGCGTGGGGTGACGCAGGGCGTCGCCCCACGTCCTCGCTTGATCAGCCAGATGCACCGTCACCGTGTTGGCAGTGTAATGATTGTTGCGCGCATTGCCCGCGACGATGGTATGGCCCCCACCCCCGGCCCCTCCCCCGCTGGGGGAGGGGATGCCCCCACCCCGGCCCCTCCCCCGCTGGGGGAGGGGAGGGTAGGTGCTGAATAGCCACAAAAAGACGCAAAAGGCACGAAAAAGAAACAAGGGTTGCGGCGTGCGCGGCGGCGGCGACACCTTGCCAACCCTTTGCGATCT
>JAUQOZ010000325.1 GCA_030550625.1 Chloroflexota bacterium | reverse complement strand
GATGGGAGCCAGCGGCCTTGACCGCGCGATCTGCTGCGCCGCTGCCCACGCCGCCGTCTACGCCACCCTCGGCGCCCGGCGTAGTCCCGATTACGACGATCTGCTGCACAGCCGCATGATCATCCTCTGGGGGCACAACCCAGCCAGCGCCGGCCCCCACGCCATGCCGTTCATCCGGCAAGCGCAACGGGCCGGCGCGTATGTGGTGGCGATTGACCCGCGCCGCACCGCGACGGCCCGCTCGGCTGACCTGCATGTGCCGATTAATCCGGCTACCGACGGCGCGCTGGCCCTCGGTATGATGCACGTGATCTTTGCCGAGAACCTGCACGACGAGGCGTGGCTGGAACAGCATACGATCGGGTGGCGTGAATTGCGCGCCCGCGCCGCCGAGTACGATCCTGAGCGGGTGGCGGCGATCACTGGCGTGCCGGCGGCAACCATCATCGATTTGGCCCGCCGTTACGCCACCACCAAACCGGCAATTATCAAAACCGCCGACGGTATCCAGCGCCACCAGAACGGCGGCCAAACCTTCCGCGCGCTGCTCTGTCTACCGGCGGTGGTGGGGCAGTATGGCGTGCGCGGCGGCGGGTTCGCCTATTCCACCGGCGGCTACGCCACGTGGGACGGCGCCGCAGTTGGGCATGGCGCTGAATGCCCGCCTACCCCGCGCACGATCAATATGAACCGGCTGGGGGCGGCATTGACCGGCGAAGTGACCGATCCGCCGATTATGTCGCTCTTTGTCTATTGTGCCAACCCGTTGGCATCGTCGCCCAACGCCGGCTTGATTGAACAGGGATTGCGGCGCGACGACCTCTTCACCGTGGTGCATGACCTCTTTCTGACCGATACCGCGCGCTACGCCGATATCGTCTTGCCGGCGACCAGCCAGCTTGAACATCTCGATCTGCACCGCGCCTACGGCCACCGCTACCTCACCCTCAACCAACCAGCGATTGCGCCGTTGGGTGAAGCGAAGAGCAATTGGGACGTGACCCGCTTGCTGGCGGCGGCAATGGGTTATACCGAGCCATGGCTGCACGAGAGCGCGGAGGAAGCGATCCGCGGTGTGCTTGACGCTTCACGCGCGCGTAATCCGTTTTTGGCCGGAATTACCTATGAGCGATTGCAACGCGAAGGTACGGTGCGGCTGGCGTTGACGCCGGAAACCGAAGTGCCGTTCGCTGATGGCCACTTCCCGACGCCATCGGGCAAAGTCGAGCTGTGGAGCGCAACCATGGCGGCGCAGGGGCTTGACCCGCTGCCCCATTACGAACCGCCCGCCGAGTATGTCGCGCATCCGTTGGAAGAGGGCTGGCTGACCCTCATCTCTGCCGCGCCGCATCACTTCGTCTCGTCGAGCATGGCCAACCAGCCGAGTTTGCGCGCCAAAGAAGGGCCGCCCAGCATCGAAATCAATCCGGCTGACGCTGCCGCCCGCGGGATTCGCAACGGTGATGAAGTGGTCGTTGGCAACCAGCGCGGCGAATGCCGGCTGCGCGCCGTGGTGAGCGATAACGTTCCACCGGGAGTCGTCTTTGCTGCCAAGGGTCATTGGGCTTCGCTCTCGCCCGATGGCCGCAACGTCAATTGGACGACACCCGACGCCTTGGCCGATCTCGGCGGGCAGAGCACCTTCCACAGCAACCGGGTGAAGGTCTGGCGCGCCGGAAAGTAACTCAAAAAAGTCATCGCGACAAGGCGAGAATCGATCGCTGATACAAACCCACCGGCTGCTGTGCGCTGTTGCGCTTGACAATATAAGGAGGCGTCACGATGAAACACGCAAGCAGGAGAGACGCCGGCCAGTCGTTCACCGAGTTGGCAATTCTGCTCGGCTTGGTTGCGGCAGTCGTGGTGGTTGGGTTAACGCTCACTGGCGAAGGAACACGCGACGCGCTCTGCCGCGCCGCCAGCGCATTCGGCGTGGAATGCGGCGATCTGCTGCGCGATGATTTTTCTAGCCTTGACAACTGGACAATTCAAAATGGCCGCTGGCAAATCCGCGATGGTCGCCTCTGCATTGATGGCCCCGGACGGATCTATCGCCCGCTTGACCGGAACGATTATGTGATCAACGTTGATCTCGCCCGCATCACCAAAGGCAACGGCTACGGCATCTTCTTCCGTGATTCAGGCGGGGCCAAATTCAACGGCTATTCCTTCCAATACGATCCGGGTTATGGACGCGGCGCGTTCATCATTCGCAAGTGGATCAACGGCAACGAGCTGTCGATGCCGATTGCCCGTGTCGATGCACCCCGTGGTTACGACTGGTACGGCGCAGATCGGAAAGTGCAGGTTGAAGTGCGCGGTGACACCTTTACCGCCTACATTGACGGCCAACCAGTCGTGCAAGCGCGCGACAGCAGTTTTACCAGCGGTGGCATCGGCTTTCGCAGTTGGGATAATACCAGCGCCTGTTTTGACAATCTCAGTGTGCGCAGGCCATAAGCAACGCGCATGCGCAACAGAGGTTGGCATGCTCTGCGTAAGGAATGTGAAGGAGGCGAGCGATGTCTGAACCGCAGAGTCCATCGCAACCGCCATCGGGCGGCTCCGTCGATCCCGATTATTACGTTCAATGGAAACCGCCGCTCATTCCGCCCGGACAAGGGCGGCGGGTGGTACGCATCGCGATTGCCGTGCTCGCCGTTGCGCTTGTGTTCATGGGAGCAGTCGCGCTCTGGCGCAGCAATTTGATCGCGCTGCCCGGCGGGCGCGGCGATATTGTGGGGCGTGTGGTTGCGCCAACCGGCGGCGCCGTCGTCTTTGTACTGCCGAACCCGACTGAAATCCCGGTTGCCGCCGATGGCAGTTTCACGGTGCCGAATGTCCCGTCAGGCCGCCAAATGCTGTATGTCGCCTTTTCGGGGATGGCTTGGGAAGTGCCGGTCGAAGTGCCGAATCAAGGAACAGTGGATGCCGGCGTCATCACCGTGGAGGTGACTGCCGAACCGGCCCGTTGACAGCGAGGCGCGGCGGTGACAGTTACCGCCGCGCCCTACCTGATTACCTCACCGCTTCCCGCACCTGCTCGAGCGCGGTGATGATCGCCAATGCCCGCTCACGCTCATCACCCACCATCGTTTTGCACAATTCGATGAGATTGCCAATCATCTGGCGGCGCTGATCGGGCGGCGCTGCCATCATCGCATCCACTGCGGCAGCATCACCCTTGAGCGCGCCTTGCAGCCGATCATCAACCACCGGCGCTGCGCCGAGCACCCCGCCTCGCTCACTCATCGCCGCACCCAGCCGTTCGACGGCGGCGACCATCGTGCTGCGCGCATCGAACTGCACCTGCGGCGGCTCATCGGCGCTACGCAGGCTCACTGTGTAAAAGAGATCACTTTCGCGGGCAATCTCTCCCTCAACAGTGGTAATCGCCGGCTCCGCTGCGGCTGTTGCGCCAGCGCCACCCAATACCGGCGGTTCACCCGCCCCAACCAGCATCGCCCCCACCGCAAAGTGACCGTAATCGGTGCCATGCACCGCAATCTGGTAATCACCAGCCGCCGGATTATCAATCACGACCAGATTGAGCGCCTTGCCCGCATGACCATAATTGCGCCCGCGCACCCGCCGCTGCCGGCGCAGAGCCCGGCTTGGCGCTGCACCCAACACGCCAGCCGGCGCCAACGGCGGCCCGGCTGGCACTGCTACCTCGACCGTAATTGGCGATGCGGTCATCACAACTAGCCGCGGGGTTGGCGGCGCCAGTGAAGGCGCTGGCGTTGCACCCAGCACGCCGGGACTGACGCCTAACTCAGAAAAGATCAAGGCCAGCGCCTGCGGACTATCGGGCAATGCGCCGTGGCTCACCGCCAGCGGCGGCAGATTGTTGGCCTGCGGCACCGTCGCCATCCGTTGCAACACCGTACCATCGCCTTGCACATCGTAATGGCGGCTGAGCGGTACGCCATCGGCGTAGCGTAACGAGTGATCGGCTGGCGGCGGGCCGACGAGTATGGCGCTCAGGGTGTTAAACCCAACCCCTGTGATCGTTGTCACCGCAACCCGCTGCGTCAGCGCCGCCACCGCTTGGGCTTGATTGGCCATTTCGCCCCACAGATTGCGACTCATCATCCCGGTAATCGGTTTAAATTGCGGCGGATTGCCGCTGAGCAGGTAGTCGTCGATGGGCAGCAGATCACGCACACCGGGCACTTGGGTCTGGATGGTCTTCACCTTGTCGAGTTCGGTTTGGATTGGGTGAATGTGGCGCAAGTACCACAGATAGACCGCAAACACGGTGCGCAACGTCTCGTCGGCATGCGGTTCGGCGCCGGCCCATGCGGTGTAAGCTTCCGCCGAGCCGCGATGCGGCGTGCCCAGCGTGATCAGACGGGCCACATCGTTACGGCTCAGGTATTCAGGCGATTGGATATAACTACGCGCCACCAAGCCACCCATACTGTGGCCGATCAAAACGACCTTGTTGGCATTGGCCGCTTTTTTGGCCCGATCGATCCAGCCGGTCAGATAACGCCGCGCGCTCTCTTCCACCGGCTTGCGCCAGTCGTAGAAGGCGACAAAGAGATCACGGTTACGGCGATAGCCGGCCTGTGTGAAGGTTTGCAGCAGTGTTTTACCATAATCAACGAACGGCGGAAAATTCCAGCCGTTCAAGGTGGGGCCGCGCCAGTCGAGCAGCACCGGCAGGTTGAACGAACCGGTAAAGCCGGGGATGAAGATCACGGGCAGGCGTGACATAACAGTTCCTTCCATGTGGAATTGAGGCGGCGCACAGCACACCGAATTGAACGGCTCGACCGAGCGTTTTGAGGTACTACAGCCAGTATACGCGGGCCATCCGGCAAATGCAATATGATGGCTAGGTTCTCACTCCTCATAGCAAACCGCTCGTAGCTCTGGAGTGCGGCAGTGCCACTGCCGCATAAGCTCCCGATCTCACCGGGAGGCGGTCCGCTGGCCCGCCTTGTATCTAGCGAGCACTCGCCAACACGCTGCCCACCCACCTGCCCACATTCACTTTCGGGGAAGAAATACGTTGGCGCAGCAGTCTGACTGCCGCACTCTAGAGCGAGCGCCCCACCAGTGCGCACGCCGCCGGCCCGCAGCGCACCTCACGTATGGAGTGCGGCAGTTTCATTGCCGCATCCCCTTCCGCAAACCATTGTGAGACGAACAGAACATTTGCTAGCGCACAACAGTTCATCGCTGTGTGATGCCTCAACGCCTAACTCTATCC
>JAUQOZ010000106.1 GCA_030550625.1 Chloroflexota bacterium | reverse complement strand
AAAACTCCCCTCCCCCAGCGGGAGAGGGGCAGGGAGTGGGGGCTGGCAAGTATATTTATACAGAGGGTGTGACACACTAATGAAAATCGCTGTTCTTGCCGACATTCATGCGAATCTCGCCGCTTTTCGCGCGGTGATTGCCGATATTGAGCAGTGGCAGCCTGATACGGTCATCATTGCCGGCGATATCATCAATCGCGGCCCGCAACCACGGCCTTGCCTTGAGCTAGCTTTGCAGATGCAGAGTGAACGAGGCTGGCACGTGTTGCGCGGCAATCACGAGGGTTACATCCTCAGTTATGACCATGATCTGAACGCGGGCCATCCGCCGCAGGGCGGTAAGCGCGCATTGCAGGGGCCGATTATCTGGACGCATCAGGAAGTGGTTGATCTGTTGCCGCAGATCAAGGCGCTCCCCACGAGTTTGGCGTTAGAAACACCGGGTGGTACGGTGATGGTCTATCACGGTTCGATCCATCACGATCGTGATGGTCTCTTACCCTCGCACTCTCAGCTCGAATTGCAGGCCAAAATCGATCCGAACGCTGCGGTGTTTTGCACCGCTCATACCCACATGCCATTTACCCGCTGGGTTGGACAGACGCTGGTGGTGAATGTGGGGTCGGTGGGGTTGCCCTTCGATGGCGACTGGCGGGCCGCCTATGCTCGCCTGACCCTCGACCAGCGCGGCTGGCAGGCGCAGATTGTGCGAGTGCCATACGATCGTGCCGCCACGCTGCACGCTGCGCGCGCGGTGATGCTTCCCGCGTGCGGGCCGATTGCCCAGATTATGGTGCGCGAGCTGGAAATGGCGCGCTCGTTTCTGTTCGATTTTGTGCCGGTGTATTACGATCCGGTGATCGCTGGCAAGATCAGCGCGGACGAGGCTGTCCACCGGTTTTTGGCCGACCTTGACCGGATGCCGGCTACGGCTCCTGCACGCGCAACGGCGCCGTCGCTTCTAATGCCTTAACCAGATCGCACAACATTTCGTTGAACGGCGTTGGCACGCCGAGCCGGCGTCCTTCGCGTACAATCGCGCCGTTGATGGTGTCGATTTCGGTGGGTGCGCCGCGCAAGATGTCTTGCAGCATTGACGAGCGGTTCGCCGCGGTCGCTTGGGCCACGGCTAGCGTTTCGGCAACAGGATCGGCTAACGCTAGTGTAATCCCGGCGGCGCGCGCGACGGCCACCGCTTCCTCCACGGCCTGCCTGACAAGGGCAGATGCTACCGGCACGCTCGCCAAGGCGCCGTTGGGAACGCGCAGGATCGCGGTGAGGGCGTTGATGCCCACGTTCACAATCAATTTGCCCCAGACCAAACTGTTGAGATCGGTCGCAACCCCAGCCGGCAAGCCGGCGGCGCGAAACGTGTTGGCGAGCGCGTAAGCGATGCTGAGTGATGGCGCCGCGCCAAAGGTGGTTGGCCCGCGACCGGCGAGGCGAACCCGTCCGGGGCCAAGCAGGGTTGCGCCGAGCGTGGTGACGGCTTGCCCGACGCGCAATGTGCCCAGCCGCCGGCTCAACACTTCGGCGTTCCCTAGCCCATTTTGCAGCGTGTACGCTACCCCGCCGGGTTTCAAGAGCTGTGCGGCTGTCTCAGCGGCCCACGCGGTTTGGGCGGCCTTGACGGTAACGAGTGCGACATCAACCGGCTCAATACTCGCCGGGTCAGTCGTCGCTGGGATCGAACGGGTGGTTTCGCCGCCGTCGAAGGCGCAGCGTAACCCAGCAGTGTTGATGGCGCCAATGTGTTCAGCCCACGGATCGACGAGCGTGATCGAGATGACCGGCGCGAGGTGGAATCCAATCACACTACCAAGCGCGCCGGCGCCAATGATTGCAATCTTCATGGTGGGCGACCTCTGTTATACTACTGTCACGACCATGGTAGCACAGCAGATGAGAAGGTACGCTATGAAGCAGAGCTGGAGATGGCTCATCGCGAGTCTGGTCTTGTGGCTGGTTGGTTGTGGAGGGGTGGCAGCGCCGCCGACACCGACGCCGACGCCCGATCCGCGCGCGTTGGCATCGGCCATTGGTCAAGCAACCCAAAATAGCCAGAGCGCCCATTTTCGGATTACCCTGACCGGTAAGCCGGTGGCGCTCGATGCGGGTGGGGTGACGACGCTGAATAGCATCGAAGGCGATTTGCGTCGCCCTGATGCTGTGCTCTCGGTGCTCAACATCACGCTGGGCAATGCAATTGGTGAGATCCGGACGGTTTCGCTGGCTGGCAAGCAGTATACGACGAATCCGATTACGCGCCAGTGGATGTGTCTGCAACCCGGCTCGACCTTTGATCCGGCGGTCTTGTTTGCCCCCGATATTGGGATTGAAGCGTTGCTGGCGAACCAGTTTGCCGATGTGACGCTGGTGGGGATTGAAGACCTGAACGGTCGCCCGCATTACCACCTGCGTGGCACGCTGCCGGCTGAACAGTTGCGCGCGATTAGCCTTAATCTGCTAGGGGCGGGGCCAGTCGCCACGGATCTGTGGGCCGATCAGGCGACTATGCGCGTTAGTCGGGTGGTGTTGGTTGATACGGCTACCGATGCGACCAATCCCAGCACGTGGACGCTTGAGTTTAGTGAGTACGACAAGACGGTTGATGTCCGCGAACCAGTGCAATGCCCATGACGAATCCTGCGTTGACTAAAGCCGAAGTGCGCGCGTTCGATCCCCGGATTACGCTGGGATTAGTCTGCTTGGCCATCTTTATTGGTGCAGTTGACTTGACCGTCATTAGCGCGGCGTTGCCGAAGGTCATGATCGACCTGCGCCTGTCGCTCGATACCGAGCTCAACCGGGCCTCGTGGGCAGTGAGCGGCTATTTGCTGGCCTATACGGTGAGTATCACCTTTATGGGGCGCTTGTCGGATCTGCTTGGGCGGCGCGTGGTCTATCTTGTTTGCTTGATCGTCTTTTTGATCGGGTCGGCGTGGGTGGCAGCCGCGCCCAATCTGACGATGCTGATCATTGGCCGGGTGGTGCAGGCGCTGGGTGCGGGAGCGATGGTGCCGGTTTCGATGGCGCTGGTCGGCGATCTCTTCCCGCCCGGACAGCGCGCGGCGGCGCTCGGGTTGATCGGCGCGGTTGATACCGCCGGCTGGATGGTCGGCCATCTCTACGGCGGCGTGCTGATGCGGATATTCGATGATTGGCGGCTGCTCTTCTGGCTGAATCTGCCGATCGGGCTGGTGGCGTTGGGGTTGACATGGTACGCATTACGCCAGATTCCTACCCCGCCGCGAGCTGGCCATTTCGATTGGCTGGGCACGGTGTTGCTCAGTGGCAGCCTTATCGCGTTGAATATCGGCTTGGCTGCCGGCAGTGAATTGGGCGCAACCGATTTCTACGGTGAACGGTTGGGGCCGCCGCCTTACGCCGGGCCGCTGGTGCTTGTGGCGCTGGTGTTGCTGGCCCTCTTCGTTTGGGCCGAGCGGCGCAGCCCTGATCCGCTGATCGGGCTGGAACTCTTTACCCGCCGCGATACGGCCATGGCCTGCGTGATCAATGTCATGGTCGGTTTTGGGCTGGCGATTGCGATCACGAATGTGCCGCTCTACATCAACACCTATTTGCTGCTCTACAACCCAACCGATAGTGATATTTTGCGGATTGCGGCGTGGGATGCCGGCTGGATGCTGTCAGCCTTGACCTTGACGATGGCGGCAGCGGCGCTGCCGGGTGGTTTGTTGACCGGGCGCTACGGCGGGCGCTTGCCGGCGTTGCTCGGTTTGGCGCTCGCGTTGGTTGGCTATACGCTGATGGCGTTTTGGGGCCCCGAAGCGACCTATCTGCGCATGGGCCTTGAGCTGGCGTTAACCGGGATTGGTCTTGGCTTGGTGATTGCTCCGGTGGCCGATACGGTGGTAGCGGCAGCCGGTGAAGACCGGCGCGGCGCCGCGTCGGCGCTGGTGATCGCGTTGCGGTTGGTAGGGATGACAGTCGGCGTCGCGATCTTGACCCTCTGGGGCGTGCATCGCCAAGACGAATTGCGCCGGGCTGGCGCCGATAACCCGCTGGCTATGACCGACCCAGCTCGGTTCCTCATGGAAATCGCTGCCCAGGTGATCGGCGAGACCTTTTTGTTCGGCGCGGCGGCATGTGTGGTCGGGCTGCTGGCGGCATGGTTGATGCGCCAAGCCGCTGCCGGTGCGGACGGTAAGCAGTAGACCCTCTCGCGTTATGGAGTGCGGCAGTAGAACTGCCGTACCTCACTCCGCAGTATCGCTGGCTTCGGTAAAACAGAACGGACAGCTTCAATGCATGACGAAGAGATTCAGCGCCTTATCACGCAGCGGTTGCCGGCTGAAGTACGGGCTGGCCCGGCTGAGATTCGCCGGTACAGCGACGAATTGATCATTATTCTGCCCATCACGCGCCCGCTCGAAGAGATTCCGCTGTTGCGCGAGCAGACCCGGCGTGACCGGATGCGGATCGCGCGCGAGATCGAACGCCACAGCGGGGTGCCGGTGGCGTGGGGCATGCGCGCCGCCGACCACGAGGTGCTCTTTACTACCCGCACGGTGCCGGTGATGACCCGGTTGGGCCGTGCTGAACGCGAATTGCTCGATCTGTTGGTGGCGGTTGGCATTGCCGATACCCGCAGCAGCGCATTGGCCTACATTGCCCGCGCCTTTGCCTACGAACACCGCGAATGGCTGGCCGAAGCCCGCCTCGCCGTCGGCGAAATGGCTCGCGTGCGCGCACGGCTCCAACTCACGCCACGCCCCGGCCCGCCCCCCGTGCCGCCGGTTGCCGAGGGAGATTGACGTGATGAGGCGACAGGAATGAAGCGAATCATCCGCAACGATGGCTCGTTGGCCGATTGTACGGTGTATTCTCCGCTAGAACTATTTGGCTCTTTTGTGTCTTTTCGTGGCTGTCAGCAACCCGCTTGACAAAATCCCCATCTTGCTGCTAACCTTAAGGGCGTCGGGGCGTGGCTCAGCCTGGTAGAGCACCGCGTTTGGGACGCGGGGGTCGTGGGTTCAAATCCCTCCGCCCCGACCACATTCGCCACGTGGCAATGACCGCCGGCCCTTTACCGGCGGTCTTCATGTGTGGAGCAGCTATGGCGACGGTTCTGATCGTCGAAGATGAAACGACACTGGCCGAGACCCTGCGGTATAACCTCGAACGCGAAGGTTATTCGGTGATTGTCGCGGCAGACGGGGTGCATGGTCTCGACCGCGCCCGCCGCGATCAGCCCGATTTGGTTGTGCTCGATATTATGCTCCCCCGGCTCGATGGCTTCTCAGTCTGCCGCATCCTCCGCCAAGAGAGCGATGTGCCAATTATGATGCTCACCGCCCGCCAAGATGAGGTCGATCGGATTGCCGGCCTCGAACTTGGCGCCGATGATTACATCAGCAAGCCATTCAGTCTCGGCGAGTTTCTGGCCCGCGTGCGCGCTATTCTGCGCCGTAGCGAACGCCAGCCCCACTCGATTGTGCGTGAGGTGCTGGAAGCTGGTTCCATCCGCGTTGATACGAGCAGCCGGCGGGCATGGCGCAATGGCCAAGAGCTCAATCTGCCGCAAAAGGAATTTGACCTGCTGACCTGCTTGATGCGTAATCGTGGCATTGCCCTGACCCGTGATCTGCTACTCGAACGAGTCTGGGGCCAAGATTTCATCGGCGACAGCCGCACCGTCGATGTCCATATTCGCTGGCTGCGCGAAAAGATCGAACCCGATCCCGGCAAGCCGACCTATATTCAGACCGTGCGCGGCGTTGGCTACCGCTTTGAGCCGCCTGCCGATCAGGCGTGATCGAGGTTATGTATTTGGGGAATGCGGCAGCTTCGCTGCCGCATCCGCGCCAGTTTAGAGGGCTGAAGCCGTGGTGACCGCAACTATCTCGGCGAGATTGCTGCGCAAGTTTTGCCCCTTGCAATGCAATTTATGCGCGTGATCAAACCGGTTTCCCTGACCCGGCAGCGTACAGCCAACAGCACAGAATCTGCATGACCCTGCTTGAATTGACGCTAACGGTGGCTACAGTAGTGCTGGCGGTGAGCTTGATCCTCAGCGTCCGCCGTTGGCGCCGGTTCGAGCGCAAACTGGCCACGAGCGCCGCTAGGCCAGCTCTTACCTCGCCTGAACCGCAACAGGATCACCTGATGATTTCGTCTGACCATTCGCCGGCAACGCTGGCTGATCCCGTGCCCGCATTACTCGTTCCCCACCGCCAGCCCCTGTTCCTTGCCCTCGCCCAAGCTGTTGATGCTGGCGTGATTGTGGTTGACGCCGAGCGCCAGATCGTCTTTCACAATGAAGCGGCGACCCATCTGCTCGCTGGGCAAGCGAATGTGATCGGCAGCGGCTTAATTACGCTCTTGCGCGATCACCAAGCCGATCTGCTGGCGCGCGATGTGATCGCCGACGGCGAACGGCGGGAATTAACGATCCGTCCGCTGGCGACCGGGCGCACGCTGCATTTGCATTACGAGCCGCTGGTTGCCCAAGCCGGCCAGCCGGAAGGGGCGTTGATCGTTATTCGCGACTTGACCCAGATTAGCATGCTCGAACGGGCGCGGCGCGATTTGGTGGCGAACGTGTCGCACGAGTTGCGCACTCCGCTCGCTTCGCTCAAGTTGTTGGTAGAGACCTTGCAATCGGCGCCGCCACCCGATATTGCCGGGAGAATGCTGGGGCAGATGGCGCAAGAGATCGATGCGGTAACGCAATTGGTTGATGAATTGCACGAACTCTCGCGGCTTGAGTCGGGGCGGGTGTCGCTCAAGTTGGAACCGCTGGCGGTCGAGCCGCTGATCGCGCGCGCCGTGGAACGCATCCGGCCACAGGCCGATCGGAAGCAGCAGACCATCTGCGCCGAGCCGGCGCCTGATCTGCCGCCGGCACTGATGGATGGCGACCGGATTGGACAGGTGCTGCTCAATTTGCTGCACAATGCGGTGAAGTTCACCCCCGAAGGCGGCACGATTACGGTTACGGCGCACGTGCTTCATATCGCGGTCGATGATCCGCCTTCGCGCGAGGATCGACCGCCGCACCCCGCCGGCACGTGGGTGCTGATTAGCGTCAGCGATACCGGTATTGGTATTCCAAGCCGCGAGTTGCGCCGGATCTTCGAGCGTTTCTACAAAGTTGACCGGGCGCGCACCCGTCACGCTGGCGGCACCGGCTTGGGTTTGGCGATAGCCAAGCATCTGGTCGAAGGGCATGGTGGCCGGATCTGGGCCACCAGCCAAGAAGGGCAGGGTTCAACCTTCTGGTTTACGCTGCCGGCGGCGTGACGGTCACGCATTGCGCATAAAGAACCACACCGTCAACCCGATGCTAATCACCACCACGGCCATTCGCACCCGGCGGGCATCGATCCGCCGGGCAATCGCCGCGCCGCCATAGCCGCCGGCAATTGCGCCAATCGTCATGATCAGGGCCGGCAGCCACGCGATCAAGCCGGTCGCAACAAAAGTCGCTACGGCAATCCCGTTGACCAGCGCCGCCTGCAACGTCTTCAACGCATTCATACGGTGAATGTTATCGTGACCGAGCAAGGCTAGCGCAGCTAGCGTGAGAATGCCCAATCCGGCGCCAAAAAAACCGCCATAAATAGCGATGGCAATGTAGATAACGACAACCAGCCAGCGCTGGCCGTTGCCTTCGCCGACCATCCGTTGGGCAAGGCGGGTGATCTGCGGGCTAAAGGTGAAGACCAGCGTGGCGAAGAGTAACAGATATGGGATCAACGCGGTAAAGCGCCGCTCATCGGTATAGAGCAGCAAGATTGCGCCGAGCAACCCGCCGAGCAGGCTCAAGCCGCTAAAGAGCCAAATATCGCGTTGTTGGCCGCGCAGTTCGCGCCGGTAGGCGCCGATGCTGGCCAGCGTGCCCGGCCACAGCGCCAGCGCGTTGGTGGCATTAGCCACAATTGGCGGTACGCCGGCTACCAAAAGGGCAGGGAATGAAAAAAAGCTGCCGCCGCCGGCAATCGCGTTCAGTGCGCCGGCCAGCAGTGCAGCGGTGAAGATGAGGAGCAGGTCGAAGAATTCCATTTGCACGAACCCTTTTAATTCATCAGATCATCAGATGTTTTTATAAACAAAAAATTAGGCGTCACTGGTGTGGTGACTCAGGGTTGCTTCGTGACGAGCTAGAATCTGGCGGGTCACGGCAACTGCTGCCGCTGCATCCCCCGCTGCAATCGCCGCGACCAGATCGACGTGGGAGCGGTCATCAGCGGCTGGCGCAGCGGCGTCCCACAAGACGCCAAGCGCGTCGCGGAGGGTGACGGCAAACATTCGGTACAGATCGCTGAGCATCGGGTTGTGGGTCGCGCGGGCAATTGCGCAGTGCAATTCGATGTCGGCAGCCAGCGCAGTGGCGGTATCGCCATGCGCCAGCGCCGCCGAGCGTGCCGCCAGCCAGCGCCGGATTTCGGCCAGATCATCGTCGTTGCGCCGTTCGGCGGCCAACGCCACGACTTCCAGCTCTAATGCGCGCCGCACTTCATGCACCTCTTGCACTTTTGCCTGCCGCAGTCGCACGGCCAACGGCTCGGCGATGGCCGTGGCGCGCACGTAGGTGCCATCGCCTTGGCGTACTTCGAGCAAGCCTTCGTGGGCCAGTGCCCGGATCGCCTCGCGCACCGTCGAGCGCCCGACGCCGAGTTGCGCCATCAGTTGCGGTTCAGGCGGCAACCGGCTGCCGACCGGATATGCCTGTGTCTTGAGTTGCTGGCGCAGGTGCTCGATGACCTGTTCGACTAACCGTTGCCGCGAAAGGGGCATAAGCGCCTCTACCAAAAGATCATATCATCTGATGTATTAGTGTACGCTACTCGGTGTGTGTTTGTCAACCGGCATAACTTGCCCATCAGCCGCATCGCGGCTACAATACAAAGCATAGCGCAACGCTGCGGCTGACCGTCCGCTGTGGAGCAAGCCTCATGTCCGAATTACGGCAGAATATTGCCACCCGTGAATGGGTGATCATTGCCAGTGAACGCGCGCGCCGTCCAAATGCCTTTACCGAAACCCGCCAGCAGCCGCTCACTGCCGAACGTCCGCCCCATGATCCGCATTGCCCCTTTTGCGTTGGCAACGAAGAACTCGATCTCGAAGTTGAGCGTTATCCGGCGACAGGCTCGTGGCAGTTGCGGATTGTGCGCAACAAGTATCCGGCCCTGCATGATCAAGGGCCGGTGGTACGCCATTTTGACGGCGTGCGGCGCACGATCAGCGGGTATGGCTACCACGAAGTGCTGGTCGAACATCCGAACCACAACACGACTCTTGGTCTCATGACCAATGACGAGGTTCGGTCTGTGCTGGCTGTATATCTGAGCCGTGGGCGAGCTATGAGCACCGATCCGCGGATCGAGCAGATTGTCATCTTTAAGAATCACGGCGAACGGGCCGGCGCTTCGTTGCAACATCCGCACAGCCAGATTATGGCTGTGCCGGTGGTGCCGAGCGATATCCGCCACCGGATCGAAGAGGCGCGCCGGTTTTTTGATGATACTGGCCAGTGTGTGTTTTGCACAATGCTGGCCGATGAAGTGGCCCGCAATGAGCGGATCGTCTACGCGAATGATGAATTTGTCGCCTTCGTGCTCTACGCCGCTTCGTCGCCGTTTCACCTCTGGATTTTGCCGCGCAAGCATCGGGCGAGTTTTTTCCATCTTGACGAATCTGAACTTGATGGCTTAGCCGACGTGGTGCGCGAGGTCTTTCACCGGCTCTACTATCGGCTGAACGACCCCGATTTTAATTTGGTGCTCCGCTCGACGCCAGCCAAAGAGCCGGAAAACGGCTATTTTCATTGGTATCTAGCGGTGGTGCCGCGCCTGTCGTACATGGCCGGGTTTGAAATGGGCAGCGGCATTTTTATTAATCCCAGCATTCCCGAAGCGTGCGCAGCGTTTTTGCGCGAATGAGGCAGATACGCTAGCAATTTATGTGATTTCTAGTACATATTTGCAATTCGATGGCTTAGCTATTATTGCTGCACCAATTATTCAAAAATCGGTTATACTAACGTTTAACTACTTGGAGATAAGAGGTGCAGGCTAAGGCGCCAGTTGTTGCCCATGCCAGAGGAGTTTAACCACTATGACCGGCGCATTCCCACTCAGCGACGAAACAATCAGAGCCCTTGCGCCGTGTGATTTGCCATTTTTACGCCACGATCCCTTCGTGCGCAGCGTGAGCAGCGTCAGTATTGCCGCCTTGCCAGAAAACGTGCAGCCAGTGGTGCGGCGGCTGTATGATACGTTGCTCGCTATTTTTAGCCAATTTGACCAGATGCGCCGGGTCAAGCTCGGCGAATTGCGCCAGTTTTTGCACGAGACGGGATGGCATGATTTGCTGCATGAACTGCGCGGCATCTCGCTCAGCCGGCACGATCCGGTGTTAGGGCAGGTGATCCACGATATTCGCGGCGGGTCGTTGCAGGCGTTGGCGCTGCAATTGCAAATGATCGAATTCGATCAGGCGCAGCCTGCCGATGTCGAACGGATCTATCTGCTGGTGCGCGATCACCTCAAGATTATGCGCAATTGCGTGCCCGATCTCGATCCGGTGCGCACGGCGCGCGATATTGAATTGCGCGCTCATGGCGTTGACCTGTTGCTGGAAAAGTGGCAGCAAGCCGATTATCGCTTGCCCGACGGCACGGCCCAGATTGTGGTGGATGCCCGCTATAACGGTGTCGTCGCCGACCGGTGCGTCGAGTTCTCGGCCCTCGATCGGGTGATCTACAATCTGATCAATAACGCAACTCGCCACAGCGCCGATCACCGGGTGATGGTCGGCATTTACCCCCTTTTCGATTGCTCGTCGCCAAGTTTGCGCTTTGTGGTGGCAAACCGGATTGATCCGCTGCAACGCAGCGCGCTCGATCAGCGCTTTGGCCAGCAGTGGAGCGATCTGTTCCGTGGTGGCTTTACGTTCAGCAGCGATGGCAGCAAGGGGCACGGTTTTGGCTTGGCGATTTGCGCTGAGCTAGTGGCGAATGCGTATGGTCTGTCCAATGGCCACGCGGCAATTGCTGGCAACTATGTCGGCGCGCGTCCCCACGGTGATCTGTTTGTGGCTTGGTTCCACTGGCCGATCGCGGCCCCCTAAGCGCATCCGTATCAATGGTTGAGCCCAGACGATGGCGTCTGGGCTAGTTGTGTTTGTTCCCCGCATTCCAGCTTGCAGGACACCACTGCGGCTGCTATACTGATTTATACTTGCCGCGTTCTGCACAGGAATTTGCTTCTCATGGATGAGCTGCTGGACCTCGAATTGAGTCTGCGTGGCCTTGGCAATGCCGGCTACGCAGTCACGCTATCGTTTAGCGATCCCGATAGCGACGCCGATGTGCGGATCGAGCGGGGGACCAGCGAGCATCCAATCCGGTTTGATCTTGAGCGATTGCGCGAAGTGGCCGCCGATCCGGCTGCCTACGGCGCGGCGCTCGGCGCGATGCTGTTCAGCGATGGCGATATCCTTGCCCAGTTTACCGCCGCGCGCGCGATTGCCCGCCGTGGTCGCCGGCCCATCCCCATCCGCTTCCGGCTCTTTATTGCCCCAAGCGCCGCTGAGTTGCATGCCCTGCGTTGGGAGACGTTGCGCATGCCTGATGGCGAGCCGCTGCTGATGGGTGAAGAGGTCTTCTTTTCGCGCTATGTCACTAGCAACGATGTACAGCCGATCCGCTCCCGCCCGCGCGACGCTCTGCGAGTGCTGGTCGTGATTGCGAACCCGTCCGGGATCGAACGGTTTGGTTTAGCGCCGGTTGATGTGGCTGGCGAATTGGCCCGCGCGCGGGCGGGGTTTGGCGAGTTCGAGCTGGTTGAGCTGGCTGATCCCGGTGCGGCGACCTTTGAGCAGATCATTGCCGTTTTGCGCGAGGCGGCCCGCGAGGGCCGCCCGTTTGATGTCCTCTATCTGGTAGCGCATGGCAGCTATGTCGAAGGCAATACCTACCTCTGGCTGGTCAAGCCGGATAATGCCTTCGAGCGGGTCGATGGCGCGTCGTTTTGCCAGCGCCTGCGCGAACTCAGCGAGCGCCCGCGCTTGGTGATGTTGATCGCCTGCCAGAGCGCTGGCGGGATGACAACTGATGACGGTGTGCTCGCGGCGATCGGGCCGCGGCTGGCCGAGGCGGGCATTCCGGCGGTGATCGCGATGCAAGGCAATGTCTCGATGCGCTTGATCGAGCGATTCGTGCCGGTCTTTTGCAAAGAACTGCTGCATGATGGCGTGATTGATGCGGCGATGGCGCTGGCCCGCGGCGCGGTGCGCGATCTGCCCGATCATTGGATGCCGGCGCTCTATTCGCGCCTCAAGAGCGGGCGGATTTGGTATGTGCCCGGCTTTGCCGATGAACGCGATACTGCCGAGAAGATCGAGGCGATTGCCGGCTATATGAGCGATGGCCTCTGTACGCCGGTGATCGGCCCGCAATTGGCTGAGACACGCCTCGGTTCCAGCCGCATGATTGCGCGGATGTGGGCCGAACGCTATCGCTACCCGATGGAGGATTACGAGCGCGAGCAGTTGGCGTATGTGGCCCAATTCCTCTCGATCAAACACGACTATCGCTTTCCCCGCCGCTCGTTGATCGAGACGCTCCGCCAGCTTTTGATCGATGAATATCGTGATGTGTTGCCTGATCTCGATCGCCTCGATCTGCTTGACCTTTACCGGACGATTGGCCGCCACGAGCGGGCGCGTGATCCGTTTGATCCGTACCGGACGTTGGCCGCGCAACCGTTGCCGATCTATGTGACGGCAAACGCTTCGAATATGCTGAGTGAGGCGTTGCTTGAAGCGGGGAAGCAACCGGTTATCGAGCTGTGCCGGTGGAACGAGGATCTTGATCGTTTGCCCTCGATCTTCGAGCGCGAACCAGACTATCGCCCGAGCGCTGAGCGGCCATTGCTCTTCCATTTATTCGGGAGTTTTGACCAACCGGAGACATTGGTCTTAACCGAGGACGACTATTTTGATTTTTTGATCAACATTGCCGCCGAACGCGAGCGTATTCCAGCGATTGTGCGCGATGCGCTGGCTGATAGCGCGTTGCTCTTTTTGGGCTTTGAGCTAGAGGATATCGGTTTTCGCACGCTGTTCCACAGTCTGATCAAACCGTTGCGCGGCGCTTCCCGCCGGCGACGCTACGTGCAGATCGCTGGCCAACTGATGCCGCGCGAAGATCAGGTCTTGCAGCCTGATCGGGCGATTCGCTATTTGGAAGCCTATTTTCAAGATACAGCCGCCATTAGTATCTTTTGGGGCAGTCCGCGCGATTTCTGCGTGGCCCTTGCCGCTCAGCTTGCCGAGAGTGACCGGCCCCGGCGCCGGCGCGGTTTCTAATGGAAACGCTACGCCACAATCCTTATCTGGGGCCACGCGCCTTTACCCGCGAACACCGGTTGTATGGCCGCGATCGCGAGTTGCGCGATCTGACCAGCTTGCTGGTGTCTGAGCGGATTGTGCTGCTCTATTCGCCATCGGGCGCCGGCAAGAGTTCGTTGGTGCAGGCGGCGCTGATCCCTACCCTCGAAGCGCGCCGGTTTCACGTGTTGCCGATTGTGCGGGTTGGCTTGGCTTTACCCGCTAGCGCGGCATCCGTTGCTAATCGCTATCTGGCTGCTGCTGCCCTCTCGATTGGAGGTGATCAAGCGATCGAGCGATCGTTGGCCGAGCTGATTGCGCCGTCCGAACAGACCGATCCTGATGATACGGTCATTATCTTCGATCAGTTTGAAGAGTTGTTGACGGTCGATCCGTTGAATCGGGCAGCGAAAGAGCTGTTTTGCCGGACGGTGGGCGATCTGTTGCGATCTCATCGCCATCTGTGGGCATTGTTTGTGATTCGCGAAGATTATCTCGCGCCGCTGATGGAGTATGCCCACTTTTTCCCCTCACGGTTCCGCAATACCTTCCGGCTTGATCTGCTGGGCCCCGAAGCGGCGCTGGCGGCGATCCGCCGTCCGGCGCTTGATATTGGGGTGGAGTTTGATCTTGCTGCGGCCCGCAGTTTGGTGGACGATCTGCGCCGCGCGCGGGTGCAACTGGTATCGGATCAGGTAGAGACGATGCTGGGTGCAACGGTTGAGCCGGTGCAATTGCAGGTGGTCTGTTACCGCTTGTGGCAACGGCTGTTTCCTGATGGTGCGCCGGCGGGGGCAGCGATTACGTCTGCTGCGCTCAGCATGATCGGTTCGGTTGATGAGGCGCTGGCCGATTACTATGCCGAGCGGGTGGCTGCTGCCGCCGTTGCCAGCGGGGTGCGCGAGCGGGTGATCCGCGATTGGTTTGATCAGCAGTTGATCACGGCAGGCGGGATTCGCAATCAGGTGTTGCGCGGCGAAGGCGTTACCGCAGGCTTGCCCAACGCTGCATTGCCGCCGCTGATCAACGCCTATTTGATCCGTGCCGAACAGCGGCGTAATTTTACGTGGTATGAGCTGGCCCACGATCGTCTGATCGAACCGGTGCGGCAGAATAATGCCGCATGGCGCGAGCAGTTGGCGCCGTTTCAACGCCAAGCGGCGCTATGGGCAGCAACCGATCGTCCGGCTAGCCTGCTCTTGCAAGATGCCGATCTGTCCGCGGCGCAGGCGTGGGTCGCAGTGCATCCCGAACAGGTCGAGCAGATTGATGAAGAGTTCCTCAAAGCCTGTCGCGAACGCCAAGCCGGGATCGATGCTGATCGCCGGCGCGAGCGGCTCATCCGGCGGTTGGGGATTGTGTCGGCAGTGCTGGCAGTGGTGATGCTGATTGCCGCCACTACTGCTTTTGTCGCCTACCGCGAGGCCGATCGCCTGTCGCGGTTGGCCCGCGCCCGCGAATTGGCTGCCGAAGCCGCGGTCAACCTCGCGGTTGATCCGCAACTATCGCTGTTGCTAGCCCGGCAAGCGGTGCTGGTGCATCGTGCGCGGAACGAGCCAGTTGATCTGTCGGCGGAAGCGATTCTCTACCGGTCGCTGGCGGTGTCGCGGGCGCGCGCGACGGTCGATCTCGGTGCGCCGGTGACGGCGCTGGCGGTGAGTAACGATGGGCGCTGGTGGGCGGCGGCCACACTTTCAGATGCTGGCGAGGTGGAGGTGGTGCTGGTTGAGCGGGCCGATGGCCGGATGCAGCGGTTAGCCGGCGCATCTGATCTGGTGGCGGCGCTCACGTTTAGCCCTGATAGCAGCAAGCTGGTTGCGGCAACGTGGGATGGCACGGTGCTGGGGTGGGCGACGGCCAATCCTAATCAGGCCACACGTTGGTTGCATCCGGCAGTGACGGACGCCAATGAGCCGGTGCGACAAGCTGCGACCTTAGGCGTGCGCTTGCTCGATGTGGTGTTTGGGCCTGATGGCAGGAGTGTCTACACCGCCGGTTATGACGGTTGGGTGCGGCGGTGGGATGCGGCCAGCGGGCGGCAAGTTGTGATCGGTGGCGAGGAGGGGACGCCGCTCGTGAGCCTGACGATCGATCCTGCTGGCACGCGCATCGCTGCGGCCACCCAAACCGGTGACGTGTTGGTATGGCGCTTGCGTGACGGCGAGCAGCTTGCTCGCCAAACGATCGGGACGCAGCCGATCAGTGCGCTGGCCTACACGCCGGCGGGCAGTCTGGCGTTGGTAGAGGGGACGCGCCTGCTCGAAACGAATGGGGTTGATGGTGCCTTGGTTCTGTCCACCTTCAGCGCCGCGCTCAACGATCTCTGGCTCAGTCCTGATGGTGCGCTGGCGTTGCTCGCGTCAAACGACGGTAACGATTATCTCGTCAATGTGACCAATGGCAAGACGATCACGGTGTTGCGTGGCCATACCGATCAAATCAGCCAGACCCGCTGGCTGACCAATGGGCGTGAAGCAGTAACCGCTTCGTTTGATGGCACGGTACGGTTTTGGGCCGTGGGTGATATCCAGCAGTTTACGCCGGCAGTGTTAGCCGCCGATCCGCAACGGGGCTTGGTGGCGGTGGGTGGCGAAAACGGTGCGATTGCACTCTTCCGCGATGCTAGCGGCCCGGCCCAGCAATTACGTCACCACAGCGATGCGATCGAGATGCTAGCCTTCAGCCCGGATGGGCGCTGGCTGGCGGCGGCGAGCGCCGATGGTACGGCGAGTATTTGGGATGTGGCAACAGGCCGGTTGCGGATACTTATCCCGCACGAGGCGCGGGTGCGCACGGTCGCGTTCAACCTCGATGGCAGCCTCTTGGTGACCAGTAGTCGCTTGCAAATCTTTCTTTGGCGCTGGCAAGAATCGACCACGCGTCCGCTCGTCACGCTCGATCTGGGCCAATTGATGAAAACCGATATCATCACCGGTGCGGCAATCCATCCAACCCAACCGTGGCTGGCGATTGTCACCCGTGATGGCCGGACGCTGCTCTGGGACTACCGGGCCATGCAGGTGGTGGTTGAAGCGGCTGATGACCGCGCCAATGGTCGCGCGCAGTTTAGCCCTGACGGGTCGCTGGTGGTGAGTGAATCGAATGAAGGCGTATTGTTGTTGCGTGATAGCTCCTCGCTCCGGTTGCGCGCTTTTCCCGCTGCGCATCGCGGCGGGATTGCCGGCTTTGCCTTTGACCCAAGTGGTACACTGATCGCAACGATTGGATTTGATCAAACGGCGAGAGTCTGGCGGATTGCCGATGGCGTCGAGGTGACCCGGATGGGAACCGACGGCGTGCCAGCAGCGATTGCGTTCAGCAAGGCTAGCGAGGTAGCGATCGCTGGCGCGAATGGCAGTGTTGTCAGGCTACCAGTAGATATTGCGCAGGCGCTTGAACTGGCCCTCGCCCGCTCGCGCCGGCCAACCGCCGAAGAGTGCGAGCGGTATCAATTGGCGCGGGAAGATGCTGCGCTCTGCGCGAACCCGTGATTTGGGGCGATAGTGGCGTAGTGTTAATAGAAACGAGTATGGTAGAACCGCTGCACTGCCTGCTCATCATAAGTGGGGGGGGTAAGGTCTATGGCGCGCCAATTGCTTGCCGTATGCTTGGTATTGGTCATTGGTATGGCCGGTGTTGTCCCGTCGCTGATATATAGCCAAGACAGCGCTACGCCGTTGCAGTTGGCATGGCAATCAGCGGCCAGCGATGGGTTTACAGCGATCGCCGTCTTTGATTTCGATAACGATGGCGATGATGATCTTGCTATTGGGCGGCGCAACCTCCCTACCCAACTGTGGCGCAACGATGGGCTTGACACCAGTGGCCAGCCGGTGTTTACCTTGATCTGGAGTTCGACGACGGCGCGGGAAACGGTGGCGCTGGCGTGGGCGGTCACGAGTGGCGGCGCATTGCTGTTGGCCGAAGCCAATTACGATGATGTGAGCGTGATCTATCGGGTGACGCCGGTAGGCGGCGGGGTGACGGTGACGGTGCAGTTTACGACCCAATCGCTCTTTGCCCAGACGATCGTCTGGGGGGATATTGACAGCGATAGCGAACCCGATCTGCTCATCGGCGGCGAGCTTGAACCAATCTATTACTACCTCGGTGCGACGATCATTGCTGGCGGGCCGGATACACCGCTGGTAGCGGTACCGGGCAGTTTTACCGCTAGTAGCTTGGCGCTGGCGGATATGGATGGGGATAGCCAGCCTGATCTGGTGGCCGGCTTGCGCGGTGCTCCTACTGCTATCTTTCCCGGCGTGTCCTCGGCGCCATTTTTCGTTGATGTACCCATTTGGACTGACAACGCGGCCAATACCAACACCCGCGCGGTGCTTGTTGCCGATTTCGATGGCAATGGGCGTGATGACCTCTTCATTGCCAGTGTGCGTGAGAATAGCCGCCTTTATCTGCACCAATCGGATTCTCCGTTGACCTTAGCGTTGTCGTGGGTGACGGATCAGCGGATCAATGCCATTGCCGCCGCTGCTGCCGATTACAATAGCGATGGCTTGCCTGATGTCGCGTTGAGCAGCGAACCGCGCAGCGATGTGATCCAGACCTTGCCTATCGGCGAGCATCTACTGCAAAACAACGGCGCCGGCGGCTTTACCCTTGTGGCGACGCTTGCCAATCGTGCCACCAATCTTAGCAGCATAGCTTGGGGCCAGTTGGTGGGTGGCAGCACACCTGATCTGGCTGTAGTGCGGTTTGGCGCGCCGGCGCGCATCTATCGCAACGAGTTGAGCGGCGCGGTAAGCGTCTCGGTGACCGGTGAACGGGCAGAGCCATCGCTTGGCGCGCTCTTCTTCCGCCAATCTGCCGGCAGCGTGGCGCTGGCCGCCCCCATCCTTGCCGGTGACCGTCCACTGCGCGCTGACGCTAGCGGCAATGCCAATTTGACCGGCTACGTCAATAACGGTGATGCGGTGGCCGTCTTGCAGCCGGTGGGCGAATTGCGCACCTTTGCCAGCAGCCATGCCCCCATCCCGATTGCCGCAGACCGGCCAAATGTGATAACTGCAACCCTCACCATCACCCAGACCGGGATTGTCCAATTTATCGAAACCATTGCCATCACCGGCACCCATACCTACTTTAGCGATCTCGCCATGACGCTGATCAGTCCGGCGGGTACTGTCTTGAAGCTGGTTGATCGAGTGTGCGGCGATGCCGATGGGTTTGCGCTGCGCGTCACCGATACCGCGCTGGGAATAACGTGCCCGCCGACCGGCGGCGCTGTCTTTCGCGCCGTTGATCCGCTTGACCAGTTACGCGGTGAATCGATCGCTGGTGTGTGGCAACTAGTGATCGAAGACAATTTCGCCTTTGATGGCGGTGCCCTGACCGCGTGGAGCATGAGCGTCTTGGTGAACGATAGCCCGCTCTACTACACCAACTTCGCTCCCGGCGATCCACCAGTATTTTCTGTCCTCAGCGATAGTGCGCCCAATGCCTTGAGCGTCAGCGCAGCCAATCCACTCTTGCTGTTTGATATTGATGTGTCGCTGGAATGGGATGCGCGCAACGATAGCGGCTATCTTGCCCAATTGCGCACTGACTTGCTCCGCGCTTCTGAATTGCTCTATGATTGGACGAACGGGCAAGCGGCGTTGGGCCGGGTGCGGATCTTCCACAATCGCGAACGCTGGAATCTGGCCGATGTGCGCGTCTATGCCAGCAACCGGTTGCGGCCCAATTCCGATCGCGGCGGCGTGGTGCAGCAGACCACCATCACCACCAACGGCAATGGTGACGAGGTGGTCTTCTATCCGGGCCGGGTGCGGATTGGCGCGACGTGGAACCAGTACGGCGCCAGCCGGGGCGCAATCGGTGAGGATTGGCCGCGGGCGCTCGCCCATGAGCTTGGCCACTATCTATTCTTCCTGTCGGACAACTACATCGGGTTTGCGACGGTGGGCGGGCGGAAGGTGCTGGTTGGCGTCGAGGGTTGCCTCGGTGCGATGAACAATCCCTACCGCGAAGAGGAATCTGAATTTCATCCGTTCAATCTCGATTGGGAACGGTTCTGCGCCAATACCCTCTCGCAACTCGAGACTGGGCGCGCCGATTGGGATACCATTGTCGCCTTTTACCCAGCGCTGGCCGCCCATCGCCCTGCAACCCTCAATGAGATCACTGGCCCCAATACGCTGCCGGCCAATCTCACCGAAGTGATCGACATGCCGCTAGCTGAACCGGCCCGCACCGTGCGCCAGAGCACCTTCAGCCTGTTGCTGGCCTTTGGCGGCGATGAAATCCGATTGCAACCGGATCGCAGCGCGCGCGGGTTTCTCTTTGCTGATGATGATGGCAATGGCATAACCGACCGGCTGATCGATCTCGGTGCGCCGGTGCGCGATCAGCTCGAAGCGCGCGGCGCGCGCCCCGGCGATCGGCTCTGCTTGTTCGAGCCGGCAGTGCGCCGCTTGGGGTGTGTCGAAGCGATCGTCAACGGCCAAACCACCCTGACGGTTGCCGAACGCCCTGATTGGCAGCCCGATATCCGGATCGAGCCGCTCGGCGGCCAGCGCATACGGGTGACGGTGCGAGCCGAAGGAATCAGCGCGCCGTTGCGCGCCCGCCTCTTCCCGCTCGACGGCCAGCCTTCGGTGATCGTTACCTTGCCGTTTAGCGGCGAGGTTGCGCAAGCTGACATCACTGCGCCAGCGCCCTTTGATCAAGCCTTGCTGCACCTCTGGGTCGATGAGCCAGCGCCGCGTCGCGAAACGGTGACCGATGTGAGCCTGTACTACTACCCGGAGGACACCCCGCGTACCGCCGGCAGCGAATCGCCAGTGCTTAGCCAACGCCGGCCATGCAACCCGCGCCTGCAAACCTGTCCTAACGATGCGCCGGCTTCGCTCGACGGGCAAGCAATGGTTTACGATCTGGAAGGGGTGTTTGGGCCGGGAGATCTCCTCTCATTTCAGGCCGCCACCCGCGCACCCGCGCCGCCGCCACCGTGGACTGAACAGGTTGGTTCGGGCTATTGGCTCAGTGGTTCCAGCGCCACCAATCTGACCGGCTTTTCGATCAATCTGAGCTATGACGAAGCCAGTCTGCCTCCCGGCACTGCCGGCGGGTTGAGCATCTTTATCTATGACCCCGCCGAGCAGTCGTGGCGTGAAGTGCCCGTCTACCGGCGCGATCGCGAGCGGCGCGAACTGGCCGGCGACTCAGCAGGGGCGGGGTTATACACGCTGCTCACTACCTTGCGCCCGTCGCTTGGTTGGAATATACTCGCCTACCCGTGGGCCGGCGAAACGGTGCCGGCTGCTTTCAGCCGGCTCAATGCCGATGCCCGCCACTACCGGATTGTCTATGGCTACGATGAGGCGCATAATCGCTGGCAACGCTACGATCCAACCGTGCCGCCCGCCTTTGCGCCGTTGGTCAACACGCTCACTAGTCTTGCCTTCGGGCGTGGTTACTGGGTCTTCGTAACTGATGCCGGCCCCGCTGGCGCAGCGTCGCTTGCCGGCGCCGCGCTGCAATCGGCGCTGCCGCAGCCGCCCACGACCTACTACGGCTATATCGCGCCGCTCGATACCATCGCCTTCAGCCCCGGCCAGACTGTCGAGGCGTTGATCAATGGTACGGTGTGCGGCAGCGCACAGGTGCAACTGATCGGCGGCAGGCCGGCCTACATCATCGACGTGGCCGCCTCGCAGCCGGGCAGCGAAGGCTGCGGCATAGCCGGCAGAACAGTCACCTTCCGCGTCAACGGTCGCGATGTGCGTGGATCGGTGATCTGGGGCGCTCCCGGCGCGCACCGGCTCGATCTCAACCCCACGATCTGGTTGCCGCTCTTGCAGCGCACGCCAGTGTGTTTGGTAGCGTGTGCGCCTAGCGCGCCGTAGCGGAAACCCTAGGGTCATTGCACTCTGTGGCGTGCGGCAGTTTGACTGCCGCACGCCATATCCCCCGATCTGGCCGGCGCATGCCGGTGTGTGTATTGGCGTGTGAGGCTAGCGCGCCATAGCGGAAAGCCCAAGGTCATTGCTCTCTGGAGTGCGGCAGTTTGACTGCCGCACTCTCCCGTATCTGTGTGAGAGCCGTTGATCCGTTGTTCCATTCAATGGCAGGTGAGGTGACGGTTGCCGGAAGCATGGGGTCATTGCACTCTGTGGCGTGCGGCAGTTTGACTGCCGCACGCCATATTTCGCCTTTACAACGTTGCTTGCTTCTGGTATACTCAACATTGTTGAATATCTATACGAGCTAGCATTAGGGCAACGCATGGCCGAATCGGAACTGCCCAACCTGACCACCGAGCACTCGACGCTCGACGCCATCGAGCAGATGATCCTGCGCATCAGTTGGCTGGCGCAGCGCCAGTTTGTGCAGTTGCTCGACGACGACCGGTTCAATCTCACGTTGACCCAGTTCTACACGCTGCTCCATCTGGCCCAGACCAATGGCGAATGCAAGATGTCGGATCTGGCCGAGGCAACGCAGCAATCGGCGGCAGCGCTAACCGGCGTAGTGGATCGCCTGCTCGATAAGCAACTGGTCGAGCGCACCCGGCACGAACGCGATCGCCGGCAGGTAATGGTGCAGATTACAGCGCGCGGCATTGCTATGATTGCCGCGATCAAGCAGGCCCGCCGCGAGCAGATCCACGCGGCGCTTGGTCACTTGCCGGCGGCTGATGCAGAACGGTTGCTGGAATTGTTGGAAGGGGTGCTGGCCGGTATGGCGCGGGCCCTTGAACGAAGTGAGACGGGACGCCTTGCTTGAAGCAACGAACTGCAGTAGCGTCTGCGTTCGTTCGAGGAGTGACGCTTGGTGCGACTACAGCTTCAATTGACCCGCCCGCCTGCCCTGCCGGAAGGCGCGAGTTGGCAACGTCTGCTTGGCTATCTCCGCCCGTATCGCGGGTGGATGGTTGCTGCACTGATTGCGATGGTCATCGGCGCCGGTCTAGGCTTGGTGATGCCGTTAGCCATCGGCCAAATCGTCAATCTGATCACCGGCGATCAGGCCCTGCCAATTGCGCAGATTGCGTTGCTGTTGGGCTTGGTGGCGATCGGGCAGGCAGTGATGGGTTTAATCCAGACCTATAGCCTTACCTTTGTGGGTGAGCGGGTAGTGACCGATTTGCGGCTAGCGGCCTATCAGCAGCTTCAGCGGCTTGATCTGGCCTTTTTCGAGCAGCGCCGCACCGGTGAAATTACGTCACGGATTACGAACGACGTGACGTTGATTCAAACGACGGTAACAACCAATCTGGCCACGCTGCTGCAAGGCGTGATCCAGTTGGTTGGCGCAGTGGTCTTGATGATCGTGGTTTCGTGGCAGCTCAGCGGGCTGGCGCTGGTGCTGGTGCCAACGCTCATAGCGATTGCAGTCGTCTTTGGCCAATGGCTGCGCCGGATCTCAACCACGGTGCAAGATCGGCTGGCTGACGCGACCAGCGTGCTCGAAGAGACGGTGGCTGGCGTGCGGGTGGTGCGTTCGTTCGGGCGTGAGCCGTATGAAATCGAACGGTTTCGTACTGCGATTGAGGCCACCTTTGCCGCAGCGATGAAACGGGCGCGGGTGCGCGCGCTCTTCCAGCCGGCGATGTCGTTGGCGGTGTGGGCTGTGCTCATCGGTATGCTGGTGATTGGCGGCTATCTGGTGAGCGCGGGCTTGTTGACGCCGGGTGATCTGGTGGCGTTTCTCTTCTACGCCGGTATGGTTGCCGGATCGATGGGGGCATTTGCCAGCCTGTTCGGCCAAGTGCAAGAGGCGCTCGGCGCGGTGGCGCGGGTGTTCGAGCTGCTCGACCAGCAGCCGGCGGTGGCTGATGCTCCCGATGCTATTCCGCTGCCGCCGGTGCAAGGCCGGGTCGAGTTTCGCGAGGTATCGTTCGCCTATCAGCGGGCCGAGAACGGCCAAACTGCGCCGGTCGTGCTCCGTAACTTCTCGTTGGCGATCGAGCCGGGTGAGATGGTGGCGCTGGTCGGGCCGAGCGGCGCTGGCAAGAGCACCATCGTGAGCCTCATCCCGCGCTTTTACGACGTGCAGGCCGGCAGTGTCCTCATCGACGGCTATGACGTGCGCCGGGTGCAGATGCGGTCGCTGCGTGAACAGATCGGGATCGTGCCGCAAGAGACGCTGCTGTTTAGCGGCAGCATCCGCGACAACATTCGCTATGGCCGGCTCGAGGCCAGCGATGCCGAGGTGGAAGCAGCGGCCCGCATGGCGAATGCGCACGAGTTCATTTGCCAGTTGCCGGAAGGTTACGATACGCCGGTTGGCGAGCGCGGCGTGCGTCTGAGCGGCGGCCAACGGCAGCGGATCGCGATCGCGCGCGCTATTTTGAAGGATCCGCGCATCTTGATCCTTGACGAAGCGACTAGTTCGCTCGACAGCGAAAGCGAGCGGCTTGTGCAAGAGGCGCTGGAACGGTTGATGGCCGGTCGCACCAGCATCGTGATTGCCCACCGGCTGAGTACTGTGCAGCGGGCTGACCGGATTGTCGTGGTGGTGGCGGGTGAAGTGGTCGAAGCGGGAACCCACCGCCAATTGTTGGCCCGCGGCGGGATGTACGCCCGGCTGTATGAACTGCAATTCCAAGCGCCAATGCTGCCCATTGCCGCCGATTAAATTGCAGGAGCAACGTTCACTCTGAACGTAGGAGATACCGAACCTATGAATGAGCCAATGTCACTGTTTGACGATGTGCCTGAAGAGCAAGAAGAGCAATTTGAAGCGCCTGAGCGCCGGTTGCCGATGGTGGTGCTCGGCGAGATGGTAATTATGCCGCACATGACCATCCCGTTGCAGGTGCCGCAGGGGAAATCCTACCGCGCTATGGAACGGGCATGGGACGAAGATCGCGATGTGTTGTTGATTTTTGTGCGTGAGCATCAGCTCGAAGGCTATAAGAGCAACCAACCGCAGAATCTGCCGCCAATCGGCGTGATAGCCCAATTGCAAGAGTTCGCTAAGCTGAATGACGGCACGGCGCGCGTGATCCTTGAGGGCCAGAGCCGGGCGCAGATTATCGAAGCGGTGCAGATTACCCCCTTCTACCGGGTGCGCTGCCGGCCAGTGACCGATCCGGTCGTCACTGGTCTCGAAGTCGAAGCGCTCATGGAGACGGTCAAGCAGCAGGTTGATGAGTTTGTCGAGCATCTCGGCGAGGTGCCGCAAGAGGCGGTGCAATTCGTGCATCGCATTGATCGTCCGGGCCATCTGGCCGACATCGTGACGTGGGGGCCGGCGTTCGACTTCAAAGACCGGCTGGAAATTCTTAACACGCTCGATCCGGTCGAGCGCTTGCGCAAGGCGTATCTGGTCTTGGCGCGTCAGCTTGAGCTGCTCAAGCTGCGGGTCAAGATCCAGCAAGATACCAAAGAGGTGCTCGATCAGAGCCAGCGCGAATACTTCCTGCGTGAGCAGTTGCGGGTCATTCGCCGCGAGCTTGGTGAAGACGAGGAAGGAGACGATCCTATCGACGAGCTGCGCCGTAAGATTCACGAATTGAATGCGCCGGAGTACGTCAAGAATCAGGCGTTGCACGAGCTCAAGCGGCTAGCCCAGCAGGGCATGAATAACCCTGAGTCGGGTGTGATCCGCACCTACCTTGACTGGATCCTCTCGTTGCCGTGGGCAGACGAGGAGTTGCCTGAGATCAGCATCACCGAGGCGCAAAAGGTGCTCGATGCCGACCATTACGGTCTCGAGAAGGTCAAAGAGCGCATCCTCGAATATCTGGCCGTGCGCAAGCTGGCCGGCGACAAGCTGCGCTCACCGATCCTCTGTTTCGTTGGCCCTCCCGGTGTGGGCAAGACGAGTCTCGGTCGTAGCATTGCCCGCGCGTTGGGGCGCAAATTCGTGCGCACCAGCCTCGGCGGCGTGCGCGATGAAGCCGAGATCCGCGGCCATCGCCGCACCTATATCGGCGCGCTGCCCGGCCGGATTATTCAGGCGATGAAGAACGTCAAGTCGAAGAGCCCGGTTTACATCCTTGACGAGGTAGACAAGATCGGGATCGATTTCCGCGGCGACCCGACCTCGGCCCTGCTCGAGGTGCTCGATCCTGAGCAGAACAATGCGTTCAGCGATCACTACCTTGAGATCCCGTTCGATCTCAGCAAGGTGATCTTCATCGCTACCGCCAACCAGCTCGAACCGATCCCGCTGCCGTTGCGCGATCGCATGGAGATCATCGAGATCAGCGGCTACACAGAGGATGAGAAATTGGAAATTGCGCGCGGCTTCCTCATTCCCAAGCAGCGCGAGTTCCACGGTTTGCAAGAAGAGCAGATCGAGTTTACCGAGGGCGCGATCTTGAAGCTGATTCGCGAGTACACTCGCGAAGCCGGCGTGCGCAGCCTCGAGCGCGAGATCGCCAGCCTCTGCCGCAAGGTGGCGCGGCAGGTGGCCGAGCAGACCGAAGCAAACGGCGAGGCGCCGCCGAAGGTGGTGATCGACGAAGCAGCGGTGGTCAAGTACCTCGGCCCTGAGCGCTACACCTTCGGGATGGTCGAAGAGCAGGATGAAGTCGGTGTGGCCACCGGCGTGGCGTGGACGAGCGCCGGCGGCGATATCCTCAGTATCGAGGTGTTGCCGTTTAAGGGCAAGGGTCAACTGCAACTGACCGGCCAGCTCGGCGAGGTGATGAAGGAGAGCGCACAGGCGGCGGTCAGCTATGTGCGGTCGCGCGCCGCCGATTTTGGCATCGATCCCAATACCTTCGAGGAGACGAATATTCACATTCACATCCCCGAAGGCGCAGTACCGAAGGATGGCCCTTCGGCGGGTATCACGTTGACGACGGCGTTGGTCAGCGCCCTCACTGGTACGCCGGTACGGCGCGACGTAGCGATGACCGGCGAGGTGACGCTGCGCGGCAAGGTGTTGCCCATCGGTGGCTTGAAAGAGAAGACGCTAGCCGCGCACCGGGCCGGCATTCGCACTTTCATCTTGCCGAAAGAGAATGCCAAAGACATCAGCGAGCTACCGGAGAAGGTGCGGCGTGAGCTGAATCTTATCCCAGTCTCGTCGATGGATGAGGTGCTGCGGATCGCGCTCAGCCGGATGCCAACGCCGGCTGGCAATCAGAACGGGTCGCACGCCAACAACAACCGCGGCCAGCCCTCGCCGGCGCCGGCGGGTGCGTGATGTCTCAGCGGAGGGGCGGCGTTTGCGTCGTCCCTCCGTTATTCCCGATCCTATGTCCCCCATTCTCTGCTACGGTTCAATCTGCGCCGATCTGCGCATCTGGCTGCCACGCTGGCCCGCGCCGGGCAGTGGCGTGCATGCCTTGCGCAGCGCTTGGTCAGCGGGTGGCAATGCGCTTAACGAAGCGCGCGCGTTGGTGCGGTGGGGAGCGCCGCTGCACCTCTACGGCGACCGGTTGGGGTACGATCCGGCGGGCGAGGTGGTGGCGGCGGAGTTGCATGCGCTCAAACTGGCAGCGCATATTGAACGTGATATGAGCGCCGTTACCCCCATCTGCCACATCCTCATCACACCTAATGGCGAACGCACAATCATTGCCCTCCGGCACGGCACCACCGCCGCGCCGCCGCCACCAGCAGCGATAGCTGCAGCCCAGATCGTCAGCGTAAGTCGCTATGGTTTGCACACCGCAGAAGTCGTGCAAGCCGCGCGCC
>JAUQOZ010000358.1 GCA_030550625.1 Chloroflexota bacterium | reverse complement strand
AGTAATACGACGGCGATAACCAGAATAATAATTTGCTGGTAGGCGACAACGGCCGGCCCAATGAACAAGGCGCCGGGTATGAGCGGTGGCACGCGATAATCTTCACGACCGTAAAGCCATTCGGTTCCCATCAGATTACGCAAGATAATAGCAACCGCTAACGTGGTGATAATCCAGCTATAGCGGTACGATGAGCGTTCGATCGGCAGCATAATCAATCGTTCGCTCACAATACCAACGAAGGCCGAGATCAATGCCACTCCTGCTAGCGCCGGCACAAGCGGCCAGTCCAACACGACGATCAGACTGTAACCAACCAATGCGCCGATCATCACAAATTCACCCTGCGCAAAGTTGATGATGCGGGTGGTTTGAAAGATGATGTTGAAGCCGAGGGCAATCAACGCATAGATGACACCGACAGCAATGCCGCTCGCCAGCGCCTGCCAGAAAACGATCATACCAGCTCCTGCTCTCTGCTAGCCCTTACCGTTGCGCGCGTAGCGCATGCGGCACACCGCTCGCGCTCTTTTTGGTGGTGTGCCGCACTGTTGCCTGCGCTGCTCTGCGTTACTGGGTGATGGTTACGTACCGAAATTGCCCATTCTCAAGTTTGCGCCATTGATAGAAGAACAGCGATCCCTCGCGGTATGCTTCGTGATTGCCGGCTGAAATCGTCAAATCACCACCAGAAGGCGACTCGGCAGCCGGAATGTTGGTGCGCTCAATTTCAGCTTTTACTGCGTCACTGTCAAGCGTGCCGGCGCGCTTCACCGCTTCAGCCCAGATGTAGACGGCATCAGCCGTAGAGGTTGACATACCGATATTGCTCAGATCGCGCTGATTTGGTTCGGGAATGCTATTCAGCTTTAACACTGAGGTTACATGGCGCATGTAGCCAGCCGGCATCTCGACAGCCGGTACACCTGCCTGATAGCCACGGAAGGTATTGACGAAAACCACTCCCTCAAGCGCATCACCGACCAGTTGGCCAAGCAGCGTGCTTTCTAAGCCGGAGACACCGATTATTGTGGCATCCCAGCCGATTTGGCGCGCGGCAATGATGACCTTCGCCGCCTGCGCGCTGTTGCCGGTACCGACGACTAACGCATCAGCGCCTAGCTCGCGCACCTTTAGCACTTGGGTAGTGAGGTCTTGATCGTCATTGCGGAAGCGTTCGTGCCCGACGTAGCTCATGCCGGCGGCTTCAACCGCTCCCGGCAGTAACGCCATGTATTCAGCGCCAGTGGCGTCATCGAGTACCACCATGCCTACTTTGGCGGCTCCGGTGGAGCTGAGATAACGAGCGATCTCATTCATCTGCAACTGGATCGATTCGAGTGTGCGGAAGGTGTAAGGGGCGCCTTCTAGCGCTGCCATGCCCGATACCGTCGGCAAAAACTGGATAGTTTTGCTCTGCGTGACCAGATCCTTGGTGGCGAGCGCAAAGGCGGTCAACGATGGCCCGATGATCATGCTGACCCGCTCGCGTTCGATAAACTCGCGCACGATTTCAACCGTCTTGGCCGGATTCAGTTCGTCATCGCGGCTAATCAAGACTACTGGCCGGCCGAGCAACCCGCCTTCACTATTGATCCGATCAACTTCTGCCTGTGCGCTCGCCTGCATCCATTGGCCAAGGATGCCAAGGGGTCCGCTAAACGGCGAGACTAAGCCGATTTTGATCGGTTCGCCTGCCGGTTGGGCAGCAGTAGGCGCAGCGGGGGCATTTGTGGGTTGGGCCGGCGCGGCAGTAGGAGCAGTGGTAGGCGCGGCGGGGGCATTTGTGGGTTGGGCCGGCGCAGAGGTGGCGGTTGGTTGCGCAGCAGGCCCGCGCCCGCCAGCGCAGCCGGTGATCAGTAACGACAGCAGTGCCAACGTGATGAGTTTGATCCAGAGACGATTCAGTGCCATGATCCTTCCCTCTTCTGCCAATACAATACGTTTATTGCCTATCCTCAACGGCGGAGCGAATCGAGCGCTGGACCCGCCGGATGATCTGGCCAACGGTAAAAAGTATCGAGATGACCATCGGTACGAAACAACATCAGAGCGCCGGTTTCGGTTGCAAATGGCCCGTGCGGTATGTGGGGCGGGCGCCAAAAGTAGCAGCCGGCGGTCATAACACCCCGGTCGGTAACCATCTCGCCAAGCAAGACAAACGCCTCTTCTGCGACCGGATGGATCTCGACGCGATGTTCGCGCCACTGGGGGAGCACTCCAAGCAGCCATGTGCCGGCCCCACTGTCGGGATCGATGCGCAATGTTTTTCGCATCGCTCCGGGTGGGAAGCCGGGGGTGATCGTGTTCGTCCACGGTAGGGCCGAACTGTCAAGGGCTTGGATGAGGCGGCGGCGTGCAGCCGGCATGCCGGTTGTGTTTGGGATAAAGACGGCTTCGCCATGCGTGAACCACAACAATGTAACCGGCGCATGCACTTGCCAGTCCCCATGCACAACCCCTGCCGGAAGAAAGGTGTAGCTGTGGCGCGCGAGGCGATGCCCGTTTATCGATAATTCGCCTTGTACGATGTAATACTCGAGGTCGGCGCTGAAATATCCTGCCGGTGCAGCCCAACCTTCGGGTAACGTCACGATCAAGGTTGCTGCGCCGGTATCCGGATCGCAACTGAGCATGCGCGCGTAGGCGTCTGCCGTGCCAAATGACCACGGCTGCGCAGGAACAGCTTCAGTGTGAATGAATTCGATGTGTGGGCGCATAGCTCATTCCATGCAAAAAGTTACGACGTTACGACATTTCGACCGAGATTTCATGCCTATCGCGCCAGTTATTGGGTGATGACACATAAGCTGGAGCGTGTTCCAGCCGGTGAAGGTAGATTTTACTTGCCAAGCCTGCTGCGCGTCTACTACCCTACTAATCCGCTCGTCGCTCCTTGATCAGCGTGCGCTTAAACACTTCGCCATCGCGATACCAATGCCACGTGCGGGTGCGATGCAACCCGTTGTCGCTGATGTGAATGATCTCATACAGATACTGCTCCGGCGCGTGATTGTAACTCCACGTCAGGATAATTGTGCGCGGATCGACCTCCCACGCATAGCCGGTGATGCGGGGATGCTCGAACCAAATCTTCTTATCAGCATAACGCGCGTCATAGCGGGTAACCTCTTCGCGCCCATCAGACCAGCGGTACGTATTGATCTGGTAGTACGGGAATGGCTCATCGACCGGAAAACGGTGTTCAAGCCGGCAATAGTGGCGATCTAGCTCGTGCCCGTCGGCGTCAACGTGAATGTAAATCCCTTCCCATACCCCTTCGTGGCGGGCAAGCACCGGCATCTCCTCTTTGATCATCGTTACGCCTCCTTATGAAACCACCATGGATCGTAACCCGGATTGGCATTGACCAGCAGTGCCTGTTTGCGAGTAAATCGGTGCAGTGCTGCCGGCCCCATCCGTGATCCGCCAAGCCCGGAGAACTTGAACGACTGCTTCTCAGCATCGTGAATAATGGCAGTGAGGGCTGCATCATTGATACTGACCGCGCCGGCCATTAAGCGGGCGGCAATGGCGCGAGCGGCGGCAGGGTTGCCGCTAAAGACGGCAGCACTTAAGCCAAAGTCGCTATCATTGGCTAGGGCCACGGCTTCATCAGCATCGGCTGCCGGCATCACCGGCAAGATGGGGCCAAAGGTCTCTTCGCGCATCACCTTCATCGTATGGTTGACGTTGGTGAGCACGGTAGGCGGGCAATAAATGCCGCCGCTATGTTCAACCAGCGCACCGCCGCATTTGGCGATTGCGCCGCGCGCATACGCATCGGCGAGATGATCAGCAATCACCTCGGCTTGGCGCGCCGCGATGATAGGGCCGATTTCGCCGCTGTGCGGTTCGGGAATGGCGAGGCGTAGCCGCTGCGCTTGGGCAGTAAGAATTTCCAAGAATGGCTCGTAAACCGGAGCTTCTACGTAAACACGCTCTATCGAGAGGCATGACTGGCCGCAATTGACTGTACCGCCCCACAGAATAGCGGCGGCGGCTCGATTGAGATCGGCGTCAGCCAGCACAATGGCCGGATCTTTACCGCCGAGCTCAAGAAAAGCCGGGATAAAACGCCGCGCTGCTGCTTCTGCCACCCTCCTTCCGGTTGGCACACTACCGGTGAAGCAGATGAGATCCACCAACTCGATCATTGCCGCGCCGGTCATCCCGTCACCAGCGACATACTGCAGAACGTTGCTCAATGCCGGCTCGCAGGCGATGGTGCGGCGTAGCGGCTCGATAAAACGCGGCGTGATTTCGCTCGGCTTGATCAGTACCGCGCAACCTGCTAACAGGGCAGGTAAAGCATCGATCAGACTCAGCAACAGCGGAAAGTTCCATGGGCTGATCACACCCACAAGCGGGTATGGCGTGAGGCGGCCTTCGAGTCGAATAAACGGAACGGCGCTGGGGCGAGATTCGCCATAGCGAAGCAGATCTGGCGCCAGCCGCCGCCAGCGCTCAATGCTTGATACAACTGAGTCAAACTCAAGCACGCTCTCGTGGTACCGGCCTGTATCGGTGATCAGCGCGCTAATAATCTCGTCGCGATGCGTTTGCAATGCCTGCTGCCAGTGCCCAAGCACCGCGATCCGGTGCTCGATGCCACTTGTCTCCCATGCCAGTTGCGCAGTGCGTAGCCGGTGGCACACAGCCGCCAATTCATCGCGATCCGGCGGGATGATCTGGTAATCGTACTGGCCGGTGCGTGGATTACGAACAGCTATCGGCGCCATCAAATCACCCCCTTCTGCGCTAATCGTTCGATGGTCTCTTGTTGGACGCGCAGAAAGTGTTGGCGTTCAGCGCCGCCGGCTAATAGCGTATTCGGCGGATAGAAGCTGGCAGTGGCATAGCTGCTGGCGTACAGCTCAAAGCGCTGGCGGCTCAACAGGTTATTCATACCGGGGCGGCGCCGGTAACGCCGGAGTGCAGCTAGATCGATCTCGGCATGGGCAGCCATGCTCTCGCCTTGGCCGGCTTCGACCAACACCCGCCCCGTGTAGTCGATAATTTGCGAACTTCCCTCAACCGAAGCCGCAGGGATGGGAATGCCGCTAATGCCAGCAGAGTTGGCCGAAACAACGTAGGCCAGATTTTCCAAGGCGCGCGCTCGTTTGGCAATGTGTTTTGGGGTGAGTTCTGGACTACTCACTTCGGAAGACGAGTGCAAAAAGACCTCTGCGCCGCGCATGACCAAACAACGGGCAATTTCGGGGAACAAGATCTCTTCGGAAGCGATGCATGCCAGCCGCCCAATCGCAGTGTCGGCAACCGGAA
>JAUQOZ010000032.1 GCA_030550625.1 Chloroflexota bacterium | reverse complement strand
CCAATAATGACTTGGTGTATACTGTTTCATTCTTGACATTCCTTATCAATCACGATCCCTTGAGAATGAGCTTGCTCACAAAGCGCTTTCACTTCTGCGGATTGCTTCATCCATTGCCAGAATTCAATCAGGTTTTGCCACGTTATTGGACTTGGATCTAATGTGAGTGCAGACGTGAACGATACCTTGACTTCATCAATACGTTCGGGATCGACAAGATAGAGCACTTTGCCGTAGTGAATATGCGCCCATGCACTGTATGGATTCAAGTTTACTGCTTCAGCAAGGTATGGGAGCGCTTCAGCTAATCGGTTCTGATCCCACAGCGTCAGGCCGAGATGCCGGTATGCCTCTGACAAACGCCATCTCGCCGCCGGATCAGTGATCGGTACGGTAATTGCGCGGCGAAAGGCGTGCTCCGCTTCCTCAACACGCTGTTCTTGGCGGAGAAAGACACCCCATGCAAACCATGCTCGTAACGGTAATTCCTCGTTCACCCAACCGTGATCAATTGTGATGCTTTGCGCTAAAGCATTGTGACTATTTGTAACTAGATAGCGCAGGTACCACATCGCACTGGCAGTATCAGCGCCAAGCAGGGTGGCGCGCTGATACCAAACGAGTGCATCGGTAAATTGCTGTTGGCGAAAGGCGACGGTACCAGCCTGTAAAAATTGATCAACCGTGTAACCGCCATGCTGCCATGCTGCTTGCGCGCGCTGCCGGCAATCAACCAATGCACAACGAACCTCATCTGCCGGGATGAGTTGTACGTCGCCCCAGCCAGCCTGAGTATCGTCGCTTTCCAGATCAAGCTCGATCGTCTGCCCGGCCCACTTGCCGAGGTCGAGCGTAGCTGGTTGCCAGCCCGGCGCCGTGGCTGGTAATTCGTATTCGCCGATGATCTGATCACCAAACCGGATGCGATAGGTTGTTGCCTGTGCTGTCTGGCTCCCCATCCAGAAGATCAGGGTGGTTGGCGTGATTGGCAACGAGGCGTGTAGGGTGAGACGATCGCCAACTATCACCGAGCGCGTAATCGGCTCATCAGTTTGCCACCAACTGGCAGGCAATAGCGGTGCGGCCAACGCCCATTGCTGGGCCGGTGGCGCTCGTAGCTCCCAGAAACGTTCCTCAGGCTCGCTTACGGTCAAGGGTGGGGCTAAACGTTCATACGCTAAGCCTAATTCAAACCAGCGTAACGGGCTGTCGGGTTGTTGCGCCGCCGCCACCGAAAACGCGGGAATGGCTAGCTCTGGTTGGTTAGCCAACAATGCGGCGCGTCCAAGCTGGGATTGGATCGTGATATTGTCAGGATCAGCAACTGCCGCACGTTGCGCCTCGGCCAGCGCCTGTTGCCTATGAGTGGGCGGCGGAGGGTTGGTGAGCGGCGCGAGATCACGCCATGGGTCGAACGGCTCTGGTCGCCCCTCAAGACGAAGCGCTTGCGCGATGAACTGTTCAACCTGCTGATACTGCTGATTATGAAGCGTATTCCTGCCAAGAGCCCAGATCAAGCCGGCAGCAACTATGATCGCGGTGATCGTGACGAGTATTCGTCCAACGCTATCAGTATCCGTGATGGCTTGCTTGATCTGTATCATGATGCGCCCATATTCCAGCCCAACGCTACTTCGCTCTCCTCACCTCAACCCACACCTGCGGCCCCGGTCGCAGCGTTGCTTTCGGCATTGGGCGCACGGGGTAGCCGGGCACTGCGCTGACGTGGAAGCGTTGCAGGATCATGGGTAACACGATCTGCATTTCCATCAGAGCGAAGTTGTTGCCGATGCACTGGCGCGGGCCGGCGAGGAAGGGAACGTAGGCGAATTTGTGGCGCCTTTCCGCCTCTTCGGGCCGGAACCGTTCGGGATCGAAGCTCTCAGGGTTGGGCCAGAAGGCCGGATGCCGGTGGGTGACGTACGGGCTGAGCGCGACGGTTGCGCCGGCGGGCAGTTCGTAATCGCCGAGCTTGTCTGGCCCGACGAGCACTCGCGATAAGATCCACGTTGGCGGGTAGAGGCGTAGGGTTTCGTCGATCACCATGCGGCTGTAGGGCAGATTGGGCAGGTCGGCGGGGGTGGGATTGCGCCCGCCCAGCACGCTGGCGTATTCGGCCCGCAGCTTGCGCTCGGCGTCGCCGTGGTGAGACAGCAGGTGCAAGATCCACGATAAGGTGCCGGCAGTGGTTTCGTGCCCGGCGAGGAAGATCGTCATCACCTCGTCGCGGATCTGCTGTGGTGACATCTGCTCGCCGGTTTCGGCGTCGCGCGCTGTCACTAGCATCTCTAAAAGGTCGTCGTGCTCGCCTTGCTGTTGCCGCCGTTCGTCGATCAAGCGGTAAACGGTGCGTTCGAGCAGGGCAAGGTTGCGCCGGTAGGCGAGGTTGCCCGGCGTCGGCCAACTGCGCGGCGGCTGCAAGAGGCGGAATTGCTGGCCGGCTGCCCAGTTGAGCGTGTCGTTGAAGGCCTTGCCGACGGCATGCGCTTCGGCATCGCTCAGCGATGAGCTAAACATGGTGCGCACGATGATCTGCTGGGTCAGCAGCATCATCTCTTCTTGCACCTCAAACGGGCGCCCGTTGCGCGCATACCCTTCCCAGCGCGCCAGCATGCGCTCGGCCTCCTCCACCATGACATCGGCCATGCGGGTAATGCGCTGGTGGTGGAAGGCGGGTTGCATCAACCGGCGCTGGCGCAGCCAATGCTCGCCGTTGCTCGTCACCAAGCCCTGCCCAAGGATTTCATCCATCGTCGGGTAGCGCTTGATGTAGTTCTTCCAGTTTTCTTGGGTGATCCGCTTGAGCATGTCGGGGTGAGTGGCCAAGTACATGGTGTGCTTGCCCAACGCGAGCTTGACCAGATCGCCATAATGGCGCTGCAAGCGCACCATGAATTCGAGCGGATCGCTTAGTAAACGGTTGCCGACGCCGACGACCGGCAGGCCGCGCGGGCCGGGGATAGCGCTAACGGGAGCTGTCATAGGCATTCGGGATTTGGAAGTTCGGCCACGACCAACGATAGCATACCATAGGCCGGGTTGTGTGGCAAGCGCCGGTGGAAGCACAGCGATGTGTGACGGTGTGAACCGTATGCACTGAAGCAAGCGTCTGCGGGCGCGCAAGCGGTTTGGGTGATTGCGCAGGCGCACAGCGCCGCTGTGCGCTACCGCATCCTTGCTTTATCCGCTTGGCGTTGCACGTCAAGGGAGGGGCGGAAATCAAGAAATTGACGGGTTACGAGCGAGAAGAAGGAGCCGTGCTCGAAGTCAGGTGTCTGATAGATGAGTTTGTTGTGCCGGATGACCTCGTGTTTGAGCACAATGCTTGCGGTATTGAGCACAACTACGTCAACGTTGCAGAAACCGGCTTGGGCTAACGCGGCAAGGAGATCGAGCTTGGAAAAGGTCGGTTCATCGCGCCGGAGCACGAGTGCCAGATCGAGATCGCTTTCGGCATGCATGCTTCCCGTGGCCGCCGACCCAAAGATAGACGGCTTGGATGGCGGGGAAGCGGGTGAATATGCCAGCCAGATGGTCAAGCTTAGGATGGAGCGGTGCAGTCATCGTGATTCGGAGGAGGTGATTCTTGCACCAGTACAAGGAATATGTTCTGTATCACAGTATAGCACAGTGGCTGTTGCCAAGGTGATCTGGTCGTGGGTAAGCGCGTGCTTCAACTGCCCCCTCGCGATAACAATGCTGCTGGCCGCGCAAGATGCATCCTTGACGGATAGGGTGCTTTCGGCTAGGATCGAACTAACCCGATAGTTGACTATGGCGTTCGCGGGGAACGTCACCCACCGATTTGAGGCAGGCATGGGCGTATCGCTCAATCACACGATTTTTCGCGCGTATGACATTCGCGGCATCGTCGAGGTTGATCTCGACGAAGGGATTTATGAGTTGCTTGGGCGGGCGGCGGGCACCCTGTTTCGCAACGAGGGTCGCCGGCGCATTGTGGTGGCCCGTGACGCGCGGCTGAGTTCGCCCCGCTTTCAGGCGGCGTTGATTGCTGGTTTGTGCGCCACCGGGATGGATGTGCTCGATATTGGGATGGTGGCGACGCCGGTGATGTATTTTGCAGTTGAGGCGTTGGGCGCTGATGCCGGGGCGATTGTGTCGGCGAGCCACAACCCGCCGGAATTCAATGGTCTCAAGCTGCGCCGCGCCGAACCGCGCTTTGGCTCCGAGCCGTTGCCGTCAGCGGCGATTCAGGAGGTGGGTGCGATTGCGGCGAGCGGGAACTTTGCGCAGGGCAACGGTAGCTACGAACAGGTTGATGTTGGCCCGGCCTATATCGAGTCGGCCCGGCGCTGGATCGATTTCGGCCACCGGCGGCCCCGCGTGGTGCTCGACGGCGGCAATGGCGTCGCTGGTCCGCTGGCGGTGGCGATGTATGAGGCGCTGGGTATCGAGGTCATTCCACTCTTTATCGAGCCAGATGGCACCTTCCCCAACCACCATCCCGATCCGCTGAAAGTTGAGAACTTGCGCGATTTGCAGGCGGCGGTGCGCGAGCATCGCGCCGATCTCGGCATTGGCCTTGATGGCGATGGCGACCGGCTGGGGGTGGTGGATGAGGCCGGTGAGGTGGTGTTCGCCGATCGCTATCTCATCGCGCTGGCCAAGGCTATGTTGGCCAAACGCAAGGGGCCGGTGGTGTTTGATGTGAAGTGCAGCGCCGTCTTGCCGCAGGCGATCCGTGAACTGGGTGGCGAGCCGGTGATGTGGAAGACCGGCTACACTAGCCTGTCGGCCAAGATGCGTGAAGTTGATGCGGTGTTGGGTGGCGAATTGAGCGGCCATACCATCTTTCCCTTCCCCGGCCGGTATTTTGACGATGGCGCGTTTGCCGGGGCGATGTTGTTGCATGCCCTCGGCGAGTTGGGGCAAACCCTGCGCGAGGCGCTGGCGCCCTACCCGCTGTTGCCGTCGATTGATGAAGGACGCATCCCCTTCCCTGAAGAGCGCAAGTTTGCCGTGATCGACTTTCTGCGCGAGCGGTTTGCCGGCAAGTACCCGCTGATTGACATCGACGGCGTGCGGGTGGATTTTGGTGATGGCTGGGGGTTGGTGCGGGCTTCAAATACCGAACCGGCCATTACGACGCGCTTTGAGGCGCAGACGTGGGAACGCGCCTGCGCGATCCGTGATGAGATGCTGAGCGTTGTTGAGGAGTTTCGCGCACAGGCATGAGTGTGTATCGACGCCCCTTGCTACAGGCGTGGGAGGCAGCTTACACGGCTGAGCTGACTCTCGATCAGTTGCGCCGCCGGGCAGCGACGGTCGGTGCGGCATTGGCCGGTCAGCGCGCGCGCTGCCTGATCGCTTTCGATACTCGCTTTCTCGCCAATCTCTTGGCCCAAACATTGGCCCACGATTTGGCAGCGCAAGGGGTTTCGGTAATGCTCGCCGGCGCGCCAGCGCCGCTGCCGGCTATTCACCACGCGCTCGATCGCAAACAGGCCGATTGTGCGCTTTACGTCTCGGCGCGCAACCGGCCTTATTATATGGGTGGTTTGATCTTGATCGCCGATGAGAAGAGCGGTTTGAGTATTGATCCTTCCCCAGACCCGCTGCCATCGCTTGAGTTTCCGCCTCCCTCACCACCGCAAGAGACGGTTGATTTGCGCGCGCCCTACCTTGATGCGCTGCGTAGTGTCATTGATCTTGATGCGATCCGCCGGTTGCCGATGACGTTCTTTATTGATGCGATGGCCGGTACGACAGCCGGAATGGCGACGGCGCTGCTTGGCGAAGGCGGGCAGACGCGAGCTATTGAGATTAACCGCGATCCTGATCCGCTCTTTGCGCGCGGCGCGCCGCAGCCATTTGAAGCGAGTCTTAACCGGTTGCGCAAATTGGTGCGCGAGAGCGATTCGCACCTTGGGTTGGCGCTGTCTGGCGATGGCACTGCGCTGGCGGTGGTTGATCCAACCGGTGAGGTGCTTGATCCGTTTGAAGTCAGTTTGCTGCTCGGCGGCCATTTGGCGACACACCATCGCCAGCGCGGCTTGGTGCTCGCGCCGCCGCCGGCGCCAAATGGCCCGTTACGCGCTCATCCAAAACACTTGACGGCATGGCAAGAGGCGACCGGTATGAAGCTGGAATTGGTGAGCGATGGCCTTCACCTTGAGCGCCAACCGGTTGTGGCGATGACGGCCACCGGTGAAGTGGCGCTCAGTCGCTGGAGCGGCTGCCCGGATGGGCTGCTGGCTGGTCTCTTTTTATGTGAAGCGGTATCGCGCAGTAACGGTGGCTTGCGCGCGCTCTGCGCGGCGCTGCGCGCGCAGTTTGGCGCACAGTAGGGAATGGGGAATAGGGAGTTGGGAATGGAGAGGCGCCTCACTGTGGACGCCGGCTTCTGCCCATAACCCTGAAAGGTAGTGCGAGCACCTGTTGGTGTGGCGAGGCGCGCAAGGCCCTCAATCGTTGCCGAAAGAGTCCGTTTGAAGCTAGATGGGTATGGTCGCCTATGCGTTACCCAAGCGATACAACCAGTTGATGGCGCGATCGCGTTGGCGTGGGCAGCGCATTCCTGAAGTGATTCCTTGCAATGACCAAACATGTTTTTGTCGCTATGCGCGGGGCTATAGTTCGCGCTCGTGGGTGATTGTTGCGGGCGGGCAGTACAATGTGCTGCGTTGCCCTGTTCTCGCCATGACATACAGGCTCAGCGCTGGGCAATGAAGTTATCAGCACGTGTGGTTGGTAAACGCTATCGTGACAAGCAGGCTGCTCTCGCATGAAACAGATCATTAATCGCCTCAGTGCGCTGCGCCATCTGCTCCCATCGCTTTCACTCACCTTTGCCGGCATTGTGTTGCTGTCGCTTGGCGTGGCGTACCTCTTCATTCACGCCTATCGCACGGTTGAAGGGCTGCCGGAAATAGTGTGGTGGCTCACCCTGCAATTTCTGCCGCGCCCATTGCGTGGCATCTTGCTGCTTGGCGTGGGCCTGCTCGTGCTGGCTGGCGGCATCTGGCAGTTAAGCGGAGTCGTCGTGATTCCCCGTCCGAGCCAATTACCCGCCGATGGCGAGCTGGTGTTAGGCTACGACCGCGCCAAACGCCCGCGCCGGATTGCGGTGATTTCGGGTGGCGCCGGTATGTTGGTGTTGTCAGGATTGAGCGAACAGGTTGATCGCATGACCTGTATCGTGCCCGTCACCGATCCAGTCGAGTATTACTACCGGGCATCGGGGTTGCTTAATCAACCAAATGTCTATTACGTGGTGCCAACCCCGATACCGCTCGAAGTCATTGCCGAACTTGATGACGGTACGCTGATCGATGTGCGGCATATCTATTTGCACCCCGAATTGGCTCAGCGGCGGGTGCAACACCTGCGCCTGACCCAAGCCGATCCGCCGCCGCTGACGCGGGTGGCGATCGAATCGCTGCGCGAGGCGGATGCGATTGTGTTGGGGCCGGGTAGCCTGTTTGAGAGCATTCTGCCCAACTTTCTGTTAGCTGAGTTTGCTGAGGCAGTGCGAGCTAGTCCAGCAAAAAAGATTTTCATCTGCAATCTGATGACCGAGCCGGGTCGCACCACTGGCTTCCGCGTGGCTGACCATATTCGCGCCATCAAAGAATACGCTGGCATCACCCCGGATTATGTGCTGGTCAATGCGCAGCGGATCGATCCTGAAACCACGCGCATCTATGCTGCTGCCAATCAGACGCCGGTCTACCTCGATCCGGGTGATTACGAAGAGCTGGTTAGCCTGCCCGGCGATACGCGCGGCCAGCGCGGCGTGATCATCGAAGGTAGCCTAGTGATCGAGACCGATCTCGCTGCGGCGGTGATCCAATACACGACCTCGCTCGATAATCCGCAGCAGAGCCGGGCAGTGCGGGTGTTGCGCCACGATGGCCAGAAGCTGGCCGCGGCGCTGCTCGAGTTGTTGCGTCGGGTGTAGCGAGGGCGAGATCAGGTTGCTGTTGTTTGTCCCGCGCCTCTCTGAACAAAACCCTTGGCGGGGTTGAGCGACGGGCAGCATACTTACGCGCAGATACCATTGATAGCGTTGCGATGCGCCGTTTCACTCTCGCCCCTAGCCCCTCTCCCGCGCCAGTGGGAGAGGGGAGCGGAAGGCCGAGCTGTAAAGCATCACACAACGCTCAATGGTTGGGTTCGATCAGATGTTCTGCCTGCCCTTGAACGTGGCAAGGGAGGAGACAGGATTGGGATGGATTGATACGGCTCGCGCAGGCTGCGATCAGATGGAGTTCGGCATTCCCCGCCCTATCCGTGAGCATCCGTGTCCTTGCCTCATCATGTCACCGATTTACCAGCGGAATGTAGATCGGCGCCGGCGTGGCTTGGCTCGGCGGCGCGCTTCCCGGCGTCGGGCTGGCGGTGACGGTGGCCGTCGGGCTGACGGTGAACGTAGCCGTCGGGCTGGCGGTGAACGTAGCCGTCGGGCTGGCGGTGACGGTGGCCGTCGGGCTGGCGGTGACGGTGGCCGTCGGGCTAGCGGTGACGGTGGCCGTCGCCGTTGCGCTTAGGGTGGGTGAAGCAGTGTTCGTCACAGTGGGAATATAGACCGTATTGGTCGGTGTGGGTGATGGATCAGGCTCGCGGGGTAGATCGGCGCAGAGCACGTTAGCCCACAACTCGGCCATCGCGCTGAAACCGGCGGCATTGGGATGGAGATTGTCGGCGCTGCCATTGCTGGGGTTGGTAGTCACAATCTGGCTCTGGTTGGCGGCGAAATAACTGTAAAAATCGGGGCCCAGCCGGATAGGGGCGCTGTCATCAAGCTCATCAACCAGCTCTACAATGCTCTGATTGAAGTTCTGCGTGGTGGCGCGGCGGGTTGCGGCTTGGGCAGCAGTGCCGTCATTCCGCCATGGCAAGCGCGCGACCCAAAGTGCGAGGTTAGGCCGGTCTTGGCGCAAGGCGGTGACAACAGCGCGCAGATCCTCTTTGTACACGCTGGCCGGCATGAGGTTGTTGTAAAGATTGGTGGTTGACACAGCAGTGGCGTCGTTCGTGCCCACCTGCAACAACACCTGCTCAGCGCCGAGATCGGCGATGTGTTGGCGATAAATAGCCGCTTTGCCTAACACATTCATATATCCATTCACACCGATCCGGTCTGAGCCGGTGGTATTGCCATAGAGATCGCGCGCCGCGCGAATGCCGCTAAAGCCATCGTTGAGAATGAAGACTGGGCTATTGAGGCAGGTAGCCAGCCGGTTGTTCAGTTCGATCTGGTAGCCAGCATAGTAGATATTTTGGTAACCGGCGCTATCGGTCTGGGTATTGTCTGATTGCGGATAGTTGCGGCCATCAGCGCTGCGCGGGTAGCCACTGCTAGGGGGCGGCGGGCTGGTGAAGGGATAGCCATCGCTCGATCCGGTGAGACTTGAACCCGGCGGCAAGCGATAGAAACCCCACTTGCCGGCAGTGATCGAATCGCCGATACTCACGAACACGCGCCCGTACCCGACCGGATCAATCGTGCGGCTAAGCGTTCCCGGTGCGCCGTTCACGAGGATCGTAGCCGTGACGCTATATTCGGCCCGCCGGGGCAGGGTCACGGTTGCGGTAAAACCATCGCCGGCAACGGTGTCATCAATCGTTTGGGTAAAACCGGGGCCGTTGACAGTAAAGCGAATCCCATCGAAACCAGCGGGCGGGTCGGTAACAGTCGCTTGCAATCGCAAGACGGGATCAGTCTGAATATAGGGGATCTGGAAGACATCTTTGGTCGTCAGCGGGCCGGGCGCCGGCGTTGTGCCTGCCGGCAAGTCAGCATCAACAATGAGCATGCCGGTAACTGGATCAATGGGGCGTGGCGTGCCGTTGGAATCGAGCATAGCCAACGCGAGCGCCGGTTCAGTTTGCGCTGGGCGAATGGTAAAGGTGCGGCTGGCAGCGGAACCGGGCGGCAGCAGGTGGAGATACTGCACGATCAGATCGCCGCTCTCGCCATCGTACTCGGCCAGATAATCAACTCCCGGCGCCAGTGTCACGCCAGCGCGTTGCACGAGTGGTTCGCCGCCACTCCAGTTGCTCACCCGGAACCGCGGATAGCGCACGACGCCATCGGGCGGCGTGATCGTGAGGGGGCCGCTTGCTGCCAACCCAACGTTGCTATTGCTTGTCACGCCGGCCAATGCTGGTTCAGCCGCCAGTTTGGGCAATTCGTCAACCGCCCATGCGTCGAGGTAGAGCAGCCAGTGTTGGGCGGCAGGGGTGATTTTAACTGGTTGCAACGCTGCGCCGGCGCTGGCATCAGGGATCAGATGGGGGCCGGTGATCGTCGCCTTTCCGCCGGTAACGTTGATAGCTATGTGCCCGCCTGCCCATACCTCATACGTCATCGCCATGCTACCGTACTCATACCGTACCAATGCGCGCAGCGGCGATGCACGCACCACTGCTGGCGGCGCAGATAGCGGCGCGCCGGTCGTGGTTTGCACGGTGACCAGTGTGCTGGCTGGGGCGATGAGGTTACGGTTGCCAGATGGATCACGGCGCAGATCACGCCATTCACTGATGCCTGCTGGCGTAAAGGTTAGTGCAAACCGTCCGGGCATTGTCATGATGACGCGGCCATCAGCGGCGATTTGGGCGCTCAGCCCGGCAGTGAGCGGTTGGGCTGTTGCCTGCGGCTGGTGAATGCGCATCACTATGGTAACGCCGAAGCAGAGCAGCAGAGTTATTGTGATGAGGCGATGGACATTCATACAACATCACCGGCTGGCAAGGTATCTAACTTCTAACTAATGCCTAATCACTCGCAAGCTGCCGTTTCCACAGCGGCTCTCCCACAGCCTGTTCACGCGGTTTGGGTTCAGTCATTGGCGCCGGCTCAGGTTGCTTGAAGGTGGGTACAAGCCGGTGCAGGGCGCGCAATACGACTGCGGTATCATCACGCAGGGCGGCTAATTCGAGAATCCGGATCTGGTCGGCCAGTGCCTTTGGCACCAATTTCGCAGCATTGCGGGCGATAAAGATCTTCGCATGGCTGGTGCGCTCGTATTCTTCTCCCTCGACAAATAACTCCTCGTAGAGTTTCTCACCGGGGCGCAGACCGGTGAAGACGATATCAATGTCGCGCCCGACCTGCAATCCCGACAGCTCGATCATATCGCGGGCCAAATCAACAATCCGGATCGGCTCGCCCATATCGAGCACGAACACCTCGCCGCCCTTGCCCAACACCGACGCCTGCAAGGTCAACTGTACCGCTTCGGGAATAGTCATAAAGAAGCGGCGCATGTCAGGATGGGTCACCGTCACCGGCCCGCCGCTGGCGATCTGTTGCTTAAAGGTCAGCACCACCGACCCGCGTGAGCCGAGCACATTGCCGAAGCGCACCGCCACATAAGCGCGCCCGCTCTGGCGAGCAGCTTCATGCACCAGCAACTCAGCCACCCGCTTGGTCGCCCCCATGACATTGGTCGGGTTTACTGCCTTATCGCTCGAAATCATGACAAAATGGCTCACATCAACCTGCAACGCTGCGCTGAGCAGATTGCGCGTGCCGAGCACATTATTGGTGACCGCCTCAGCGGGGTGCATCTCCATCAACGGCACGTGTTTGTGCGCGGCGGCGTGGAACACAATCTCTGGGCGGTACTGCTCGAAGATGTACATGATTCGCTCGGCGAAGCGAATATCGGCAATGACGGTCGTCAGTTTAGTGGTTGGCGGCGCAATCCGGCGCAGCTCCTGCTCGATAGTAAAGACCGAATTTTCGCCGTGACCGAGGATGATCAGCTCTTCCGGCTGGGCGCGCAGGATTTGGCGGCAGAGTTCGGAGCCGATGGAACCGCCGCCGCCAGTGACCATCACCCGCTTGCCTCGCAACAGGTTATGCACGGCAGCAATATCGGTTTGCACCGGCGTCCGGCGCAAGAGGTCTTCGATCTGCACATTGCGCAGTTGGTTGACGCTCACTTTGCCATCGAGCATTTCATAGAGGCCGGGCATGATCTTAGTTTTAACGTTCGTGCGTTCGCAGAGTTCGACAATGCTGCGAATATCCTTGCCGGCAGCCGATGGCATCGCGATAATGACGTAGTGGATATTGTGTTCGCGTACCAGCCGCGGAATGTCGAAACGGCTGCCCAACACGGGTGCGCCGTAGATATGCATGCCGTGCTTAAGCGGGTCATCGTCAAGAAAACCGACGACTACCATGCCCAATTGGGGGTTATCGCGCAACTCGCGTGCGATCATGGTACCGGCTGAACCGGCGCCCATGATGAGGACGCGTTGCATTTTTCCGTTTAATTCTCCCTTGCGCTTGCGTTTGAGCGTATCGCGATGCCAGAGCAAACGGGCGACGAGACGCGGCCCAATCGTCGCTGCTAAGCTGAAGAGAAAGAAAATGATGGGCACCGAGCGGGGCACAAGGGTTAACGGGGTGATACTGGCTACTACAAACTCGATCGGTGTTGCGATGATTGTCGCTAACGATACCGCTGAAATCAACAAGAGCAATTCATCGATCGAGGCATAGCGCCAATAACGGGAATAGATGCCCAACCGCTGGAACATCAGCACATAAACCGGAGTGGCAATCACCGCCAGCAAGAGCCAACCGGCCAAAGCAGCGCCTGCCGGCATCTGATCAAGCCGCACCCAAAAGCTCAAGTATGCTGCTAATGGCAGCAGCACGAGATCGAGAAAGAAAAAATAACGATTACGAATGGGGGATGAAGGAATGAGCTTCAAGCCGGGCTCCTTTCCGGTTGCTGCTACAATGAAAATGCAGCGTCATTGTGAGGAGGCTGGAAAGATAACGCTGCTCATTCTTCGCCGGATGCTACCTGCATGCTACGGATTGTAGGTGAACAACAGATGTGATCTTCTGCCAAGATGATGAAAATCTTGTTAGAATGGGGCATATTTTTCCCATCACGTATGAAGCGCCGTCCGTAAGCAGCTTGCCACCTCGGCAACCTGTTCTTCCTGCATAACGCTAGAAAACGGTAACGCCAGCGATCGGTCGCCGAGCTGTTCAGTAACCGGAAAATCGCCCCGTTCGTAGCCAAACAGGTCGCGGTAGAAAGGTTGCAAGTGGATCGGCGTGAAATAGGGCCGGCTAGGAATGCCGGCGGCGGCAAGCCGCTGCATCACGGTATTGCGATCTGCCGGCGGCAAAATCCGCACCACGTAGACAAACCAGCTCATGCGGGTGGTGTGCGGGCTGAGCTGAGGCCGCTCGACCAGCTCTAGATCGGCTAGTTGTTCGTGATACCAAGCGGCCACTTGCGCCCGCCGCGCGATCAGTTCCTCGATCCGTTGCAGTTGCGCGACGCCGAGCGCGGCGCTCAGTTCGTCAAGCCGGTAGTTGTAGCCGAGCCGGGTATGGTTCAGCCATGCATCAAACACATCGCGCCCCTGATTGCGCAGCGAGCGGAAGAGTGCGGCCCAGTCGTCGTGCTGGGTGACGATCATGCCGCCTTCGCCAGTCGTCATTTGTTTGTTAGGATAAAAAGCAAAGACCGCCGCGTCGCCAAGCGTGCCGGCCATCCGGCCCTTGTAGGTTGATCCAATCGCTTCACAGGCGTCTTCTATCACACGCAGACCGTATTCAGCAGCGACGGCGTTGATCGGATCCATATCCGCCGGTTGGCCGAAGGCATGCACGGGCATGATCGCCTTAAGCGTGCCGATCGGGCCATGCCGGCGCGGGAGCCAGCGCGCAGCCGCGGCGCCGCCACGCATGAGATCGGCTGCTGCTTCAGCAACGAGATGTGGATCAATATTGCCAGTGGCCGGATCAACATCAACGAAGACCGGGATCGCCCGTTCGTAGAGGATGCTGTTGGCTGAGGCGATGAACGAGAAAGGGGTGGTGAGCACCAGATCGCCATCGCGCGCGCCAGCGGCGATGCAGCAGAGGTGTAATCCGCTGGTGCCGGAATTGACCCCGACGGCATGCGGTGTGCCAACGTATTGGGCCATTGCTTGCTCGAAGGCGACGATCTGCGGCCCGATGCTGAGATAGCTGGTTTGCAAGACCTGATTGACGGCGGCGATTTCGGCTGCGGTGATGTCGGGCGATGACATAGGAATGGGCACGAACGTCCTCCTGCTATGGAACGCAACGACGCAAAGGCGAATGACGAATGATCTTGGATGATGCCGGCAATAGACAACTTGCGCGATCCCTTGCGTCGTTATATACGGTTCATTCCCCAACGACCCGTTCGCGTAATGGTCGCGCCGGTACGCCAATTGCGATCATGTTGTTTCCAACATCGCGTTGGACCAAGGCGCCGGCGCCAACGACACTCCATGCCCCTACTCGACGTTGCGGCATCACAATGGCGCCGATCCCGATCAGAGTCCCGGCGCCGATGACAACCTCGCCGCCGGTATGGACGCCGGGGGCGATATGGGCATGATCGCCGATCTGGTTGTGATGATCAATGGTGCAACCGGTATTGAGGATAACATTGGCGCCGATAACGCTGCCGGGATTGATGATTGCGCCGGCGCAGATCATCGTGCCGGGGCCGATGGTGACACCGGTAGCGATGAGTGCCGAGGGATGGATAGCGCTGACCAGTTGTTCACCGCGCGCCGTGAGTGCGGCGAAGAGGCGCGCGCGCGTGCGGTTGTCGCCAATTGCGATCACAACGCCGTCGTGCGGGATATCTGGCAGGGCCGTGACCGGCCCTAAGATCGGCAGCCCCAACGCCTGCTGGCCATGCCGGCGCGGGTTGTCGTCGAGGTAACCGATTGGCTGGCCATCACTGCCATTGGCAGCCGCCTGCAACAAGATATCAGCCACAACCTGTCCATGCCCGCCGGCGCCAATGATCAAAATGCGTTGAGCCATAGCACTATCATTCCCTTATTGAGCGTTTCGCTATCCATGACTCGCTACTTTCTATGTCGTATCCTAGGGCCTTGACGTTATGGGGTAGTCCGGTGCGCATAAAGATCGGGCGGCTCGCCCGCCGCGCTGAGCCAAGTCAGGCCAGCGGCCCGCGCCTCTACCGCCTCACCCATCACCAGCGCACAGTTCTAATCACTACTCACCGCGCGCGGCTGGGCAGGCGGCATAGGCGGTGTGCCCATAAACTCTTCGGCAGTAGCGTGGCCCGGCTGGCTGATCCCTTCCCGTTTCATCACCTTCCAGAGAGTGAGGGCCAGAATCTTGAGATCAAGCCAGAGCGACAGTTGATCAACGTATTGCACATCGTAAGCAAACTTCTCTTCCCACGAGAGCGCATTCCGTCCATTAATTTGCGCTAACCCGGTAATGCCCGGCAACACTTCATGCCGGCGACGCTGTTCAGGAGTGTAGCGTTCGAGGTATTGCATCAACAGCGGGCGTGGCCCGACCAGACTCATCTCGCCGCGTAGCACGCAGAACAGTTCGGGCAGTTCATCGAGGCTGGTGCTGCGCAAAAACCGGCCAAACGGCGTCAACCGTTGTTCGTCGGGCAAGAGCCGGCCCTGCGCGTCGCGGGCATCGGTCATCGTGCGGAACTTGAGCATCATAAACGGGCGGCCATGCAAGCCGGGCCGGCGCTGGCGAAAGATGACTCCACGACCGAGTTTAATCCGCACCAGCAAGGCAATCACGGCCATCACCGGCGCGAGCATGATCAGTGCCGGAATAACGATGATCAGATCAAGCAAGCGTTTCCCGTACCGGCGATACATAAGCGGCTCCTTAAACGATGTTTTTACGGGACGCTGCTATCGTAGCGGGCAGAGATGTCAGTTGGATGACAAGGAGAGAAGCGCTAGGTGACGTTCTGTTATAATTCGCGCGCTTTTTCCGCAAGGTGTGACGTTGCAAAAACCCTCCCATTGGTCTGGCCGGCATGTTGCGATGGTTCCATGCATCCGTTACACTACCAGCGTAGCTAGCCACTTCTCACCGATTATGTCGCCATCGATAGGAATGTAGTTATGCGCCAACGATCGTTTGTCCTGCACTGTCTCTGCCTTATTGGCGCAATCCTGCTTGCAGCATGGCCAATTGCCGGCGTTGCCGCCCCCGGCCAACCGCCCCGCCTGACCACATTCGGAATGAATACCTACTTCAGCGGCTTGGAACGGTTGCCGCAGAACCGCAATGACGATCTGGCGGCGCTGGTCAATGCTACCCGCGAACTCGGCGCTGAGTGGGTGCGCGAAGAGATCAGTTGGGCTAATCTCGAACCGAGTAAGGGTAACTTTACGTGGGGCTTGATGGATGCGGCGCTGGCGCAGGCGGCAAATGCCGGCTTCGGCATTATCGGAATGCTGCTGACGACGCCGGGGTGGGCGCGGGTTGATGATTGCGCCAGCCGGATCACGCGCAACGGCGGCGCGCTCAACTACTGGTGCCCGCCGGCTAACCCGCAAGACTTCGCCGATTTTGTCCGCGCGGCAGTCGAACGTTACGATGGCGATGGTTTTAACGATGCTCCCGGCTCGCCAAGGGTTGCGGTGTGGCAGATTTGGAATGAACCGAATAACTGGACGACGTGGCCGGGTGAGGCGAACGAATACGGCGCGTTGCTGGCGGCGGGGTATGCTGCGGCCAAGGAGGCCGATCCAACCGCCATTGTCGCTACCGGCGGCGTCTACATCTTTGATGGCGGCACGCGCACTGGCGGTAATCGCGACGGGCTTGAATTTCTCGGCGCAGCGTTTGATGCTGTGCCTGCCGCCCAAACTAGTTTTGATGCGCTGGCGATCCACCCTTATCTACCCGACACCGCGCCGGATCGGGCCGGCCTGTACGGTTTGGTCTCACTGTGGGGTCGGATCAGCAATGCCCGTGGCTGGCTCGATTCCCGGCGCGGGCCAAGTGTGCCGCTCTGGATCAGTGAGTTGGGGTGGTCAACCTGCACGCCTGCTTCAACCGTTTGTCGCAGCGAGCAAGAGCAAGCCGATTTTCTGGTGCGCAGCCATGGCATTGCGCTGGCGTTAGGCGTACAACATATCAACTGGTTCCAACTGGAAGATAAGTTCGATAGCCCATCCGGTGATCTGTGGGGCAACATGGCCTTGCTCCGCAATCGGAGCCAAGGCTATGCACGCAAGCCTGCCGCCAACGCCTACGCGACGCTCACGGCGCAGCTTGGCAGGGCAACGTTTATCGGCTTTGGGCCGTTGCATAGCTATGTTCATCAAAACAACGCACTGGCTCCCGCCGCTCGCTACCACCTCCGCTTTCAGACCGCAACCGGCGCGCTGGTTGATCTGCTGTGGACGACCGGCAGCGCCGAGACGCGCACGATGCCGCTGGAGGCTGGTCGTAGCGCGCAACTGCTTAGCCGTGACGGGGCGACGCTGCCGCTGAGTATCAGTGGCGGGCAAGCCCAAATCCCGCTCAGCGGCACGCCGGTCTATCTGCGCCAAGATACGCCGGCGCAACTGGCGGTGACGCCGGCCAGTGTGACCATTCCAATGTTGGCGACCGATCCGGCGACAAGCTATGCGCTCGTGGTGCAGAATCTCGGTTCCACCAGCATCAATTGGACGGCGAGCGGCAGCGCGAGCTGGTTGACGCTCGAAACGACCAGCGGCAGCGGCCATACCAGCCTGTTGCGCTACCGGATCAATCCATCCGGTCTGACTCCGGGCAACTATACGACTACGGTCACGGTCAACGCCGGCAGTGCCGGCACGCAAAGCATTCCCATCACCTTGCGCGTGGTGACCACGCTCTACCGCGCGTATGCGCCGGTGATCTATCGTTGACGATCCGCGCCGGGTCATGGTAAGATAAAGGCCGTTGCTTATAACCGGTGTAGGTAAAGGAGAGCGCCGTGAGCGCAAAGAAAATGAAAGTATTGCTCGTGCAAGATGTTGAGCATCTGGGCAAAGCGGGCGAAATCAAAGATGTGAGCGGCGGTTTTGGCCGTAACTATCTGTTGCCGAAGGGGTTTGCCGTGCTGGCGACCAAGAGCCAGATCAAGCAGGCCGAAGAGCGGTTGGCCGCGCAGCGGCGCAAGGCCGAAGCGGCGCGCAAAGATGCCGAGGCATTGGCCGCCAAGCTGGCTGAGCTGACACTGACCTTTGTGGTCAAGGTCGGCGAGCAAGAGCGGCTGTACGGTTCGGTGACCAATGCCGATATTGCCGCCAAGCTGCACGAAGTGGCCGGCATCGAAATCGACCGGCGCAAGATCGCGCTCGAAGATCCGATCAAGCGCACCGGCGAGTATGAGGTGCCGGTCGAACTGGCCAGCGGGGTTTCGGCCACGCTTAAGATTGTGGTGGTAGGCGAATAACCGCTCGCACAATATTTAGCGACATCTCTTGCCAATGTGCCGCAATTCGCGGCACATTGGCGTTTTATCCAGATGATGTGGATAACCGGTGGGCAACGGGGGGAAAACAGTGGAAAAGCGGGAAGATCGCCTCGAACGCAGCGTACCGTTTGATTTGCAGGCCGAGCGGGTAACTCTCGGCTCGATCTTGCTGGAACGTGACGCCATCATCGCGGTCGCCGGCTGGCTCCCTTCCGAATATTTCTACCTCGAAAAGCATGCGCTGATTTACGAGGCGATGCTAGCTTGCTACAACCGGCGTGAACCAGCCGATCTGGCGACCGTCGCTGCCGAATTGCGCCGGCGCGGCCAGCTTGAGCTGATCGGCGGCATCACCATGCTGAGCGAGCTGGTCACCGAGGTGCCGACCGCCGTTCACATCGAATACTATGCCCGGATCGTCGAGCGTACCGCCCTGCTGCGCCGCTTGATCGAGGCCGGCGGGCGGATCGCGGCGATGGGGTACGACGAAGCGAGCGATCTGGAAGAGACGCTCGACCGGGCCGAAGCCGAGCTGTTTGCTGTCTCGCAACGGCGCAACAATCAGGATTTTGTCCACATTGGCCGCGTCGTCAATACGCTCTTCTCCCAAATCGAGTCGATGCAAGAGCGGCGCGGCGAGGTGATCGGCGTGCCGACCGGCTATCACGATCTCGATGAGCTGACCGGCGGCTTGCAGCCAAGCGACCTGATTATTCTCGCCGCCCGGCCCAGCGTCGGCAAGACTTCGCTCGCGCTTTCACTGGCCTACAACGTCGCCTTTCAAGCCAACGGCACGGTAGCCATCTTTAGCCTTGAAATGAGCCGCGAGCAGTTGGTGCAGCGCATGCTGGCCATGCATACCGGCATTGATATGCAACGGCTGCGCACCGGCAATCTGCGCGGCGAAGAGCTGAGTCTGGCGATCGAGGGGTTGGGAGTGCTGTCTGAGCTGCCGATCTATATCGAAGACACTCCCGGCCTCAGCATTACCGACGTGCGCGCCCGCGCGCGCCGCCTGCACAGCGAAGTGGGCATTACACTGGTGATGATCGACTATTTGCAACTGATGTCGGGCCGCCGCACCGACAATCGCGTCCAAGAGGTCAGCGACATCAGCCGCGGTCTCAAGGCGCTGGCCCGTGAACTCAACGTGCCGGTGATCGCGCTCTCGCAGCTCTCGCGCGCGGTCGAAGGCCGTCAGAGCCACGTGCCGATGCTCAGCGACCTGCGCGAGTCAGGCTCGATCGAGCAAGATGCCGACATCGTGATGTTCATCTATCGCGAAGAGTTGTACGATAAAGAGACCGACAAGAAGGGGATCGCCGAGATTCATATCGCCAAGCATCGCAATGGCCCGCTCGGCGTCATCCCGCTTCGCTTCGAGTCACGCACCACCCGTTTCCAGAACCTCGAACGCTACCACGCGCCAGAGGGGTATTGAGGCGGTTGAGCGAACTACATTCCTCGCCGCCGCCGCGAGCGGCGGCAAGGCGGTGTAAGCGCACGGACACTCTGGAGTGCGGTAGGGCTACTGTCGCATGCCACGCTGGCGGAATCGTCAATCGAGCGGTGGCGCTTTCCACCTTCCCCACTCTTGCCAAAATTGGCCGGATATGGTAGGATATAGGGCGCGAAGGCGGGTAGCTCAATTGGCAGAGCAGTGGCCTCCAAATCCACCGGTTGCAGGTTCAAGTCCTGTCCCGCCTGCCATTTTTTATGCCGGCCAGCCAAGCGGGGGCGTGGCAGAGTCCGGTTTATTGCGTCGGTCTTGAAAACCGAAGGACGTAGCAATGCGTCCCGTGGGTTCGAATCCCACCGCCCCCTCCAGTAGCGTTATGGGGAGGTCGCATAGTGGCCTAGTGCGGCGGTTTGCTAAACCGCTAGGGGGGCAACCCCCTCGAGGGTTCGAATCCCTCCCTCCCCGCCAAGATCGCCCGCAGGTTACGCTGCGGGCGATTGCTATTCGTACCGATGCAGTGTGTTTCATGATTGCAACAAAAAAGGTAAATAAGCTTGGCCATTTTCCCTTGATCCAACGCGCGGCATGGTCTAGCATACAACAGAAGCAGCTCGTTTGCCGACCTACAGCCGCGCCAGCCAACCAGCTCGGGCCGACCAGAGTCGGTTGCAGTTGTGCGCGCAATCTGTCAATCACCGCATCACGATGATACGAGCGAGGCAACGATGCCAATCACGGTAGAACACGTCACGCATTTTCTCACGGCGGCGGCGGAGCTGATCCACGCCCACCGCGATGAGCTGACTGCGCTTGATGCTGCGATCGGCGATGCCGATCACGGCGCGAACCTCGATCGCGGTTTCGCTGCGGTGATTGCCCGCCTGCCGACGGTAGCCGATAAAGATATCGGCACGGTGCTGAAGACCACTGGAATGACGATCGTTTCGACAGTTGGCGGTGCATCGGGGCCATTGTACGGCACGGCTTTTGTGCGGGCCGGGATGGCGCTGGCTGATCGACACGAAATGAGCGCCGAAGATGTGGTGTTGGCGCTCGAAGCGGCGTTAGACGGGATTGTGGCCCGCGGCAAGGCCCAACCCGGTGAAAAGACGATGGTTGACGCGCTGGTTCCGGCTATCGAAGCCCTGCGCGCAGCCTTGGCCGAAGGCCGTTCGCTGACGCGGGCGATGCAGGCAGCAGCGGCGGCGGCAGCAGCCGGTGCGCAGGCGACGATCCCGATGTTGGCAATGAAGGGGCGCGCTTCATACCTCGGCGAGCGCAGTATTGGCCATCAAGATCCGGGGGCTACCTCAACGGCGTATCTGTTACAAGCGCTGGCGATGACGTGTAGTCGCAATGAGGAGGAGGCATGATTGGATTGTTGATCGTCTCGCATAGCGCGCGACTCGCCGAAGGCGTCCAAGAGTTTGTCGGGCAAATTGGCGGTGACCAGATTCCGGTTGTCGCCGCCGGCGGCGCTAGCGATGGTTCGTTGGGCACGAGTGTTGAACGGATTTTGGCCGGCCTTGAACAGTTACGGACTGCTGATGGCATTTTGGCGTTAGTTGATCTGGGCAGCGCGGTGATGAGTGTCGAAACAGCGCTCGAACACTTTTCTGGCCCGCCCGTTCAGATTAGCAATGCGCCATTAGTTGAAGGCGCTTACTTGGCTGCGGTTGAGGCCTCGAATGCTGAAGCGACGCTGGAACAAGTGGCGGCGGCGGCATTGCAAGCGCGTGAGTTGACAAAAGTCTATGAGTAGCAATATGACAGAAGTCGTTTTGACCGTCAATAACCCGGTTGGTTTGCATGCCCGCCCGGCGAAGGTATTTGTTGAGACAGTTCGGGCTTATAAGAGCACGGTGACCATTCAAAATCTGAGCCGACCCCAAACCAAAGAAGTGCCGGTGACGGCCTTTAACCTCTTGCAGATCGGGGTTCGGCAAGGGCATCAGATTCGCTTACGCGCCAGCGGTGAGGATGAGGCGGAAGTCATTGCTGCGCTGACCAAGCTGGTGGAAGAGAATTTTGGCGAGTAGCGGCGAGGATGTATGAGTGTGGTGCTGCAAGGAGCGGGTGGTGCGGCTGGGTTGGCGTTCGGGCCGGCCTATCGGTGGCAGCGCGCAGCAGTGGCGATTGACCCGCCGCACGAGCCGGCTGACGCGGCGCTCGCTCGGTTCCACGCTGCGCAGCGAGCCGCTGTTAGCCGGTTGCGCACGCTGGCGGAACGCCAACGGGCTGCCGGTCTTCGTGAGGCCGATCTGTTCGATGCGCAAGCGCTATTGGTGGAAGACGAAACGCTGACCGATGGCGTCACCGCGCTCGTGCTCGAAGGCAAACCACTGACGCAGGCGATCCAAACGGTTGTCGCCCAGATGCAGGCCGTGCTGGCCGAACTGGATGACCCGTATTTGCGCGAGCGAGCGGCTGATATGGCTGCGGTCGGCCTTGAATTGTTGCGCGCGCTGGCCGGCGATCATGCCTCGCCAACCATTCCTCCCGGTGCGATTATTGTCGCCGATGATTTGACCCCGGCTGAAACGGTTGATTTGCCCCATCACGTGGCCGGATTTGCCACTGCCGGCGGTGGCCCGACTGGCCATACGATCATTCTGGCCCGCGCGCGTGGGGTACCGGCAGTCGTTGGCTTGGGCGAGGCGATCTTGCAAGTGCCCGATGGAACGAGTCTGTTGGTTGATGGCGATGCGGCGACGGTGTTGATCGATCCTGATGAGGCAGCGTTGCAGGCGGCGCAAGAACGTATGGCGGCATTGCACGCCGCCCGGCAGCGGCGCGCGGCGTTGCGCGATCGGCCCGGCCAGTTGCGCGATGGCCGTCCGGTGGCGTTGTGGGCCAATATTGGCCGTCCGGCTGAGGCCCGGCTGGCGCGGGAGCACGGCGCAGAAGGGGTTGGGCTGTTTCGCACCGAATTTCTCTTCCTCGATCGGGCGACGCCGCCTGATGAAGATGAGCAATACGCTGCCTATCGGGCGGTGTTGGCTGAATTGCCTGATTGTCCGATTGTGATCCGGACGCTCGATATTGGCGGTGATAAGCCGTTGCCGTACCTGCCGTTACCGCCCGAAGCAAATCCGTTCCTCGGTGTGCGCGGATTACGCCTCTCGATGCAACGGCCTGATCTTTTCCAAACCCAATTGCGCGCCTTGCTGCGCGCGGCTGTTCACGGTGATATCTGGATTATGCTGCCGATGGTGACGACGCCGGCTGATCTGGCATGGGCGCGCGCGCAGGTGCAGGAAGCGGCAGCGGCGCTCACTGCTGCGGGGGTTGATCATCGCCCCAATCCACCGTTGGGGGTGATGATCGAGACGCCGGCAGCCGTGGTGTTGGCCGATCAATTGGCGCGTGATGCCGCTTTTTTCAGTATCGGCAGCAACGATTTGGCCCAGTATACGCTCGCTGTCGATCGCGGCCATGCCACGCTGGCAGCGCGTTATCACGCCGATGATCCGGCGGTGTGGCGGATGATCGAATTGGCGGCGCGCGCTGCACGGCAGGCTGGCATTCCGATTGGCATCTGCGGAGAACTGGGAGGCGATCCTAACGCAGCGCCGGCGTTGGCCGGCTTGGGTCTCGATGAGTTGAGCATGGCGCCGGCAAGCATTCCAGCCGTTAAAGAACGATTGGCCCAGATCACGTGGGCCGAGGCGCAAGCTGCTGCGGCGCAGGCGGTTGGGCGAGCGCCGTAGGCGCAGCGGTGTGGATAGCGGTGGCTAGAAACGCACGGGCAGGTTTGAAACCTGCCCGTATTGCTGTCTGCATCCTTGCTGCTACGGCGCTACCCGCACCATCGTCGTGGTTTGCCACTGGTATAGATTGCCGATTTGATCAGTGGCGGTTGCTTGCACTGCGATGGGCGCTGCACCAACCGGAATCGCGCCGGCGCTAAGCGGAATGCTCAACGTGTTGCTCGCTCCTGCCGCGACGAGTCCCACATCAATCGTCATGACCGGCCCGCTCACGCTGCACGGGACGGGAACGGCAGCGCAGGCCCCCGCGCTAAAGCCGATCCCATCGGATAAGGTGATCGTCAGTTGGAGGTTGCGCGCTGCGCCAGCAGCCGGCCCGCTGGCTTGATTGGCGTAGGTAATGGTCAGGGTGGCGCTGCCGCCTGCGGTGATGGTTGTCGGGGCAGGTGTTGCGTTCAGCGCGAGATCAGGCGCCGGCGGCGGCGTCAGATACAGTGGCACACCGGTTTGACCCTCTTGAATAAAGTGATTTTCGTCCACAAAGCTATTGGTACAGGTCACAATGCGCCACCAGCCCGGTTGTGGATTGGCAATCACATCGCCGCCACGGGTGGTTGCTGTACCATTGTTCCATTGCCCGTCAGCCGAAGCCGTGCCCGCAATGCCACCGGTTTGGCCGGTGGGATCATAGAGTGATCCCGGCGGGTAGTAACGCACCCACGATCGGCCCGGTGTATCACCTTCCAGATCAAAGTTGTGGAAGGAGACGCTGCTCAGCCCCGGCGCCACATACTGGAAAAAGGTGGTACAGACCGGCGTTCCCGGTGGGTGGCGTAACCCTTGGCGCAGAATGCCCTGCACTATCTCATCGCCGCTGCCGGGAATGCCATCGAGGTCAACGGTTGGCGGGTCACTACCAGCCCAGCCGCTTCGCACAGCCCAGCCGTTGGTGTCGTCGTTCGGCACGCTGGCAACCAGCAGGTAGATACCGCACGGTGTTGCGCTCGGAATGCCCGGCAGGCTGACCCATGTGGTGGCATCACCGGTGTTGGGGGCATAGTTGGCGCTTGTTACCAATGTCCCGACAGTGGGTGGATACCCATTGCTGGTTTGCCAGCCCGCCGGCATGCGGTAGAGAGCAAAAGTGGCAGTTTCGGCAAGTCCACGAATAACGTCATGCGTATTCGTGGCCGGATTAATCGAGGGGCTCAGCAGTTCAATCGCTAGGGCGCCGCTCACGCCGCATGGGACATCAATTCTTACAATGGAAGCGCCCTCATAAACACCATAGAAGTTCCAGTTATAGGCGGTGTAGTTTGGCCCGGCGGTTTGCAGCGCGGCGGGGTTTTGGGTGAGCAACGCTGGTGCGCTGTCGATGATCGTCACCGTGGCAGTCGCTGGATTGCCAAGGACTGCACCGGTTGGCCCGCTGAGCGCCACGATGATGGTCTCGAATGGCGCGTCGGTGAAACTATTGCTCCAGATCGGGATAGTGAAGCTCTGGCTGGTCACTCCCGGCGCAAAGCTGAGCGTACCGCTGACCGGCGCGTAGTCGTGGCTGGCGTTCGAGCCATTGCCGGGTTGGGCTGTACCGCCGGTGACGGTGGCATAATTGACCGTGACCGTGCTGGCAGCAGCGCGGCTGAGGGTAACGGTAACGGTCGCCACTCCATCGCTTTCGTTGACCAAGAAGTCGCTCTGAGCGAAGCGCACTGCTGGCGGATCATCGTCGCGGATCGTGCCAACTCCCACACCATCGACAATCACGACTGTCTCGTCGCTGGCTAAGATGCTTGGCTGGCCGGGCATCGTTGCCCGCGGGTTGCTCAGATTGACGATAAAGAATTCGTCGTCTTCCGGCAAGGTGTCGCCAATAATCCCAACCGGCACAGTGACTTGCAACAGCCCGGCGGGGATAGTCAAGGTTCCGGCAATGGCATTGTAATCAAGCCCAGCCATTGCGGTGCCGTCGGCGGTTGCGTAATCAACCAGAATATCGCGATCAGAGACGCGGTTAAGGCGGACGATAAAATTGCCGTTGGCGACGCCGCTGTTGCCTTCGAGCCGGATGACATCGTTGATGCTGATGCGCACCGGTTCGTTATCCCGGTTGACAAAGCTTAGGTTACTCGGAGCTAGACCGTTGTAAAATGGATCGGCGCTGATTGCCGGCGCAAATTGTACGGTAAATGGCTGATGCCCATCTTCGAGGGTGTCATCAACCCCGCTTACAATCAATATCGCATCAAGATTCCAGTTCGTGTTATCGAACACGATGCTCGTTGGCGTTACGCTGCCCTCAGCCGGATTATCCACCGAGATGTTGAGTTGCACCGGCGCGGTCGGTTGGCTGGCGAGCCGGATTTGGATGGTGACGCTATCGCCGTTTTCCGAGACAACGAGCGGCGTAGAGGGTGTGGTGACAATGAAGCCGGGCGGATCATTGTCGAGAATCGTCAACTCGACTGCCGGCCCGATCAGGCCGTTGTAGAACGGATCGGCGCTCGTTGCCGTGTGCGGCAGCAAGACTGTCTGGGTCGCTTCGGCAATGTTATCATCGGGTACAAAGACCGAAACGATCTGCGGCGTGTTCCAGTTGGCCGGCGTAAAGGTGAGCGTTGCCGCTGGTACACCGTTAATCAATGCTGCTCCTTGCCCGTCAATCGTGACTGTCACGTTGGCGGTTGGCTGCGTGGCCAATTCGACCGTATAGCTGGTGCTGCCGCCTTCGGTAACAGTGAGTTCAGCGGCGCTGGGAATGATCCCCGGAATATCGTCATCAACCACTGTGACTGGCAGCCCAAGGCTGAGGCCGTCGTAGACCGGGTCAAGGCTGCTCGTGGTGTGTAAGACGGTGCGATTACGCGCCGGTTGCGCGATTTGATCGACATTCGGTTCCAACACGCTGACCGTCTGCGGCGTGTTCCAGTTGGCCGGCGTGAAAGTCAGTGTCGCTGTGGCATTGCCGTTGATTAACAGGAACCCTTGCCCGTCAATTGTCACCGTCACATTCGCGGTTGGTTCACTCGTGAGCGTGATCGTATAGCTGCCGGGTGAACCTTCGACGATGGTCAAGGTGGATGGGCTGAAGATAAGACTGGCGTTATCGTTCTCGACAATCGTGACGATAAGCGGCGCTGGCGGCAATGCCGCGTAGCTCGGATCACCGCTGGCAATTACGTGCCAGAGGGTGATCTCGTAGCTGGCGCCAATGGGCGCTTCGTCGATCAGATCATCAATCGCCTGCACGCTGACCGTCTGCGGCGTGTTCCAGTCAGCCGGGGTGAAGGTCAGCGTCAGGGTGGGCTGGCCGTTCAACAACACCTGTCCTTGCCCGTCAATCGTCACCGTCACATTCGCGGTTGGTTCGCTGGCTAATACGACCGTGTAGGTCTCTGCCGGCCCGCCCTCGGCTACCGTGAGCGCAGTGGGAGTGAGAACGATCCCGGCGTTGTCGTTCTCCAGAATGGTGACGGTAAGCGGTACTGGGGCAAGGGCGGCGTAGATTGGGTCGCTGCCCCCGGCAACGTGAAGCAGCGTGATGTCGTAGCTCGTTCCCACCGGCGCTTCGTCGATCAGATCATCAATCGCCTGCACGCTGACCGTCTGCGGCGTGTTCCAGTCAGCCGGGGTGAAGGTCAGCGTCAGGGTGGGCTGGCCGTTCAACAACACCTGTCCTTGCCCGTCAA
>JAUQOZ010000011.1 GCA_030550625.1 Chloroflexota bacterium | reverse complement strand
TGGGAGCGGAAGCGGTTGAGTTTCATGTTGTACTGTTTGACGGCGGCGACAAAGGTCTGCTCGCGCTGCTCGCCGCGCAACCGGTTATCGAGCGTCTTGGCCCGCCAGCCGCTGCCCCAGCCGAGCGGAAGGAGAAACGCCGTGGTTCCATCAAGCTCGGCCAGCCGCGCGGCGAGTTGGTCATAGAAGCGGCTCAGTTCAGCCGCATCGGTGCGTTGTCTGAAAAAGGCCAGTTCACCCTCGATCAGCGCTTGCGCCCGTTGCCGCGCGATAGCGGCCAGCGCCGCCGGTTGCAAGCGTTGCGCCCAATCGCCGAAGTCAATGACGGCGCGGGCAGTGCTGTCGGTGAAGGGGTATTGTTCGATGTGCAACGTCGCCATGAGGGTGACGCCGGTGGGAATCGCTTCGACCGCAATCGGCGAGCCGCGCGGGAAGACTCGCACCTGCAAGAGCGCCGGACTCTGCGCGAGCGGCTGGCTATCGCTGACGTGAACGGTGCGCATGACATCACGCAGCAGATGATGGCTTACCCGGCGGTCATCGCGGAGCTTGCGCCCATAGAAGATCGCTTGTTCAATCGATCTCGCCGCCCGCCGGTTATCGCGCTCGTCGGCGTAGTTCGACAACGGCTCTGCGGCCCGTTCCGGCGCCAAGCCCCACGCCAAGGCGCTGCGCAGCGCCCCCTTAAGCGACGAGCCGGGCAGGTACAGCCGGCCGGCAGGGTCTTTGACGCAGGCCAAAATCTCGCTGCGTCCGCTCTTCACGTCAGGCCGGCCAGCGTACGCATAACGGACAATCGGCGAGCCGGCGGCGAAGTCAGCAGTGCTCAGCAAGTTACTCTTGAGCAAGTCGCTTACACCGCTGTTGCGCAACAGTTCGGGCGGCACGACCGGGCCGGCCCCGCCGGTGGCGGCAAACTCGGCTTGCTCCTTGCGCAGCCGCTCAAAGCCTTCCTTGATCTTCTGCGCTTCCGTCATCAGCCGCTGCTGTTCTTTCTCGGCTTTGCGCGGATCACGCGGCGGTGATTGCTCGAACCGTTGAATCTCGGCGATGTTGCGCTGCCGGCGTTGTTGCAACTTCTCTTCACGGGCGGCCAACTCAGCCTGCCGCTGTTCGGGTGAGGGCTGGCGTTCCAGCCACCGCTGCAACGCAAGCTCGAGCGCGGCATCACTATTGATGACATACGTCGTTTTGTCGCCGATATAGAAATCCACCTCTTCGTACAAGCGCGTCCCGCTCAGCACGCAAAGCGGGCTGAGGGTTTCGATCCGCAGGCGATAGACGTGGTTGATCGAAGGCATAGCAATCCTTTCTACGGCGATGCACCGGGCCGTTCCTCAGCCGCCGGCGCGCCGATGGCCAGCGCCAACCCGCTGCGGTAGACCGGATGCGGCACGCTGTCGTCGGGCCGCACATCGAGCACGCGCCCGCTGGGCAAGCGATCGTTGATCGCCAGCACCGCCCCTTCGGCGATCATCATCACCGGTTTGCGCCGGCCAGTCTGGCCGTTGGCAGCCAAAAACCAGCCGCCGGCATTGGCGAGCTGGTAGGTCGAACGCTCATCGCGCACCAGTGCCAGTTCGTCAGGAGTGGGGATGTAGCGCGAGAGCAGCACCGCACGCTGGTGCGGTTCCGGCAAATTTAACTGCAACTCGCTGCGCTGCCAGCTAAACGCGCCGTAGCCATTGGTGCGCTTGCCGCCCAACCCGCTCTCGCCGAGCAGGGTGAGCAGGCGCTCAAAACGCGGCTGCGCCGCCGGATCGTGAAACGCGACCAGCAGGCTCAAACCGGCTCCTGCGGCAAAGACCACTTGCCCTACTTCGTAGTAGGCCGACGCCGCGCTGAGCCGGTCGAGCGTCACGCGGGGAATGGCGTCAACCTGCCACAACTGCGCGCGGCGCAACCGCGCGCGCCACGCCGCGTCGGCTTCGCCGCTGGCCGGTTTCCACGGCGCGGGCAACTGGCGCGCTTCGGCTTCGCTGATCCAGACCTTGCCTTGTTGCAGGGGAATGATCTGGGCCGGCAGTTCCGCCCCTTGGCAGGCCAGCGTGAAGAGCTGCGGCGAGAGATAACGCAGCTTTTTCAGTTGCTTGGCCGCGACCTCGGCAGTATCCGGCAAGCGTAACGGCAGCAACGGGCGCGGCAACAGCGGCATCCCGCCAAGCGCCGGCAAGAGCGAGCTGTGGCGCAGCGGCGGCTGGCCTTGCACAAACGGCACGGCCCACGCCGGCGCACCATCGGCGGCCACGTCCGCTTCACTCACCGCCGCCTGCGCTACCAGCGCCGCAAACAGCGAGTCAGAAGCGAGCGTCTCGCTCGTCTCTTCCAACCCGATCCCCTGCCGGCCAAAGTGGAAGGCCAGCGTTGCGGTATGGTGGGGTGGCTTGAGCTGATAGACGGTCAAGGTTGGCATATTCGACTCCGCGTCTACGGCTGGGCTTGGCCGGCGCTCGCAGCGAAGAATCGCTGCAATTGCTCAATGACCTGCGCCCGATCCAACGCGCGCAGCGATTCCGCGCTCGCCACCTCTTGCATATCATCGTGCTGGCCGGCGCTCAGCCGGCGCGCTACAATCTGCACCGCGCGCAGCTCCACCTGCCCATTGCCGCGCGACCCCATCCCGCCGAGATAGTCGTCTTCGAGATAGGTAAAGGCTTCGAGCAGCGCACCGAACAGCTCAACCACCTCGGCCACCGTCTCGCCATCGCCAACGTACACGCTATAGACTGCTTCAGCCGGGCCAAACACCGCCCCTGCCGGCACCCGCTCGATCTGGCGCGGCGCCGCCGCCGATGTCACCCGGTCAATCGCCGCTTCCCATTTCACTTCGGTATAGGGCAAGTCGGTGCGCAATTGGCGTAACTGCCGTTCCGATTCTGGGGTGAGCGGCACATCGCGGATGGCGAGGCGAGTGGGAACGTTGATCGTTAGTTTGTCGTGATTGGGCAAGGTGCCAAAGACGCCGGCAATCGGGCGAAAGCGCTGGTATTCGTCTTGGTTGGTCGGCACATGCACGTACACCCCCTCATTCACGCGGAAGGTTTGCGGCGCGCCGTAGACCTTTTCCATCAGCGAGCGCAGCTTGCCCTTGAGCGATGAGCCGGGAATGTAGGGTTGGTTGGTGAGCGGGTTGCGGATCACCGGCTTGTCGAGGCCGCCGATTTCCAGCCCGCCGGCGGCGCCGCCAATATGCAGACCGGTGCGCAGCTCGATGTTGGCGCGGAGGAAGATGCGACCGTGCAAGGTGACAGAACGGGTTTCCATAGCGAACATCCTCCCTTGATCAGTTCGTCCTGCCACCATAGCGGCGGTGGTAGGCGAGAATTGCTTCAAACAGATCGACAAAGGTGTGAAAGCGGCGCGCGTCGTTCCCAACCAGATCGATCGCTTCGGTGAGCGTATTAGCAAACGCACGCAGCGCATCGTTGTTGCTGAACCGGCCCACTTGATAGGCCAGCTTCGGTTTCAGCATCAGCAACCGGCGCTGCACCCCGATCGGCAACTCAGTCGCGCCGGCTGGCACGTCTTGCTCGATCGCGCGCACCTCGCCGAAGATATTGCGGATCTGGGACGTGGTGAGTTTGCGGCTCAACTTCTCCCCAAACCGGTCTGCCTCTTTCACCAGTAGCTGAATCGCTTCCGGCGTGTCTTCGCCAATGATTTGTTTCAACAAGGCTTCACTGATCGGTTCGATTCTCTCCTTCTCTTGCTGCGGATGCCCGCCAGATTGAGGTCTTGACATACACTTGGCTCCTTTCGACGCATTCGATGCGGGTTGGCCGGCAGCATCGACCGGTCCCGCGCCCTGCCCTATCTCCGCTGATCACGGCCCCGCAACCACAACTGCGCCCAACGCGCCGCTAGCCCCGCCGGAACGATGGCGCGCTGCGTGACCGCTTCAGCACTGAGCAATTGCTCACGCAACGATTCGATCTTGGCTCTGAGGTTACCCGACCGCTCGGCGAGGCGGGTCAATTGATAGGCGCCTTGCCACACCCACGGCCCGACCACCACCTGCTCATCGCCGGTACGGTTATATCGCCGGCGCGCGCGCAAGGCCATGCTCTGGATCACCATCAGCAAGCCCCGCGGCGCACCTTGCTCGATCAAGTCAACGAACTCATCTTTGAGCTGGGCCGCGCGGCGAAACTCCTCCCAGCCTAACGTCTGGCCAAGAAAGGTGATCGCGTCTTTGCGCCGGCCATCGGCGTGCTCGTAGGCTTTGGCGGCATCGAGCGCCGCGCCGGCGTCATCCGCCGCCTGATAGAGCGGGTAGCCAGCGTGGTGGAGCGTGATCCCTGCCGATACGGTCACGGCGCCGCCGGTATAGCGAGCAAAATCGTCGTGGATCGCCAACGCGAGATCGGGCATCAGATGCCACGACCCCACCAAAAAGAGGTCGTCACCGCCGCTGTAGACGGCGTAGATCCCGCCGTTGCCGGCTTCGTTCCGCCGGCGGCACAACTCGCCGACCCAACCCTCGAAGAAGCGACTGAGCGCACTGCTGAGCGCGGCAGTGACGGCGAGACCGGCAATGCCCGGCGGACGCTGGAGACCGCGGCCAAACAGATCACCGAGGTTATCGACATCCATACGCAACACCGCAAGGCGGGGCACGCCGGTGCTGAGGTGAGCAAGCAGGTTAAACGGCGCGACATCACCGGCGCGCAGTTCGGCGGCTTGTTGCGGATCGAGCTGTTGGAAACGCGCTAGATCACTCTCGCCCAACCGGTAGGCTTCGGTGACGAGGTAACGTTGGCCGATGAAAATAGCCTGCGCTGGATTAGCCGGCGTCGCTTCATCATCAAGCGCCAACGCGCGCCGGGATGACGCCGGCAAGCGCGCTTGCTCAGCCAACTCATAATTCACACCGAGCTCGCTCACCGCGCTGCGCCACGTTTCGCCCCCGACTGGGTTGGCATTGGTATCGACCAGCAACACCGTCGATCGGGGTAACTGGCGACCCAACTCGGCCAACGACTCGCCCAACGGATCGGCCTCGGCGTCGCTGCCGGCACGCGGCGGACGCAGCGGACGCGGCTCGAAGAGGCGGGCAAAAGCGGCGTCATCCAACGCCGCAAAACGACGGCGCTTATCGCTATCGATCGCTTCAGTCAGCGCACGCCACGTCTGCTCGCCGTACTGCGCGGGAGCAAAGGGCGCAGTCGCACCGAGGGCAAGGTACAGCGCACCGCGATGGTAGCGCAGCAAGGTTTGGCCAAGCTCCTTCCGCCAAGCCAACACCTGCTTGGCGAACTCGCCGGGCAATAAGACGTAAAACCGGCCTCCACCGGCATAGAGCAGATTACAGAGCGGCATCTGG
>JAUQOZ010000240.1 GCA_030550625.1 Chloroflexota bacterium | reverse complement strand
AGGAGCAAGCATGGACACCCCCATCAGAGTCGTTATTGCCGATGATTTAGCCTTCTTTCGCGAAGGGCTAAAAAAGGTGCTCGCCTATATCCCCAATATTCAATTCGTTGGCGAAGCGCACACCCCACAAGAAGCGATCAGCCTAGCAAGCAAGCTTCAACCAGACATCATCATGATGGATATCTCGTGGTACGGCGACAGATGGACAGGCGTTCATGCGATCGAACAGATCAAACGCCAAGCGCCGCAGGCGGCGGTTATTGCGATGACGTCGTATCCAGAGTGGATCGAACAGGCCCAGCGCAAAGGCGCTGACATGGCCGTCTCGAAAGAGGTTTTCAATGATTCTGACCAACTCGAACACTTGCTCGAAGAGGTGTTGCGGAAAGTTCGGCAGGCCCATACCCGGCATAACCTCACAAACCCGCTCACCGAACGCGAAGAACAAGTCCTTCGCCTGATGGCGCGCGGCGCTCTGATCGAAGAGATGATGAAAGAGTTGAGTTGTAGCGCCGGCACGATTAAACGGGATGTGCAAAACCTCTGCGATAAATTGCAAGCGACCAACCGAGTTCACGCCATTGCGCGCGCTTACGATCTCGGCATCTTAAAAGTGGGCAGCAGCTTTCCAGCCGAATCGACCTAAGCCGAGCGCCAATAGCGATACCAAGAGACGGCGCAGCCGGCTGCGCCGTTTTTTGTTGCCGAATGGCAGCGAGCGCCGGCATATCTTTGCCATGAAGCATGATCCTTTTGGCGATCAGACATCATCCAATCATGAGTCTTCTGATGGATGCGATGTACTCAATAATTGCCGTACCATATATGGTAACAAATCCACATCATAGCATGCAACGAACTTAACAGTTAAAAAATAGTAAAAAGGAGGTGATTGGCCGTACCCTTTGCCATAGGCAGGCACCAAGCGGAACACTGGCCACCAGATCGGTTCGCGCTGTCGAACCGGCCCGCGCCACCCGGCGAAGGAGGACACCATGGCGATTATTCACCAGTCTCCCCCGACCCCGTTCCGTCGTCATCCGCTGCGGCGCCTGCAGCACTATCTCGGCCTCGCGGCCCTCTACGGCATCCTTGCCGGATTAGCGTGGCAAACCTTCATCACCGGACATACTTCGCTCGCGTTTGGGTTCGCCTGCGCAAGTGCGGCTGCCCTGCTGGTCTTCATCGGGCTGGTGATCCAAGAACGCCGGTTCCACATCGTCATCACCCGCGACCGGATCATCATCGATAACGGCTATCCGTTTGGTTCACGCCACGTTATCGAACGAATCTACATCCGCGGATATTACTGCCCTCCCAATCCCATTGGTCACTGGTTCGATACTGGCACACTGGTGATCGAATATGGCGATGAAACGATCGTCCTCGATGGCTTGACGCCATTCAGCACCCTCCGCGAGCTGTTGGAGGTGCTGTGATGATGGCAGTTCAGCGCAACGAGGTCGTGGCCAATCGCTTTCAGGTGGTTCACCGGCTAGCCCGCACGGCGCATAGCATTGTTGATCTGGCTTACGATGTGCGGGATAAGCAATCCGTAGTGATCAAACGCCTTGCCCCAACTAGTCACAGCTTGCCGATCCGAGACGCCGCCCGCGCGTTCTTGCGCGAGATCAAGATGGCTCACGCACTGCCAGAAGCACATTATGGTGAATGGCCCTGCTTCCCGCGGTTCATCACGATGGGCCGTGACCGTCACGGATATTACTATGTTCAGAGCTACATTCCCGGCCAGACGCTAGCATCCATCCTTGCTGCCGGCCATCCGCAAGACGCGCTCACCATCGCGATCAATCTCTGCTGGGTGCTGCGTATCTTGCACGCGCACGGGATCGTTCACGGTGATCTGCATCCAGAAAACATTATGGTGGGAGTGCGCGGTGAGGTAGCGCTGATCGATTTCGGCCTGAGCCGCTATCGCTGCCAGCTCGCGCCGGAAGTACAGGGGATTGGCCGGCCTCTCTACACCCCGCCGGAACAGTTGGCCGGCTGGCCGCTTGATGAACGAAGTGATTTCTTCGCACTAGGGTGGGTGTTGCACGAGCTGTTGGATGGTGAGCAGTTGCCGCCTTCCGCTCATGCTCTGATCGAGAGCATGCTCGACCCGTTCCCGGAGAATCGGCAGGTGACGCTAGCGGCAGTGCAGGCCGAGCTTGCGGCGGCGCGTGATGAGCGCTTGCAACCGCAACCGGCGCCACCGTGGTTCATCAATGGCTTGATCATCACCAGTATCACCGTCATCGCTTTGCTCTATCTCACCTTGTTCTGGCGATAATCGCATCTCCGCGTGCGGCAGCTTGGTTGCCGCACGCCATCATTCCCTTTACTCAGCATATACCGCGCGCATCCGCTCGATCGTCTGCCGGATCATCTCCACCAACTCATCCGGTTCGAGCACGCGGCAATGTTCGCGGTAGCGGAGCAGAATCTGCTCGGCTTGCCACAGATCGCTGGTTTGGGCCGAGATCTCGGCGCTGCCGTCGGGGTGATACGTCACGGTACTGTTGGGAAACCAGAGCGCTACGTCGCGGTTGCGCGCCACTTGCGGCGAGAGCCGGTAACGCAACGACCACATCTTGCGCGGCGGCAGTTCGGGTGGCAAGACCCGCCGTTCGACGTGCAGCGAGTCGGGGATGATGCGGTCAACCCGGTAGGGTATGTAGCGCCCTACCGTTGCTTGATGAGGTGACTTGTAGCAGTAAGCTTCGAGATAGGTATGGCCATCGCGCAGCAAGAGCCGCACCGGCGCCACCCGATGCGCTTCCGGTTCTTGGCTAAAGGTCGAGCGGTAGAGAAAGCGCAGTGCATGGCGGCGCAAATTGCGCTTGAGCCGGGCTAACAATTGTTGATCAACCGGTTGGCTGCTGTGGGGTAATTCAACCTCCATTTCTTGCTGTTGGCGGAGGTTTGACCGCCGTTCGTGCGGCAGCAGCGCAATGACGTGATCGAGCAGCGATTGTACCTGCGGGCCGTTTGGCCAGTTGCCTTCGCTGAACATCGCGATGAGAAAGGCCAATGCCTCAAGCTCTTCGTCAGGGAGGTTGAGTAAGGTAAGCCGGCCAAAATCGGTCAGCGCGTAGCGCCCGTCAGGTTGGCGTTCGATCGTGCAGAGAAATTCGTTGCGGAGTGCGTTGAAATCGTGGCGAAGCGCAACCAGTGCGTTAGGAGGATAAATGCTGGAGTCGAAAGTGCGGCGCGCGTCGGCGATCAGCTCGGCAGGTGTCGCCGGGCCGCGCACAAACCGGCTGATCAGCCACAACCGCCGCTGCACCGTCAATGCGGAACTGCGTTTTTGGCCGCGACCACGACGAGAGCGTGGAGTAGCCACATGACACCTCATTGCCATATCGTACGGATCTTTTGCGTATTATACCTGACTTGACTAGTGATGGGAATAGCCGCTTGACAAAAATAAATTAACACTGTATATTTATTTCATAAATAAACACTGTCAATTTAGAAAGGAACCGCCCCATGCACCTTGTCTCGATTACCCGCCTGCGCGTCCGTTCGGTCTTCCTTATGCCACTCTTTGTCTGGCACGCGCTGCGCACGATGGCGCAGGCCCAGCGTGCCGATGGCATTGTCCACATTGCCACCCGCTTCGAGTGGGGCAATGTCGTTTGGACGAAGACGGTCTGGCGCGATGCGACGACGATGAAGGGCTATCGCAACGGCGGCGCGCATCGTTTGGCGATGCGGTTGCTGGCCGAGCTGTGCAGCGAGGCGGCGGTCGCGCGCTGGGAGCAAGCCTCACCCGAAGCGCCGAGCTGGGCCACGGCCCATGAGCGGTTGTTGCGCGATGGCCGGTTGTCGCACGTTAAGCGTCCATCGCCTCTGCATGCCGCCGGTCACACTGCGCCGGCGACGATGCAGCCGGGATTTGCGCCGCCATCGCCGCCAGTACTAAGCTGAGGACGTTGGGCGGAATGTTTACCGCCGAGGACGCCGAGGTCGCCGAGGTCGCAGAGGATGCGGAGTTTATCCCCATCCCCTGCGACCTCGACGCTCTTCGCGCCTTTTGCATGGCCCTCATCCCCCCGCCCCTTCTCCCACCTGACGGTAGGAGAAGGGGAGCCGCGCAATGGGCGGGTGAGGCACTGCGGGAGCGTAACGCAGGAGCGCCCCGCTCCTGCGCCAGCGGGAGTGGGGGTGGGGGTGGGGCCGCCCCTCCCCCAGCGGGGGAGGGGTCGGGGGTGGGGGCAACCAGATGAATAGCCACAAAAACACGCCAAAGGCCCAAAAAATAAAAACCTTTGCGTCCTTTGCGTTTGCATCCTCTGCGCTTTTGCGGAGCCGGACAGCCGTCCGGCTCTACAGTTATTCCGGCAGCACGTGCAGATACCCTTCATCGATCAGGCGCTTGAAGTAGGCGACGACGCTCAAGGCCATGCTGCGATCGCGCAGCAAGACGCCGATTTCGATGTTGCGTTCGCCGGCGGCGGCGGTGAGGTTGGCCGAGGTGATAAAGAGTCGTTCATCGTCAACGACGACGGCTTTGGCGTGGAGCACAGCGCGCTCGCTGGCATCGAGACTGAGCGAGCGCGGGTCGTAGTAGACGCGCGGTCGGCGGGTTCCCGGCCATGCTTTGCGCCAGAAGTCAACGGCGAAGGCGCGCACCAGTACGTCGCTGGCGGTGGTGTCTCCCCACCGGCGCTGGATGTTCAAGAGCAGCGTGACGTTCAATTGTGGTTGCTGTTCCATACGCTGGGCGAGAGTGGCAAAGACGTTTGGGCCGTCGTAGTAGACGAAGCTGCTGAGCCAGACGCTGCGTTCGGCGTTGCCGAGCAGTTCGTTGTACACGATGTTGGTGTCGCGGGCGTAGATTCCCGGTACTTGCAGGCCGGAAAGTACGAGGTCGGGTTTGCGTTGGCGAGCGGTGACGCGATCAATGGCGCGGAGAGCAGCGGCAGCGCCGCGCGTGCTCATACCGAGGTCGTGCAGTTCGCGGAGGGCGGCAGCGAGGGCACCGGCGTTGTCGAGGCGGCCAAGGGCGGCGCATACCTCAACTTCGCCACTGGTGAGGTCGAGCTGGCCGTGTTCGAGCGCGGCGATGAGTCTGGCTCGCTTGTCGGCAGGAAGGTCGAGCAGGATGTCGTTCATAGGCTTGGCTAGTCATTAGACGCAAAGTGAGCAGAGGCGCAAAGGATCCAAACGCAAAGGCGCAGAGATCGCTAAGGTCGCAAAGGATTTTAATTGGTGTGCCTTTTGTGGTTTTTGGAATAGCCACAAAGAGCCACAAAAAACACAAGAAAACGGTCTTTTTTGTGTCGTTTGTATGGCCCCCACCCCGTGCCCCTCCCCCGCTGGGGGAGGGGTGGCAGGAATAGCCACAAAGAGCCACAAAAAACACAAGAACACTATCT
>JAUQOZ010000012.1 GCA_030550625.1 Chloroflexota bacterium | reverse complement strand
TTTGCCGACCATCATTTCGAGCTGCCGATTATCGCTCCCTGTCTCGATCAGATCCGCCGGCAGCACCCCGACGAGCCGGCTCGCTTGATCTGTTTCTATACCGACCAGCCGGAAAATGAGACAACCACCCGGACTGACCGCTCCGGCGTTAGCATGCGCGACAAGGACACGATCTGGTTTGCCCGCATTGCTGCCCGCCTCGTCCAAGAGCAGTATGCCGGCTGGATCAGCGAAGCGCGGGCCGAACGGATCGAAAACCGGCACGGCCCCGATCTTAACCCCAGCATCTACGATGAGGTGTTTGACGCCTACGCCTATTTGATGGGGCGGCTCGCCGATCGAGAGGCCAGCGTCTGTTATGTTCTCACCGCCGGCGGCATTCCGGCCTGCAACTTTGCCCTCCAACTCCACGCGATTATGGTCTACGCCGAACGGTGCCGCTTCATCTACCCGCCAGAGGGTGGGCGGGTGACGACGCTGAGCATCGGCGAAAAGATGCTGCAAGCGTTTCAACGCCTCAACGCGATTGCCGCCCTCGAACAGCGCAACTTCCCGGCGGCGCTGCTCGGCGCGCGCGGCGCACAAGCGGCTGAGTGGGTGATCGCGCTGCTCGAATATGCTGTCTATCGCGAAGCGTTCGACTTCCAGCGCGCCCAACAGGCGATTGAACGGGCCGAACGGCTGGCGAGCGGCACGCTGCGCGAGTTTTGCGCCACCCTCCGCGACAATCTGCGCCGGCTCAGCGAGGACAATGATCCGGCGGCGCTGCTCTGCGAGGTGGCCTACAGCGCCGAGATTGCCTTTCGCAATGGGCGCTACGCCGATATGCTAGGTCGCATCTTCCGTTTTCAAGAGGGCGTGCTACGCTTGATCGTCGAGCGCTATCTCGGCTTGCCTACCAATTTGAGCCAAGAGGTGCGCGAGGCGAATCTGGCGCGCTACCTCGAACAGATCGATGCCAATCCTGCCCTGCGCAGCTATCTCGACCAAAAAACGATTGACGGCAAGCCGCTGCGTTACCGCGATGGCCCCAACCGCCCCGTGATGCAAGCCCTGCTGGAGTTTGTCCGCGATGGCGGCGCGCGCGCCGATGGCGCGCCCTTCGCCCCCAAGAAGGAACGCGAGCGTTTGGGCGGCGTTAAGGCCATTCTTGACAAGCTCGACGGGCTGGCCCAACTGCGCAACCAGAGCGTGATTGCTCACGGCTTTGCCGGCGTCTCGCGCGAAGCGATTGCTGCCGTGTACAAAGACGGCGCTGACCAGATCATGGCTGATTTGCGCAAGGTGCTGCAGCTCCTCGACATTACCGCAGCCGCTGCGCCGTTTGACCAGATTGCCGACCGCGTTCGGAGTGAGTTGCAACGAAGTGTATGAACGCCTTGCTGATCTGCAACGTGGGCACGCGCGATGTCACCTGCGCTGCATTGCCCAAAGACCAATTCACCGGCGAACGGCAGTGGGCGCAGGCAGCCCTCAGCCGCTATACCGAGCTGCGCGCCGAGTTTGCACTGCCGATCATCGGCAAGGCGTTGCACTATCTGGCCGACCGGCAGATTGCGCTGGCCCGCGTGATCCTGATCGCTTCCGATCAGCCAGCGAGCGTGGCCGGACACTTCTCCCTCAGCGATACCGTTCATTCGGCCACGCTGATTGCCCGGCTGCTGGCCGATGGCTTGGCGCCCTATCCGCCGATCGCACCCGATCGCATCGAGACGTGGATCATCCAAGACGAACACGGACGCGGCGGCGATCCGTCCGATTACGATCTCGCCTTGCGCTTCTGTGAGCGGCGCTTGCTGGCGCTGGCGCAAGCCTGCCCCGCTCACACTGCGTTTCTGCAAGTCTCCGGCGGCACGCCAGCTATGACGACCGCCCTGCTGATTGCCGGCACTGAAGCCTTTGGCGGGCGTACCGAAGTGCTTGCGATCCCGCCGCACACCGCGCCAATCGCGCTCACCACCGGGCGGCGGCTGTTGGCGGCCCCGCTCCGCGCGACCATCCAGTCTAACGCTGCGACCTACGCCTACGCTGCTGCCGTCAGAACCTTGCTCGAACAAGAGGCGATCATCACCGACCGGCTCGATCCGGCGGCGGCCAAACTGCTCGCACCGTTGCTGTCGTATGCCCACCACCGCTTCAACTTCGATTTCGCCAGCGCGCGCCGGGCGCTTGATAAAGCCGGCCCAGCCGGGCCGTGGCAAGCCGAGTTCGACGAACTGCGCGCGCAAGTGACCGAACCCGACCGCGTGATGCGGCTGGCCGAGGTGGTGCATGCTGCCGCGGCCCGCTATCAAATCGGCCTCTACGCCGACTTTCTTACGCAGGTGGTGCGCTTTGAAGAAAACCTGCTCCGCTATCTCTGCTTGCAACGCGGCGCGCGCTTCCGCAATCGCCAGCGCCGGCTCGACGATGATGGCCCATTCCTTGACCGGGAATGGCTCCGGCAACGTCCGTTTACCCTGACCCGCGATCGCGATCCAAGCCGCGACCTGCATGCCGACCGCGCGGTGTTGCGCGAACTGCTCGAAAAGCTGATCACCGAACGGCGCGAGCGGCATCATGAATTGTTGACGGCGATCGATCAGCTCGGCGAGCTAGTGAAACGACGCAACGAGCTGACCCACCAGCTCGAAGGCGTGCAGCAGATCGGGCTAGCCCGCGCCTTCGCCGGCCCTGCCGCTGCGCCTGCCGCTGCCGACCGCATCGTACCGCACTTGCAACAGGTGTACGAACAGGCTTGCGGCCAGCCGTTGCCGGCATCGCCGTACCAGCGGATCAATGCGCTGCTCGATCGCTTGTTGCGCCCACCGGCCTGAACAAGGAGGCATCAGTCATAGGGTGGCAAACATTCTTCATCATGCGTATCATATATAGTATGGTTTGGGAAATAATTCGTTCGCGTTTCCCGCTGCATCTGCGCCCCTAGCATGCGCGCCTTCGGCCCCGCCGTGGTGAGGTAGAGAGCGAGGAACGCGGGTTGAAGCACCTTTACAAGTACATACATCATTGTTGCCCATAGCGCGGCGCACTGCCAGTATCATGCCGCTAACCCGCCCGCAGGGCCGCATCATCGCCCTGCGGGCCTGCCGCCGCCGTTCGCGCGCTGAGCCAGATCAGGCCGGAAGCGAGGAAACGCCGTATGCCACAAGCCATCGTCTTCACCATCCGTCCATCGGAAACCGCCCGCGTCCCCGGCAACCTCAGCCGGGCCGCCCACGCCGCCATCTTGCGTCTCATCCAAGCTGCCGATCCCGCCCTCGCCACCCGCATCCACGACGACGACGGGCGCAAACCGCTGACCGTCTCGAATGTGTGGGGCTTGGGCAGCAAACCAACCGCCACCGTTGACCCTAGCCGCGACTATCACCTGCGCGTCACCTTGCTCAGCGCCGAACTCGAACGGCTGGCCAGCGAATGGACGCCGGAGCGCATCGGCGAACTCGATCTCGACGGCCAAGCATGGCGCGTCATTGCCCGCGCCGCCAGCGCCGCCGAACACCCGTGGGCCGGCAGCGCCACCTACCAGCAACTGGCCCAGCCGCTGCTCAACCGGCCCGCCAGCGTGCCCAGCGTTTGGACGCTCGAATTCGCCTCGCCAATCACCTTCCGCCAACGCGGCCTGAATATGCCGTTCCCGCTGCCCGATCTCGTCTTCGGCAGTCTGCTCGAACAGTGGAACGCCTCGTCAGAGCTAGCCCTACCCGACGAAGTGCGCCGGTACGCGACCGAATGCCTCGCCATCAACCGCTACGAACTGCGCAGCGCCGCCGCGCCCACTAGTGGCGGCGCACTCCAGATCGGCGCCGTTGGCCGCTGTTCCTACCGCGCAACGACCGGCGATCGCTACTGGCGCGCCTGCATTGACGTGTTAGCCGGCTTCGCCTTCTACAGCGGGGTCGGCGCCGGCACCACCCGCGGCTTCGGCCAAACCCGGCTCCTGCCCAAACCGCCTCGAGACCAAGTGGAATCCAGCCATGGCAACGCTCTACGTGATTGAACAAGGCGCCGACATCGGCTGCGACGGCGAACGGATAACCGTGCGGCGGGCCGGCGAAGTCATCGGCAGCGTACCGCTAGTCAAACTCGACGACATTGTCATCTTTGGCAACGTTGGCATCAGCACGCCGGCCATGAAACGGCTGCTCGATCGCGGCATCGAAGTCACCTTCATGACAGTTGAAGGGCGCTACCAAGGCCGCCTCATCGGCCAAACCACCGCCCACGTCGCGCTGCGCCAAGCCCAATACGCCTGCGCCGCCGACCCTGCACGGACACTTGCCCTCGCCCAAAGCTTCGTCGAAGGCAAACTCCGCAACCAACGCGCGCTCTTGCAACGCTTCAGCCGCAACCGGGCCGAACCGCCGCCGGAAGCGATTGCTGCCGCCGATGATCTCGACGCCTACATCAAACGGGTCAAACGCACCACCCGGCTCAGCTCGCTCCTCGGCGTCGAAGGCAGCGCCACCGCGCGCTACTTTGCCGGCCTGCGCAGCCTGATCGGGCCAGAATGGGCCTTCAGCGGGCGCCAACGCCGCCCGCCGCCCGATCCGGTCAACCTATTGCTCTCGTTTGGCTACACCCTCTTAGCCCACAAAGTACTTGGCGCCGTGCAAGCCGCCGGCTTCGATCCCTATCTCGGCTTCCTCCACAGCCTCGACTATGGCCGGCCCTCGCTCGCGCTCGACCTCATGGAAGAATTCCGGCCCATCCTCGTCGACTCGCTCGTGGTGCGCGTCTGCAACGATGGCCGGCTCATGCCAAACCACTTCCAACCCGGCGACGACGAGCGTCCGGTCATCATCACCGACGAAGGCAAACGGGCCTTCCTTACTGCCTTCGAGGAACGCATGCGCACCGAAGCCACCCACCCGGAAGGGGCCGACAGCGGGCCGGGCAAAGTGCCCTACAGCCGCTGCATCATCCTGCAAGCGCGCCGGCTCGCCCGCGTCATCCGCGGCCAACACGACGCCTACGAACCGTTTGCCGTCCGCTAACCCAGCGAGGAGCGCGCGATGTACTACGTCATCAGCTACGACATCAGCGTCGATCAACGCCGGCTCAAAATAGCCAAACTGCTGGCCGGGTACGGCCAGCGCGTGTTAGAAAGCGTCTTCGAGTGCGATCTCGAAATTGCGGCCTACCGGCAACTGCGGCAAAAACTCAACCGGCTGATCCGGGTCGAAGAAGGCGACCGCCTGCGCATCTACCAACTCTGCGGCGCCTGCCGGCCCAACATCGAAATCATCGGCGACGGCCCACCGCTCGACGAAAGCCGAGACGTATACATCATCTAAGCGGCAATGGCGCGGGATCGCATCAGCACGGGCAAAACCGGTATAGACATGCTGGCAGAAGGCCAAAAACACTTTACACTCGGGCGTGTTATCCGCCCTGCCGCGCAAATCGCATTGGCGAGCGCGTTGCCAAGCAGCGGAAGATGTGGTATCGCTTCAAAAAACC
>JAUQOZ010000024.1 GCA_030550625.1 Chloroflexota bacterium | reverse complement strand
TTGCCGCCTTACTACCTCTGGCAGACGCGCGTTCCCTGCCGCTGGGAGAGCAAAGGTAAGGTGATGCGCATTCTCAACCAGCAGTACCACGAACGCCACGGCGAGCAGATCGATGGCATCAAGATTGAGCTGGGGCAGGAATGGGTGCTGATTTTACCCGATCCCGACGGGCCGTTCTTCCATGTCATCGCTGAAGGCAGCAGCGAAGAGCACGCCCGCATCTTGACCGATAAGTACGCTGGTTTGGTGACGAGTTTACAGTAATGCCGATCGATTGGTGACCGCTGGCTTGGCCGTATGCGAGGAGGGTGCGATGTCTACCCGCTCAAGGAACAATGATCCGCTTTACGATGCGATCGAGATGACTACGATTCGGATTGGCCGGTTTGGGTACGGTCTCTTGCGGCTTCCGCTTGGCTTGCTGCCATCACAAAGCCGCACCCACATGGAACGCGCGCTCTACGAGCTGAGCCACGGTTTCGCTAGTCTGCCCGGTGATTTCGCCCGCATCGCCGAACAAGAGATTAAGCGTTGGATTGACGAGACACCGCCGGCCCGCAGCCGCCAACCGGAACCGGAACAGCATCTGACGGTGATGATCACGCCGGAAGAGGCCGTAGTCGAACCGGCTCCCTCCCAGCACCTCGCAGGGACGATTGCACCAGCAGAAGCTAGAACTGAAACCGCTGCGCCGGCGCCAGCCGCAGAGCAGTCGCCGCTAACGACTGACGAAGAACCCATCGAAGAAGATGTGGCTGAATTATTAACCGATGAAGTGTCAGAATCGATTATTGACATCGAACGGCTGGTGGCTGAACCGCCCAATGTAAGCATTACCTACATTGAGTATGATCCGCCCGGCAGCGATCTTGAGGGTGAATTTGTAGTGATTACCAACGCCTCCCACGAACCGGTTGATCTTACGGGTTGGACGTTGATTGACGAAGGCGCTAAGCATACCTACACCTTCCCGCCGTTCACGCTAGCCGGCAGCGCAGAAGTAAAATTGTGGACGAAGGCTGGCGTCAACGATGCCAATAACCTCTATTGGGGATCGCGCCGGCCAATTTGGAATAATACTGGCGATACAGCCATCTTGCGAGATGCAAATGGCAACCTGATTAGTCGTTATACCTATGCAGCCGGTGCATAATGTTGGTTGTAGAGACGAATGCGGGTGGTTCCCTTCACCCCTCTAGCGAGCGATACTTATGAGCGACGTGTCACTGGTTGGTCAGACCATCGGCCGGTTTGAGATTCTTTCGGAGTTGGGACGCGGCGGCATGGCGGTCGTCTATAAAGCGCGCCAGACTGATCTCGATCGGATCGTGGCGCTGAAGATTTTGCCGCCGAGCTTAACCAGCGATCAGAGTTATATCGCTCGCTTTCGCCAAGAGGCGCGCAGCGCGGCCCGGCTTGAACATCCGCATATTATGCCGATCTATGAGGTCGGCGAGGTGGCCGGCTATCATTACATCGCGATGAAGTTTATTCAAGGGCGGACGCTCAAGCAGTTGCTTGAGCAAGAGGGCGCGTTGCCCGTCACCCGCGCGGCGCAGATTCTGGCGCAGGTGGGCGAGGCGCTCGATTACGCTCACCGCCAAGGGATTATTCACCGCGATATTAAGCCCTCGAACGTGATGATTACCGATGACGGCTGGATCTACCTCACCGACTTCGGCTTAGCGCGTGGCACTGGCAGCAACGCCGGCGGTTTGACGATGGCCGGCACGGTCATGGGCACGCCCGAATATATGTCGCCCGAACAGGCGCAGGGGTTGCCAAATGTGGGGCCAGCCACCGATATTTACGCGCTAGGGGTGATGCTTTACGAACTATTGACTGGGGCTTTTCCCTTCAAAGCTGAAACACCGATGGCGATGCTGGCCGCGCGCCTTGTGCATGCGCCGATTCCGCCCCGCGACGTGCGCGGCGATCTGCCGCCCGCCGTCGAAGATGTGATTATGCGCGCGCTGGCCCGTAAGCCGGAAGCGCGGTTTGCTTCGGCAGCCGAAATGGTTGCGGCGCTACGGCAGGCAGTTGGGATGAGCGAGAATGAACTGAGCCGCCCACTGACGCCGCAGCGGGGCATGCCGGCAGCAGCGAGCGGCGCGCCCAATTGGCCCAGCTCTGCGCGAGCAGGCGCCTCGCCTGCCTATGGCACACCGCCACCCGCCTCGCCTGCCTATGGCACACCGCCACCCGCCCCGCCGCCTGCCTATGGCTCCCCGGCTACCCCGCCGCCCGCCTACGGTACACCGCCTACTCCCCCGCCGGTGTATGTGCAGGCGCCGGCAGCGCCAGTCGCACAACCCTACAGCGCCGCGCCAACCGTTCCAGCCAACCCGCTGAACGCGCCAACGGCACCGGCCCCAGCAACCCGCAAAGGCACACCGGTTGGGATCATCGCAGGTGTCATTGTTGTGCTGCTGCTCATCGGCGGTGGCATCACCGCATTTGTCTTTTCTCGCCCTACCGAACCAGAGGTCGTCACCAGTAAAGCCGACCAATTGATTGCCGATGGCGACGCGGCGCTGGCCCGCCCCGGCGGCTTAGCCGATGCCATCAGCGCGTATCGCTCGGCCATTGCCGCTGATACCAACAATATGACCACCCATGCCCGGCTGGCCGGCGCTTTGTTGGCACAGGGCAACTGGGAAGATGCAATCGCCGCTGCCGAGCCATTGTTGGCTTCAAGCAACCCGCAAGCGCGGGCGCTTGGGCATAGCATCAGCGGCTATGCTTACTTCCAGCTCGGTGATGTGGTGAACGCGCGCACCTCCGGCGAAGAAGCGATTGCTACCGACAACTCGGTTGCACTTGGTTATGCGTTATACGCCGCGGCCCTCGCTTCCAATGCCGCAGACAGCCGCAACAATAGCCTCATGAACGAAGCATTTACCGCGATCGGCAATGCGGAAGACCGGCTCGACGCCGCCGATCCGCTCAGCCGCGCATTTGCCCAAGCTCTGATCGGCTGGGCCTTCGGGCAGGATTTTCGGCTGCGTGACGATCCGAATGTGCTTGAGCAGGCGATTACGAGCCTTGAAGCGGCGATTGACAGCTATCCGGCCTTGGCCTTCTTTCACTACGAACTCGGCGCCATCTATCTCGCCGCCAGCGACGACACCGCATCCGCGCGCGCTGAATTCAACGGCGCGCTCGAACTTGACCCCAATTTCAGCCCTGCCCAAGCCGCCCTCGGTTGGGTTGCCTATCTTGACGGCAACGCTAGCGAGGCGCGCCGAGCCTTCAATAAGGCCATCCAACTTAATCCCAACGAAAGCCTCGCCTTGCTTGGGCTAGGCCGGCTCGCCTTCGACGATAACCAGTGGGATGAAGCGATCGACTACTTCCAACAAGCAATTGACAGCAATCCCCATTCGGCGACCGCTTACGGGTATCTGGGTGAGGCCAAGTTGTTCGCTGGCTTTAACAGCACTAATCAAGCCACCCAAGACACGTTATATCAAGAGGCGGAAGAGGCGTACCGCGCTGCCATCGAACGCGACGACTATTCGGTGCTAGGCTACAATGGGCTTGGTTGGATTTTGCAGTACCAAGAGCGGTACAGTGAGTCGATCGAGGCGTTTGAACGCGCCCGCCAACTCGATGATCAAGAAGAAGAGATATTTAACGGTCTTGGCTGGAGTCTCTTTTACAGCAATCGTTACGTCGAATCTGAACCCATGTTTAAGCGGGCAGTAGAGCTTAATCCGAAATATGCTGACGCTTACTTTGGGTTAGGCCGTTCGTATGAAGAACAAGGCCGGCGTGCAGAGGCGTTAGCTGCCTTCCAAGAGACCAAGCGCCTCAACCCGAACTATCGCGGCATTGATGAAGCGATTGCGCGCGTATCAAATTAACGCATCAGCGTGACAGCACCAACGATTCTCTTGATCGGCCCGCCCGGTGCGGGCAAAACGACCATCGCCACCCAATTGGCGGGCGAGACCGGGATGGCTATTATTGCCACCGGCCAGCAATTGCGCGCCGAGATTCGGGCGCAGACTCCAATCGGACAACAGATTGGGGCGCTGCTCGAACAAGGGCAATTGGCGCCTGACGCGCTGATGGCCGAGCTGATGCGCTCGTGGCTGCACGCGATCCCTCCGGCGCAGCCATGCTTGCTCGATGGGTATCCGCGCAGTGTGGCCCAAGCGCAGATGCTCGAAACGCTGCTGGCCGAACAGGGCCGGCAAGTCGATGCCGTGATTGTGCTCGATCTCAGCGAAGCGACGATCATTCATCGCCTCAGTGGTCGCCGCGTCTGCCACAGTCCCGATGGGCGCGATGTGACGTTGCATATCGACGATACCGAGACCGTCGCTCAATGTTTGGCCCGCGGCGGTGTGTTGCTGCAACGTGACGACGATCAACCCGACGTCATTCGCGCCCGCCTCCAGCTCTACGAGCAAGCGACCGCTCCTGTGCTTGATTTCTACACTGCGCGCGGATTAGTGCATCACGTCAATGCCGATCAGCCACCGTCAGCGATCGTAGCAGCGATCCGCGCAGCCTTGCAGCTTTGAGCTTCCCCAACCCAGCGACGCAGCATCACTTCGCGCTATGCTACAATAGCGGCAACGGGCGTGCATGAGAGGAGGTTCAACGATGAACGGGCATGTAGCGCTGATTACCGGCGCAGCGAGCGGGATCGGCTTGGCTTGCGCGGAACGGTTTGCTGCCGATGGCTATCGGGTCGTGATCGTTGATTTGCCCGGCCCAGCCGGCGAGGCGGTCGCCGAACGGCTCGGCGGCATCTTTGTGGGAGTCGATCTCGCGACGCAGGCCGGCTGCCGGCAAGCAGTTGATGCGGCGCTCAATGCGTATGGCCGGGTGGATGCGCTGATCAACAATGCCGGTTTCCAACACATTGATCCGATCGAAGACTTCCCCGAAGATCGGTGGGAGACGATGATCGCGGTGATGTTAACCGCCCCTTTCCGCCTCACCAAATATGTCTGGCCGAGTATGAAGGCCAATGGCCGCGGGCGGATTGTGAATATCGGTTCGGTGCATAGCCTGCGCGCCTCGCCCTTTAAGAGCGCCTATATCTCAGCGAAGCATGGCCTGCTTGGCCTCACCCGCACCGCCGCATTGGAAGGCGGCCCCTACGGGATTACCGTTAATCTGATCGCGCCAGCCTACGTGCGCACGCCGCTGGTCGAAAAACAGATCGCCGATCAAGCCCGTACCCGCGGTATTCCCGAAGATCAGGTGATCGAGAAGGTGATGCTCGAACCGGCCGCGATTAAGCGCCTGATTGAGCCATCGGAAGTAGCTGGCTTGGCGGCGTTCCTCTGTTCCGATGCTGCCGGCGCCATCACTGGGTCGGTGTACGAAATTGCCCTCGGTTGGACAGCGCGGTAGTAGGGGCACTGCGGCGCGGTCGTAGGGGCATTGCGGCGCGGTCGTAGGGGCACTGCGACGCAGTGCCCCTACGACCGCGCGGGGACGCCTAACACGGCCCGCGCTTCGGCCACGTCATGGCGAATTTGGGCAACCAACTCGGTAACGCCG
>JAUQOZ010000143.1 GCA_030550625.1 Chloroflexota bacterium | reverse complement strand
TCTGCCGTTCAGCATCCGCCGATAGGCGGTAATGGTGCGGCCACTGCCGGGCGCGCCGGCGCCGCTGCCGATCAGGATAATCTGGTCGGTGCTGCGATTGGCCGGGTTGGGGGCAATGCTGTCAATGCGGGCCGTGGGTGCGGCAATGCAAGGGGAGACGCTGCGTTGCCACGTGTTAAGGCGACCATAACCATATTCGGCGGTAGGCCCAACAATGATGGTGCGACAAGCAGCCACTTGGTAGACGGCAAGCGGCGCCATCATCGACGGCAAGCGCGGCGTATCGGTCTGTTCCGTCCACGTGGCGCCGTCCCATGCCCAGACTGAACGTTCAGTGATAGCGCCATTTCTGCCGCCGATTAAGACCGTCTGCTGCAACGCGGCATCGTAGACCAAAGCGTGCTCTGACCGCCCTTGCGGGGTGAGCGGTGCAGTGCGTTGCTGCCAGTTTGTCCCATCCCACTCCCATGTGTCGTTGTAGTACACCGCTTGCGTACCATTGAACGCATAGCCGCCAAAGATCACCAGCCGGCTGCGGGCGGTATCGTAGGCGGCAGCATGGTTGCGGCGCGGCGGCGGACTAGTTTGCGGACGCAACTCGACCCAATTCGTGCCATCCCATTCCCACGTGTCTTGGTAGAAACCACTGGCTTGCATCGCGCCGCCGAACAGCACAATCCGTCCGCGGGCGGCATCGAAGGTCATCGTGTGTCCCCAGCGCGGCGGCGGCGAGACCGGTGGGATGCGTTGCGTCCACGTTTCGCCATTCCACACCCACGTGTCATTGCGACTCTGCTGGTTGAAGCCGCCAAAGAGCACGATTTCGTCACGAATGGGATCATAGGCCATCGCATGGCCAAATCGCGGCGGCGGACTCGTCGCCGGCAAGGCGCGGCGCCAACCAGCATCGGCGCTCCAAATCCACGTATCACCAAGGGGAGTGTCGTTAGCAATGCCGCCGAAGAGCACGGCTACCCCGCGCCCGACATCATCAACCAACGCCGCTTTTGCGCGCATTGGCGGCGCTGGCAAGGCGGGCAGCGCTTTCCATTGCCGCCCATCCCAAGCCCACGTATCGCTGTACAGCCTTATCAAGCCACCGCCGCCAAACAGCAGCGCTTCGCTGCGCTCGGCACTGTAAGCGGCGGCAGCGGCGCTGCGGATCGGTGGCGCCGCCGGCGGAAGCAGGTTGCGCCATGCGCTGCCATCCCACTGCCATGTATCATTGAATAGGTTCGGCCCGTCTTCACCACCGAACAACACCACTCCCGCCGACCAACTGATCAATGAATGGTTAAAGCGAGCCGGTGGCGGCTGAGCGGGGGTTTGCTGGCTCCAAGCGGCGCCGTTCCACACCCACGTGTCAGCTCGCGCGCCAGTCGCATCTCTGCCGCCAAACAGGACAATCTGGCCAGTGGGTGCATCGTAGGCCATCGCGTGCGAACGGCGCGCCGAGGGGCCGCTCAGCGTGGTAAGGTTCGTCCACGTCTCGCCATTCCATACCCACGTGTCGCCTAACAGTGTGCCAGCGCTGCCGCCGAAGAGCACGATTTGGCCGGAGGGTGGATGGTAGGCCATCGTGTGTCGCCGGCGCGCCGGTGGCGATTGCGCCGGGGTGCGGCGCGACCACTGACCATCGCGCCAGACCCACGTATCGTTCAGTTCGCTGAGACCGTTCCAGCCGCCGAATAGAATAAGTTCGTGCCGTTGTTCGTCGTATGCCAACGCTGCCCAACTACGCGGTGACGGGCCGTCGCTAGCGAGCCACTGCCAAACGCCATCACGCCAGACCCATAAGTCATTGAGCAGGCGCAGTTCACTGTCATCGGTTTCACCGCCAAATAGAAAGACGGCTCCATCGCCAGCGGCTAGCGCATGCCCCTGTCGCGCCAGCGGCGTATCGGGACGCCAGCTACTAGCAATGACGGTTTGGGCCTTGAGTGGCGCCGGTATCCATATCTGACCAAGGAACCACGCGCTGAGGATGAAGACGATGAGGAATCGTTGCCGCATAGCTTGGCCTCACAGAACGCTATATCATCGTATCTGCTGCAAGAGATGCGGTGACGGCGTCCAATTCGGCAACGTCATTGGCGATGCGGGTGAAATGGTTAACGCTTCTCCACTTTTGAGGCAGGGGCTCGTTTACCGCCAAGGGCGCCGAGAACGCCGAGGGTACGGTACGAGCGTCGAAATGGAACACAGCAGCGCCCCTCTCCCGCAACACGGGAGAGAGGCTGGGGGTGAGGGTCGCCCCTCCTCCAGCGGGGGAGGGGTTGGGGGTGGGGGCGAAGCAGGGATCACCACCTGAGGCACAACCCAATGGCGTAGAGGCGCCTCTTCCGCTGAAGTGGGAGATTGCTTCGCCGCGCTCCGCGCGGCTCGCAATGACAAGCAGGGAGCGGAGCCGGACCGCTATCCGGCGCTACCGCGCCTTTGCGTTGACGCCCTCACCCCCCGGCCCCCTCTCCCACCTGCCGGCGGGCGAGGGGGAGCCGCGTTGTTAGCGCGTGAGGCATGGTGGAAGCGGAACACAGCAGCGCCCCTCTCCTGCAAAGCGGGAGAGGGAATGGGGGTGAGGGTCGATGTTACCGCTGAGGGCGCAGAGTACGCAGAGGGTACGGTACGAGCGTCGAAATGGGAACCGATCCAACATCCCTTTGCGCCCTCTGCATGCTTCGCGGCTTTGCGTTTACCATCTCTGCGCCTTTGCCCCCTCTGCGTCGTAAGTTGCGGGCGAGCGGAAGTGAAACGTCGCAGCGCCCCGCTCCCGTGCTATGACGAAGGGCGCACATTGTGGAGTGCGGCAGTGCAACTGCCGCACCTGATTTTGCATCTTCTCACCTTTGCGTTTACCATGGAATTATCGGCTCAATCATAAGGAACAAGCGCAATGACCGACGAACGCGAACGCATCCGCCTCACCAACTTGGCTGCCTGCGCCGGCTGAGCGGCGAAGCTAGGGCCGGGAGCCCTTGCTTCGGTGCTGGCTGCGCTCCGCGTGCCGGCTAACCCGCAGGTGCTGGTTGGTTTGGCCGAAAGCGATGACGCGGCAGTCTACCAATTGAATAGCGAGCTAGCGCTGGTGCAGACGGTCGATTTCTTCCCGCCGATCGTTGATGATCCTTACACCTACGGCGCTATCGCTGCCGCCAACGCCCTCAGTGATGTCTACGCGATGGGCGGACGGCCTATTATTGCCCTCGCCATCGCTGCCTTCCCCGATGACCTTGATCAAGCAGTGACGGCGGCGATCCTGCAAGGTGGCATTGATAAGGCGGCGGAAGCTGGCGCCGTGGTCGTCGGCGGCCATACCGTCACCGACCGCGAGCCGAAGTATGGCTTGTGCGTCACCGGTTTGGTTGATCCGCGCCGGATCATCGCCAAAGCCGGCGCGCAGCCGGGTGACCGGTTGTTGCTCAGCAAGCCGCTCGGCGCCGGTCTGATTACGACTGCCGCCAAGCGCAATGCGGCGACGGCGGAAGACCTTGCTGCGGCTACTGCTTCGATGTTGACCCTCAATCGCCAGATCGCCGAGCTGATGCTGCAAGTTGAGGTGCATGCCGCCACCGATGTCACAGGCTACGGCCTGCTTGGTCACGCTGCCGAGATAGCCCGCCAGAGCAAGGTTGGTCTGCGCATCAACGCCGCCGCTGTACCGGCGTTGCCCGGTGCGCTGCGCTACGCAGAAGCCGGTATGGTTCCCGGCGGTCTGCGCCGTAACCTCGATTTTGCCGCTGGCTTTACCACCTTTGCCCCCTCGGTTTCCCCTTCCCAACAACTCCTGCTCGCCGACCCGCAAACCTCTGGCGGCTTGCTGATCGCTGCTCCCCCTGCTGCCGCCGCTACCCTGCAAGCCCTGTGTGCCGCCGCCGGCCAACCGCTCTGGGAGATCGGCGAGGTAATTTCCGGCGCAGGCGTTGCTGTGCAGTAACTACACGTTTTTGGATCCATCTGCGCTCTTGCTAACCGAATAGTTTCCGAAAGTTGGTACTCTGTGTCAAATAGATGGTTTTCGTTGCGTGTTTGTTGTGAACATTTAACTTTTCTATTGCGGGAAAGCTCGCTATCCGTTACATCATCGTTGCAAAGTGGTGGTATTCTTTGCTTGATAAAGTGATATGATTCGTTGACTAGTTACAATACTAGTTCTTCACTTGTGTTCTAACATGGTGAATAACAAAGCGATTCCTATCCACGCCGGCCATGTCGCCGGCAGGATGGTTGGTTATCGGCAACGAGGCCGTGTATGGATAAGCAACATCTCCCCACATCCTTCCGGTTATGCGCTGTCGCTAGGCTGCGACGATATCGCGTCCGGTCACGTAGAGCAGCGAAACCGTTCATGATCCCCCTTCACTTAGCAGCCGCTAGCGCTCTTGCGCAACCGCAATGCCGGTGCGTGAGACGCTATGTGTTGAGGAGCATCCTATGACGACGCCTGATATTCTCCTCATCGAAGATAGCCCTAGCCAAGCCTTGCAGTTCCGGCTGATGCTGGAACAGGCCGGCTACCACGTGCAGGTTGCTGCCACCGGCATCGAAGGCTGGCGGGCGGCGAGTGTGCTGCAGCCGCGCATGATCTTGCTCGATATCGATCTGCCGGGGTTAGATGGGTTTCAGGTGCTGAGTCGCCTCAAACGCGATCGCGCCACGCGGCACATTCCGGTGGTGATGTTGACCCATCGTGAACACGTGAGCAGCGTGCAACGCGCGATCGATCTCGGCGCCGATGATTATCTGTTCAAAGATGATGCGGCCAGCGCGTTGTTGCCGGTGGTCGAGCAAGCAATGGCGTTGGCTTAGCGCGCTCGTGTGCAGAAAATGATAAGGAGCCGGTTATGACTTTCCTCAATTCGATCAGTTTGCGCAATAAAATCCTTCTCATTGTCGGTTTGGTATTGTTCAGTATGGTCATGGTTGCTATTGCCTCGTATCAGGCAATGGTCACCGCTGCCCAACGTGAAGATGAGTTGCGCGAATCGTATACGGTGATTGAGTATACGCGCCAGATGGAAGCCAGTCTGCACATGATGGAGTCGGGTGAGCGCGGGTTTTTGATCACCGGCGATCCCACGTTTTTGACCAAATATGAAGAAGGTCAGCAGCGGTATAACCGATTGTTGAATGAGCTAAGGCGTCTGGTTCCGTCGCAAACGCCAGAATATGGCTTGATTGAAGCGATTAATACCGAATTGATCCAGTGGCAGACTGAAGTGATACAACCTTTGATTGATCTGCGTTATGCCGTTAATCGGGGCGAGGCATCGCTCAACCAAATTGTGGAGATTGCCGCGACTCGTGTGGGTTACAATCGCTTTGCCCGCATCGGCGAATTAATGAACCAGTTGGTTGATGCTGAATATCAATTGCTCAATGAGATCGTTGTCGCTTCGGAAGACGCGCGCAATGCGTTGCAAGTGGTGTTGCTTGGCGGCACTGTTGCGGCGATGACCGTAGGTATTGTCTTGACCTTCTTTATTACCGGCGGGATCGATCGTCGTCTAGGGATGGTGACGCGGGCGGCGACCGAGATGGCCGGCGG
>JAUQOZ010000125.1 GCA_030550625.1 Chloroflexota bacterium | reverse complement strand
TGTGATCGCCATTATTGGCGATAACCGGCCCGAATGGCTCTATGCTGAATTTGCCGCCCAAGCCATCGGCGCGATGTCGATCGGCGTCTACCAAGATTCAGTGGCCGAAGAGGTGTATTACATCGTTTCGGCGGCTGAAGCGCGGGTGATTGTGGTCGAAGACCAAGAGCAGGTCGATAAGATTATCGAGATTTGGCCGCGGCTGGAAGGGGTGCTGAAAGTTATTTATTACGAACCAAAGGGGATGCGTAATTACCAGCAGCCCTACCTTGCCCATTTCCCCGACATTGAAGAACTCGGTCGCGCCTACGATCGCGACCATCCCGGCCTGTTTGATGCCGAACTGGCCGCTGGCAAGCCCGACGATGTTGCCATCCTTTCCACCACTTCCGGAACCACCGGCAAGCCCAAGCTGGCGATGCTTACCCACCGCAATTTGATCAGCCAAGGCGCCGGATTGCTCTCGGTCGACCCGCTCGGCCCCGACGATGAGTTTGTCAGTTTCTTGCCACTGGCGTGGGTCGGCGAGCAAATGGTGACGGTCGCCGCCGGGATGCAGTGCGGGTTTACGATCAATTTCCCCGAATCGGCCAGCACCGTGCAAGAGAATATCCGCGAGATCGGGCCGCGGGTGATGTTCTCGCCGCCCCGCATCTGGGAAAATATGCTCTCGCAGGTGCAAGTCAAAGTGCAAGACTCAACGCGCTTGAAACGGGCGCTGTTTGAGTGGGCGATGAAGCAAGGCTACGAGATGGCCGATACCCGCTTTAGCGGCAAGCAGCCGAGCTTTTGGCTGCGCCTGCGTTATTGGCTAGCCCGCATCACCGTGTTCGAGATGCTCAAAGACCATCTCGGCTTGCGCTTTCTCAAGCGTGCTTACACCGGCGGCGCTGCGCTCGGCCCCGATGTCTTCCGCTTTTATCACGCTATCGGTGTTAATCTCAAGCAGGTCTACGGCCAGACCGAAAGCGCTGGACTAAGTGTAATTCATCGCGATGGTCAGATTAAGTTCCAAACGGTCGGCACGCCCCTGCCTAACACCGAGATCCGGATCGCTGAGAACGGCGAGATTCTGGTGAAAAGCCCGTCGGTGTTTGTTGGCTATTACAAAAACCCGGAAGCGACCGCCGAGGCGCTGGAAGATGGCTGGCTGCATAGCGGCGATGCCGGCTATTTTGACGAGGATGGCCACTTGATCGTGATCGACCGGGCGAAAGACGTGATGACGCTGCACGACGGCACCAAGTTTTCGCCCCAGTTTATCGAGAATAAGCTCAAGTTTAGCCCGTATATCAAGGAAGCGGTGGTGTTTGGCGGCGATTGGCCCTTTGTCACAGCGATGATCAACATTGATTTCGCCAACGTCGGCAAATGGGCCGAGAATGCGCAAATCTCGTACACCACCTATACCGATCTGGCCCAGAAACCGCAAGTTTACGCGCTGATCCGCAAAGATGTCGAGCGGGCGAATGCCGATCTGCCACCGGCGGCGCGTATCCGTCGCTTCTTGTTGCTGCATAAAGAGCTCGATGCCGACGATGGCGAGCTAACCCGCACCCGCAAGGTGCGCCGGCGGTTGGTGGCCCAACGCTACCAAGAGATTGTTGATGCGCTCTACGGCGACCAAGACGTGCTTGAGATCGAGACGACGATTACCTATCAAGACGGGCGCACGGCGCTGATCAAGACCCGCCTGCGCATTGAGGAATTAGATGACCCTTCGGCGCCGGCGCCGGCGCCGACAGCGCGAGCCGTGGCGCGCTAACAGGGATCGCGTAACACGGCCCCAAATCCTCATTGGCACCAATCTGCAATTCGGCGACGACGGAGACGCGCATGGATCGGATTATTCAACTGGCGCTGAGCGGGATTGCCAATGGCGCAATCTTTGCGTTGGTGGCGCTTGGCTTTGTCTTGATCTACAAAAGCAGCGACGTGATCAACTTCGCCCAAGGCGAGTTGCTGTTGATCGGGGCCTACCTCACCTATACGATGGTTGAGATGTTTGGTCTCTGGTGGCCAATCGGCGTTGTGATAGCCGTGGTGTTAGCAGCAGCGGTTGGGGTTGTGATTGAGCAACTCGTGCTGCGACCTCTGATTGGCGAGCCGGTCATTTCGGTGATCATGGTCACGATTGGCCTTTCATCACTCTTGCGCGCGATCGTGGGCGCGATCTGGGGGGTGACGCCTCGGCCGGCGCCGCAGTTTTTGCCGACCGATACGGTCACTATTCTCGGCGCAAATGTCGGGGTTGATCGGATTTGGGCCTTTGGATTGGCTATCGCCCTCTTTGCCCTGCTCACGCTCTTCTTCCGGCTCAGCCGGGAAGGGATCGCGATGCGCGCGGTGGCCGACGATCAGCAAGCGGCGCTCAGTATGGGCATTAGCGTCAAGAAGGTGTGGGCTGTGGCATGGGCAATTGCCGCGATTACGGCGGCAGTCGGCGGCATTCTGCTCATGAGCATTTTCGGCGGTGTGTCGGGCACGATCGGGCGGGTCGGTCTGCTCGTCTTCCCAGTGGTGATTTTGGGCGGTCTTGATAGCATTCCCGGCGCAATCATCGGCGGTCTGATCATCGGCCTGCTCCAGTCGTTCGCTGGCGGCTTGCTGCCGCCGGAATGGGGCTTGGGCGAAGTCGCCCCCTTTGTCATCCTGCTTCTGATCCTGTTGGTGCGCCCATACGGTCTCTTTGGTCAACGGATTATCGAGCGCGTGTAAGCGGCGGTTGGCGATAACAAGATTGGGTTTGCTATGCAGAGTGGAACGTTTCATACCACGTATGCCAGTGATGTCAGTTTACGCCCCTATTGGCCGCAACGAATCCGGATCATAATCGTACTGGCATTGGCGCTAATCTTTCCGTGGTTTGCCGATCGGTACTGGCTTAATTTGGCTAACACGATCGCCATTGCTGCCATCGGCGCGATTGGGCTGAATATTCTCGTCGGCTATACCGGCCAGATTAGCATTGGTCACGGCGGCTTTCTTGCTGTCGGTGCGTATACTGCCGGCTTGATGGCGGTTCATCTTGGCGCGCCAATGTGGATCACTATCCCAGTGGCAAGCTTTTTCACAGCGGCAGTAGGCGCGTTCTTTGGTCTTCCGTCGCTCCGGCTGAAAGGATTGTACCTTGCGATCGCGACGCTTGCCTCGCAAGAGATCATCATTTGGGTGTTAACGCACGGCAAACTGCTCGGCTTCGGTGAATCGCTCTCGCTGCCGCGGGCGAGCAATAATCTGTTCGGGCTGCCGATGGAGTGGCTCGGCAATAACGATTTCGCCTTTTACTGGGTGTGCCTTGGGGCACTGATCCTGACCGTCATCTTTGTCAGCAACCTCTTCCGCACCCGCGCCGGGCGGGCATTCGTCGCCATTCGCGATCAAGACATCGCGGCGCAAGTGATCGGGGTTGATCTCTTCCGCTACAAACTGCTCGCCTTCGCCACCTCTTCGTTCTTCGCCGGGTTGGCCGGTGCGCTCACCGCTCACTACCGCGGAATTATTTCGTGGGAGCGGTTTACCATCGATACCAGCATTCTCTTTCTCGCCATGATTATCATCGGCGGGCTCGGCAGCGTGTCTGGTTCGATCTACGGCGCTGCGTTTATGACCCTGTTGCCAGCGCTACTCTCAAATCTGGCCCGCGCCCTTAGCGACGTCGTGCCCAACATCAACGCCTATCTGCCCTATATGCAGCAGGGTGCGTTCGGTCTAGCCATCATCCTCTTCCTGATCTTCGAGCCAGAAGGCATTGTGAAGATGTGGCGCAATGTCAAAGATTACTTCCGGCTTTGGCCGTTCAGTTATTGAATCGTCTAGAAGGAGGATGGCATGCACAGGAGGAGACGGACGTTCGGGTGGTTAGTGACACTAGCCCTCTTTGCCACGTTGCTAGCCGCATGTGGTGGCGGCGGCGGTACGGGCGGCACGGGTGGCAGTACAGGTGGCGGCACCGCTAGCACGGAACCGATCAGGGTGGGTGCGATCTTTGACTTGACTGGCGCGACGGCTGACGTCGGTACGCCTTATGCGCGCGGACAGATTGCCTTTATTGATTGGAAGAATGAGCAGGGCGGCATTAACGGGCGGCGGTTGCAGTTGTTTAGCGAAGACTATGCCTATCAGGTGCCGCGGGCGGAAGAGTTATACACCAAGTTCGTGACCCAAGACAAGGTGGTTGTCTTCTCCGGCTGGGGCACTGGCGACACCGAAGCGTTGCGACCCAAGATTACCGAAGACAAGATTCCCTTCATCTCGGCATCGTATTCGGCGACACTGGCTAACCCGGCAGAGACACCCTACAATTTCCTCGTCGCGCCGACCTATTCGGATCAGTTGATCATCGCGATGAAGTGGGCGATCGAGGATTGGAAGGCCAAGGGCAACAGCGGGTTGCCGAAGTTCGGCTACCTGATCAACGATAGTCCGTTTGGCCGTTCACCGTTGGCTGATGGCACGGCCTTCGCTACTTCGCAGGGGATCGAGACGCCGCTGGAAGTGCCCTCGCCGCGTGGCGCGACCGATCTCACGCCCCAGTTGACCCAGCTCCGCGACTACGGCGCGAACTATATCTTCTTGCAGAACGTCTCTAGCCCGGCGGCGCTCGCGATTAGGAATGCCAAGAGCCTTGGCTACAATGTTCAATTTGTCTGCTTGAACTGGTGCGCCAACGAGATCTTGATCAAGCTGGCTGGCGCTGATGCTGAAGGCGTGGTTGGCGCAGTGCCGTTCAACCACGAGTCGGAAGGCGGCAGGATCGCGCTCGACTTTGCCAAGGCGAAGAATATTGACTACGGCGGCGCCGATAGCACCTTCGTGCAAGGATGGACGGCGATGTCGATTCTGATCGCCGGGGTCGAGAAGGTGGTAGCCGATGGCAAAGAGGTGACCGGCGAGAATATTAAGGAAGCCTTACAGACCATGGGCGCCATTGATACGAAAGGGGTGACGCTACCGGTGCAATTTAGCCCCACTGATCACGCCGGTGTCAAGTCGCTTAAGATGTTCCGGGTCGAAAACGGCAAGTGGGTGCCGATTACTGATTTCATTAGCGCGCGGTAAAGTCTCTCGTGGGGGCAGGTCTGCGACCTGCCCCTTGCCGTCTCATTAATATTGCTTATGCTTTCACTCAATAATATCGAAGTCATCTACAACGATGTGGTGCTGGTGCTGAAGGGCCTCTCGCTGGAAGTGCCGGAAGGCCGCATCGTCGCATTGCTTGGCTCAAACGGCGCCGGCAAGAGCACGACCCTCAAAGCGATTTCGGGCTTGCTCAAGCCGGAAAACGGTGAAGTGACCGATGGCGAGATTCTGTTTCAAGGGCAGCCGATCCACAAGAAAGACGCCGCCGAGATTGTGCGCATGGGCATCTTTCAGGTAATGGAAGGGCGGCGCGTCTTCGAGCATCTCACCGTCGAGGAGAATCTGCGCGCCGGTGCGTACACCCAGTCTGCGCGCCGGTTTAGCGAGGATCTGGCGCTGGTCTATAACTATTTTCCCCGGCTCAAAGAGCGGCGCAATCAGGTGGCCGGCTTTCTTAGCGGCGGCGAGCAGCA
>JAUQOZ010000073.1 GCA_030550625.1 Chloroflexota bacterium | reverse complement strand
TCTCCCGCGCTAGAGGGAGAGGGGCTGGGGGTGAGGGTTATCAAACCCGCTGCGCGGGTTGAGGGAATAGCCACGAAAAGTCACAAAAGCCACAAACATTTTGTGGCGTGCGGCAGTTTGACTGCCGCACTCCATCAGGCAGGATCCGCGTAACGCCCCCACTTCCGCCGTGAGCGGGGGAGCCGCGCGATGGGTGGCTCCGGCATGACAGGCACGGGATGCAGCAGCGCCCCTCTCCCGCAACGCGGGAGAGGGGATGGGGGTGAGGGTGAAATGGCTCATCTCAAAGCCATCAACCCCTCAAAGCCGCAGCGAAGGAGTGACCCTATGACTCCACAGCGCACCATTGAGGTCTACGACAGTGCCGATGAGCTGTACCGGGCAGCAGCGGCGCTAGTAGTCACACAGTTGGCGGCAGCGATCAACGAGCGGGGGAGGGCGCTCGTGGCGCTGTCGGGAGGGAGCTTGACCACGCGCTTGTACCCGCTGTTAGCGAATCCGCCGTTGCGCGACCAGATTGACTGGGGCGGATTGAGCGTGCTGTTTGCCGACGAGCGGTACGTGTCGTTTGACGATGCCGAGAACACCTACCGCGCTACCCGCCAAACGCTACTCGATCACGTGCCGGTGCAGGCCGAGCAAGTGTTTCCGGCGCCAACTTACTACCGCGATCCTGAGCAAGCGGCGGCAATTTACCAGCAGCAGGCAGCGGCGCTCTTGGCTGCGCATGGGGGCGCATTCGATGTCGTGTTGCTCGGCATGGGGCCGGACGGTCACACCGCCTCGCTCTTCCCACGCCACCCGGCGTTAACCGCGCCGGCGGATCGGCTGGTAGTGGTGGTGCGTGACGCGCCTAAACCGCCGCCGCTGCGCCTAAGCCTGACGCCAACCGCGCTCAATGCGGCGCGCGCAGTGATCTTTGTGGTCAGCGGGGCCGACAAAGCGGCGGCAGTGGCGACAGCGTTGGCGGAGACGGGTGATCCGCTCGATCAACCAACCCGCCTTGTCCAGCCGGCGGGGGGAAAGATTTATTGGCTGCTTGATCGAGCGGCTAATCCACATGGGTAAAGCCGCACGGCAGTGCGGCTCACGAGCAAGGGATCAAATAAAGCCGCACGGCAGTGCGGCTCACGAGCAGGAAGCAAGCGCAGCAACGCATAGCACGTATGCGTTGCTGCGTTGAACGTTACTTAAATCATCACCGCCAGCCGCCGATCGCCTCGAAGATGGCGCGGTCGTGGTAGGGGTTAGGAATGGTCGCTTCGGGTTGGGCGAGCAGATACTCAGCCATCTCCTCGAAGGGGCGGGTGCATTCCTCTTTGCCCGGCCCCTCCATCTCAAACAGGGTCTTGCCGGCGAGGCGTGAGCGGCGGATAAGGTCGTGGTAGGGCACACGCCCAATGACCTTGGTGCCGACTTTTTCGGCGAACTGATCGAGCAAGGTAGTGCCGCCGAACTCGTAATCGACCCGGTTAGCGACGATACCGGCCAGCTTGACCTTGTGGCGCTGCGACTTCTGCGCGATGGCGAGGCAGAGCCGGTTGGCGGCGAAGATGCTGTCGAAGTCGTTGCAGGCGATGATCAGGCCGTAGTCGGCGTAGTTGAGCGGAGCCGAGAAGCCGCCGCAGACCACGTCGCCGAGCACGTCGAAGACGATCACATCGTACTTGTCGTAAAGACCGAACTCCTTCAGCAGCTTCACCGTCTCGCCGACGACATAGCCGCCGCAGCCGCTGCCGGCGGGAGGGCCGCCCGATTCGAGCGTATCGACGCCGGCAAACCCGGTGTGAATCACGTCCTCTTTGCTGACATCTTCAAGATGGAAGTTCACGCTGTCCAGCACATCGATCACCGTCGGCTGGAGGTGGCCGGTGAGCGGAAAGGTGCTGTCGTGCTTGGGATCGCAGCCGATCTGAAGCACTTTGGCGCCTTTGAGCGCCATTGCCGCCGACAGGTTGGCCGAGGTGGTCGACTTGCCGATCCCACCCTTGCCATAGATCGCGAGGATGAGGGACATGGACAACTCCTTCTCGTAGGCCGGCGATGCCGGCATCTGATGCCGAAAACCTATGTTCAGCCATCACGCACAGGCGTGAAGGTGCGTTTGCGCGTTCCCTCTCCCCGTGAGCGAGGAGAGGAGAAGCGAGACTAACCGTAGCGCCTAAGCTGGCGGCGCCAACTCACGGCCAAACTCGCGCCGGTAGACATCGGCGTAGCGGGCCAGCGCGCGGTAGACATAACCGGGTACGATGCGGCGTTCGAGCCGGCCATGCCGTTCGCGCACGAATTGTAGATTGCGCAGCAGCTTCATCTCGATCACCGAGCGGGCGAATTCGAGACCCTTTGGCCCGCTGCGGCGCTGGATGAAGGCAACCAACTGGCGGATCGGCCATGGCGCGCGTCGCGGCGGTTTGCGTAGCATCTGAATGTAGGCCGGCATGCCGCGGGTGCGGTCGCCGCCGCTGATCGGCTCGCGCTCTTCGACGTACGGCCGCAACAACTCGTAGAGCTCGGCCCCGCGCTCGGTGCGGATGAGCGTCCATTGCCAGCGTTCAGTTGGCGGCAACGGCGCCCCCATGTACCCGATAGTCAGGTCTGACAAGCCGTTCTGGTAGTCGAAACAGCTCAGGCAGGCCGGCGGGAAGACGCCAAGCTCGCCGCCGAGTTTGCTGACATCGAGATCGACAAAGTTGACCTTCTCGATCGAGCCGTCTTCGTGCTTGAGCCAGATGCGGAAATCCTGCATAAACTCGTGGTGGACGACCGTTTCCGGCGAGCGCGAGACGACTCGTAAAAAGCGTTGCAAATCGGGATAGGTCGTGTTGTCGGTGCAGGGAATCCCGATCACGTAGAGCCGTTCGAGGCCGAGCTGATCCTCGATCGCTCGCAAGGCATGGACTTGGCAGCCGGTGCCAATGTAGGCGATCCGGCGCAGGCCAGCCTGCTGCACTTGCGTGAGCACATCGAGGGTTGGCGCAAGACAGGGCTTATTGCCACGAGTTGCGCGCACCTCATCGGGAGTGCGGGCCAGAATGGGCAGTGGCGCGAAGCGGGTGCCGGGAGCGGCGGCGGTGGTGATCACTCCCTCGACCAACCCGCGTTCGAGCAACAGCGCGCCAAGACTGGTGACGGCGCCGCTCCACTGGGCATCGGGCACCGGCGGGTTCATGCGAAAGACGCGCAGTTCGCGATAGATCCCGAAGAGCAGCTCATCGCCGTCGCGCCGGTTCCGCCCGTGCAAGCGGCGCTCGATCTCCTCGGCGCGGTTATTGACGAAGACGCAGCTCTGCGCCATGAAGGGGCGCAACTCGCCGGTGCAGATGCCGCAATCGCTGCACAGCTTGGGCCGGCCAGCCAGCCGTTCTTCGCGGGCCAGCAGCGCGATTTCGGCCAACTGGCGCGGCGGTTGGGGCCGGCGCGGCGCTTTAGGCGAAAGGGCGGTACTCATGCGCCAAGCTCCTCTTTGGCGGCCAGCAGCACTTGGGCGGTAATGACGGCGTGGCCGTGCTGGCGCGCATACTTCTCAACATTCCCCCGCACGCGCCCGCGCACGAAGAAGGGCACCTTCTTGAGCATCGCTTCTGCGTCAGCGGCCCAGACCGGATCGACCGGCGCGGCGGGGGCAGGTGGTGGAGCGACGCTAGCCGGCGCGGCGACCGCAGCCGGTGCAGCCACTGTCGCGACAGCCGGTTCATTGACCGGTTTCGGACTCTCAACAGCGACTGCCACTGGCGCCGGCTCAGGTGGTGCAGCGGTTTTGGCCTGCTCAGGGAGATCGAGTCCAGCATCCCCAAACAGATCAATCAGGTGCTTCTCCATGCCGAGCGTACAGGTCGTATAGACCTCATCGGCGATCACATCGGCGCCATCGAAACCGAGGAAGGGGCGATAGGCGAGCAAGTGATTTTCGATGTGAGTCGGCGGCGAAATCACCATACAGTTCAGATCGTAGCGGCGCGAGGTATGGCGCTCCATTTGGGTGCCGCAGACCAATTCAGGGCGCAGCTCGGCGATGCGGGCCGCCACCGTCTGAAACTCATCGGTCACGAGCAGGTCATCAACATAGCCGGCCAACTGCTCGCGCACCCAATCGGCCTGATGCTTGACGTAGGTGCCGGCGCCGGCGATTGGCATGCCGAGCTCGTCGCTGAGGAAGCGGGTAATGCCAACCACGTGGGTGGCATCGCCGAATACAAAGGCCGGCTTGCCAGAGAAGCTATCCATATCGGCGGTGCGGGCCAGCCACGGCACCGCAGACGGGGCCGACATCCCATCGAGTGAAAAGGCGGTCAGCGGCGGCATCGGCACGTTAGCCCCAGCTTGGGCGAGCATCTCGCGCAGACGCTCGATCCAGCGCAAGGTGGGTTGGACGCCGATCGGCGCATCGAGCAGGGCCGGCACGCCAAACTGCTCTTCGAGGTAGGTGGCGGCGCGCAACCCCAGCTCACGGTAGGGGGCGATGGTCAGCCACGCTGCCGGCAACCGGCGTAGATCATCAATTGTGGCCCCCCACGGCGCGACCACGTTCACCTCGATGCCGAGCGTCTTGAGCATACGACGCAGGCTGATCAGATCGTGGCGAGCGTGGAAGCCGAGCGAGGCTGGGCCGAGAATATTGACGGTGGGGTGGGCGGTGCGAGGTTGGGGTTGGGCAAACCGCTTGACCAGATCGGTAAACAGGCTCTCGGCGGCGACAATCTCTTGCATGCGGTAGGGGTTGGCATCGTAGACCATCACCTCGCACTGCAAGCCGGCATGCTTAGCGGCAATCTCAAGATTCTCTTGCAGCAAAATCGTCGAGCACGAGGCCACCACCACGATCAAATCGGGGCGAACGCGCTCTTCGACTTGCTTGAGCGTTTCGGGCAAGCGGATCGTGCCGCGGGCCAGATCGGTGCCGCTAACCACGCTGGTCGTCATCGCCGGAAAATTGGGCGTGCGATCGAGCATCGCGAAGATCGCGTTGACATAATCGTCACCCTGTGGAGCATGAAAGACGGCGTGGACATTACGCATGCTATTGGCGATCCGGCCAACGCCGTGATGGGCCGTGCCCTCGTACATCCAATACGCTAGACGCATGGATCATCTCCTCTATGACTGCAACGAGATGACGCCACCGGGGGAGCTAGGCATCATACCGGTCAACCAGATCGGATCGGAACCGAGTGGATCGAGCTTGGCGTGGCGTTCGAGGGCGCGGGTGAAGGATGTCACCAGCGCGTTGACGCCGGCCCAGCCGTGGATGGGCAAGAAGCAGTACTCGGTGCCCCACTTGGCGACCACGCCTTGACCAACCAGCGGGTTGGTGGTGATGATGTTCGAGATAATCAGGTCGGGTTTGGTTTCGGCGATAGTGCGCAACTGGCGATGGAAATTGGCCTGCTCGACCAGCCGCACACCTTCCAGCGCAGCCAGCTCGGCAGCGTGGAAGCGGCGGTTGATATAGGGAGTCGAGCACTCGACCACCTCGGCGCCGCACGCCTTGAGGAAGCGCGCTAGTGGCAGCTCCATCAGGGTATCGCTGGCGAAGAAAATCTTCTTGCCGCGCAACAGATCGGTATGGCGCTTGATGCGTTCCCATGCTGCCGCTTCGCGGTCGCTCAGATCAACCTTCATACCAAACTGGGCGGCCAAATCCTCCCAGAAGCGGCGGGTGCCGTCGGGGCCAAACGGGAAGAGCGACGAGAGCACCGTGCAACCGCGCTCGTTGCGCAGTTGGGTCGCGGTTTTGTGCAAGTAGGGCTGGAGCGGGGCGATGATTGTGCCCGGCCCGATCGGCGGCAGCTCGGTAAAATGGCTAGCGGGCAAGAAACCGGCCACCGGAATGCCCAGCCGGGCCGCTTCGAGCGAAAAATCATCGGCAATCGCGTCGTTGACCGAGCCGAGGAAGACGACCCGCTTATCTTCGGGCGGGGCCGGCGGGCAGAACGGGATGAGCGCCTGCAAGACCGAATCCTCGCTCTGCGAGAAGGTATAGTCGAGACCGGAAGCGGGCACGAACAGCACCGGCACTTCGGGCGTGCTGACCGAGGCCGCCAACCCTTCAAACTCCACCTTCATCACTTCGGGCGTGCATGACGAGAGCAAAAAGATCACCGAGGGATGGTGCTCGCGCTTGATCTCTTCGATCTGGGCTGAAATATCGGGCTGCGAAGAACTGAGATCGGCTTCTTCGAGCAACGAGACGGCAAAGCGCGGGCGGGCGAAGATCATCACGCCGAGCGTATTTTGGAGCAGGTGGGCGCAGGTGTGGGTGCCAAGGATGAGGAAGAAGCTATCCTTGATCTTCTGGTAGAGCCAGCCGACGCTAACTAAGCCGCAGAACGAGTGGTAGAGGCCATCCTCGCGGATGGTGCTCGCCTTATGCATAGCGCCTCCTCGCAGGGTGTAGTGCCGATTTGGAACTACTGACTTTAATAATATTGTAGCATAAAAAGCAATAAGGTGAAGTATAAACAAATCCGGTGCAAAATTAGTGCATGGGATGTAACAGCGATTGATGTGTGGAGCGACGCACGGCTGTGCGGCGCCATCAAACCGCACAGCCGTGCGGAGTTACGAGGCCGCCCAATCACGCGGTTTAAGGAATTCGGCCATGGCCGCTTCGGGCGATCCGGGTGCGGGCCGGTAATTGAATTCCCAGCGGGCGAGCGGCGGCAGCGACATCAAGATGGCTTCGATGTTGCCGCTAGTTTGCAAGCCAAACAGCGTGCCGCGGTCGTAGATCAGGTTAAATTCGACGTACCTGCCGCGCCGGTAGAGCTGCCATGAGCGTTCGCGCTCGCCGTAGGGGGTGTGCATACGCCGGCGCACAATCGGCAGGTAGGCGTCGAGAATGGTGGTGATGCCGTCGCTGACGAACGCAAACGCGCGCTCGAAGCCATCTGGCCCGTCTGGGTGGAGATCGTCGAAGAAGATGCCGCCGATGCCGCGCATTTCGTTGCGATGTTTGAGGAAGAAGTAGCGGTCGCAGGTCTCTTTCATCGTTTGATAGTCGGCGATCGGGTGGCGGGCGCAGTAGTCGCGCAGGGTGACGTGAAAGTGGCGGGCGTCTTCTGCAAAGCCATAGCTCGGCGTTAGATCCATGCCGCCGCCGAACCACCAATCGTCGCCGGCCTCGAAGTAGCGGAAGTTGGCATGAAACGCCGGTACATAAGGATTGCGCGGGTGCAGCACCATCGAGATGCCGGTGGCGAAATAGGGCTGGCCGCGAGTTGAGGGGCGGTGTTGCCAGATGCTCGGCGGCACCTCTTCGCCGTAGACGGCTGAAACATTGACGCCGGCGCGCTCGAAGACGGCGCCTTCGGTCATGACGCGGGCCGTGCCGCCGCCGCCGCCGGGCCGCTCCCAGCTCTGTTCGGCGAACCGTTGCTGGCCGTCGGTCTCTTCAAACGCGGCGCAGAGCTTTTGCTGGCCGGCGCGCATGAGATCGTGAACGAGCGAGCGAGTGTCAGTGATGGTCATTGGTCGTCTCCTTTGACATACAGGCGCAAAGCAAGCAGAGGCGCAAAGGGTATAACGCAAAGGCGCGAAGGACGCAAAGAGCGCAAAGGGTTTGGATGATCCTTGGTTGCGTTGCCGGCCTGCGGCGTGACGAAACGCGCTGGTGGCCTCCACAAACCCTTTGCGCCTCGCCATGAGTTACAGTTGGGCGAACGCTTCTTCCGCGGCGGCCAGCGTCTGCTCGATGTCGGCAGCGGTATGGGCCGTGCTGACGAAACCGGCTTCAAACTGCGACGGCGCCAAGTAGACGCCGCGTTCCGCCATAGCCCAGAAGAAGCGGGCATAGCGCTGGGTATCGGCGTTGGCCTTGGCTTCGGCGTAGTTGGTGATCTGGGCATCGGGATGGCGCAGGAAGTAGCAGCCGAACATCGTGCCTACGTTGCCGACTTGCAACGGGATGCGGTAGCGTGTACCTAACTCGCGCAGGCCGTTGGCGAGATTGGTGGTCAGCGCGACCGCCTGCTCGAACGGAGCGCCATCGCTGGCGAACGCCGTGCGTAGCGTGGTCAGTCCGGCGATCATCGCCAGCGGATTGCCGCTGAGGGTGCCGGCCTGATACATCGGCCCGGCGGGTGCGACCAGTTGCATATACTGGCGCTTGCCGGCATACGCGCCGACCGGCAGGCCGCCGCCGATCACCTTGCCCAAGCAGGTCAGATCGGGGTCAAGCCCCCACAACGCCTGCGCGCCGCCGGGGGCGACGCGGAAGCCGGTCATCACCTCGTCGAGAATAAAGATAGCGCCGTGGCGCTGCGTGATCTCGCGCAAGCCGCTGAGGAAGCCGGGTTTAGGCAAGACGAACCCCATATTAGCGGCGATTGGCTCAACGATCACGGCGGCGATTTCCGCGCCGCGGTTGGCGAAGAGGGTGGCGACCGCATCGAGATCGTTGTACTCGACGGTGATCGTCTCGGCGGCGACGGCAGGCGGCACGCCGGGGCTATCGGGCAGGCCGAGGGTGGCGACGCCGCTGCCGGCCTGAACCAGCAGCATATCGGCGTGGCCGTGGTAGCAGCCGGTAAACTTGACGATCAGGCGGCGACCGGTGGCGGCGCGGGCCAGCCGCAAGGCGCTCATGGTGGCTTCGGTACCGCTATTGACAAAGCGGATCTGTTCGATCGACGGCACAAGATCGATCACCAACCGGGCCAGCTCGGTTTCGAGTTCGGTCGGCGCGCCGAAGCTAGTGCCGCGCTGGGCTTGTTCGGCGATGGCCTGCGCGACTGCGGGATGGGCATGGCCGAGCAGCAGCGGCCCCCATGAGAGCACGTAGTCGATGTAGCGATTGCCATCGACATCCCAAACATACGCCCCCTGCCCGCGATCGAAAAAGATCGGCGTGCCGCCGACGCCACGGAAGGCGCGCACCGGCGAGTTGACCCCGCCGGGAATAACGGCTTGGGCAGCGGCAAAATTAGCTTGCGAGCGAGCGTAGCGCTCGGTGGCGACACTCATTGCATAACCTCCTGTAACGCAGGCGCTTCGACGGGCAAGGGGAACGACTGCACAAACTCGACCAGATAGCGCACGTGATCGACCGGCGTTTCGGTGAGAATGCCGTGGCCGAGGTTAAAGATGTGGCCGGGGCGACCGCCGGCGCGCTGCAAAATCTCGCGGGCGCGGGCCGCAATCAATTCGCGCGGCGCAAAGAGGGTCATGGGGTCGAGGTTGCCCTGCACCGCGTGCTCGTAGCCATACTGCGCCCACGCCACATCGAGGTCGATCCGCCAATCGACGCCGAGCACATCGGCCCCGATCTGGCGCAATTCGCCGGCGAGGCCGGCCATATCGGTGCCGAAGTAGATGATCGGCGGCGCGGCTTCGCCAAGGCGGGCGCGAATAGTCGCGACCACGTTCTGGGTATGGCGCAGCACAAAGGCCCGGTAGTCGGCAGGGGCGAGCGCGCCGGCCCAGCTATCAAAGATCTGCACCGCGTCGGCGCCGGCTTCGACTTGCGCAATCAGGTACTCGGCGACCAGTTGGCTCAGCCGTTCCATCAAGTCGTGCCATGCCGCTGGTTGCTCATACATAAAGCGCTTGGTCAAGCGATACTCTTTCGAGCCGCCGCCTTCGATGGCGTAGCTCGCCAACGTAAAGGGCGCGCCGCTAAAGCCGATCAGCGGCAAGCCGTTCAATTCGCGCTTCACCAGCCGCAGAGCGGTAAGCGTATAGGCGACCGTCTCGCGCGGATCGCTGCGATGGAGGGCAGCGACATCACGCGGTTGGCGGATCGGATTATGGATCACCGGCCCCTCACCCTTTTCATAGGTGAGCTGGAAACCCAACCCTTCGAGCGGGGGCAAAATATCGGCAAAGATGATCGCTGCGTCAACCTCAAAGGCCTGAATCGGTTGCAGTGTCACCTCGGCGGCTACTTCCGGCGTCTTCACCATCTGCAAAAAGCCGTAGCGCTCGCGCACGGCGCGGTATTCGGGCATATAGCGGCCCGCTTGGCGCATCAGCCAAATCGGGGTGCGATCAACCGGTTGGCGGCGGCATGCGCGCAGAAAACGATCTCGCATAGACTCCTCACTGTTTCAGAATGACCGCAGCGAACGCTTGTCCTCGCTCGGCAGCACCATTTAACCCAGCCACTCCGCCGCCTCTTTGGCCCAGTAGGTGATAATCATATCGGCCCCGGCGCGGCGAATGGCAGTCAACGTCTCAAGCGCGATGCGCTGTTCATCGAGCCAGCCTTGCAAGGCAGCCGCCTTGACCATGCTGTACTCGCCGCTGACTTGATAGGCGGCCAGCGGCAGGGTGTGGCGATCGCGCACTTGGCGAATAATGTCGAGGTAAGCCAGCGCCGGCTTGACCATCAGAATATCGGCGCCTTCGGCCACGTCGAGATCGACTTCGCGCAACGCCTCGCGGGCATTAGCTGGATCCATCTGGTACTGGCTGCGGTCGCCGAACTGGGGCGGGCTTTCGGCGGCATCGCGGAAGGGGCCGTAGAACCCGCTGGCATATTTGGCGGCGTAGCTCATAATCGAGGTATGGCTCAGGCCGGCTGCGTCCAGCGCCGCGCGGATCGTGGCCACCATCCCGTCGATCATGCCCGATGGGGCGATGATGTCGGCTCCAGCGCGGGCATGCACCACCGACGCTTCGGCCAGCAGGGCAAGCGTTGGATCATTCAGCAGATAGCCCTCGCCGAGCTGTGGTTGGAAATCGCTGCGGTCAGGCGAATTGAGCACACCGCAGTGACCGTGATCGGTGTACTCGCAGAAACACATATCGCTGATCACGACCATGCCGGGCACGGCATCCTTAATTGCCCGAATCGCTTGCGGCACAATCCCATCGGGATCGGCGTTCTCGCTGCCGCAGGCATCTTTGTGGGCGGGAATGCCAAACAGCAGCACAGCGCGAATCCCGCGCTCGGCCAGCTCGCGCGCCTCGCGGGCAGCCTGATCGGGTGACATCTGGTACTGGCCGGGCATCGAGCGAATGGCAACCCGCAGATCGCGCCCGTGGCGGACAAAGATCGGCGCGATCAGTTGGGCAGGAGTCAGCCGGGTTTCGCGCACCAGATCGCGCAGAGCGGGACTGATGCGCAGCCGGCGCGGACGTTGCACTGGTGTGGGTAGATGGTTGGTGGCGCCGTTTGTGACCGGCGTGCGTGAAGAGAGCGTTTCCATGCGTTCACTCCGTGGTTTTAGAGAACCGTAGTCGTGTAATGTGAAGTTTTTTGCCTCCCACCCCCGGCCCCTTCCCGCTGGGGGAGAGGGGATGCCCCCACCTCCGGCCCTCCCCCAGCGGGGGAGGGGGGATGGCTTTTCCTCCACGATCCCGGTCTTTCAGGGCCGGGCGAATCCTTGCGCAATCAATGCCTGCTCCAGCGCAGCGATGAGCGCATCATCGTTAGGCCGTTCGGCAACGGCAGCTACTGGCAGATCGATAGCAGCGCAGACCGCCGCCGTACTAGGGCCGATGCAGACCAGTGCTGGCGGCTGGGTATGCGGCGGGATCAGCGCGCGCAACTGGCGTGCCGCCGAACCGCTGGCCAGCACAATCGCATCGACTTCACCGCTGTTGAGAGCAGCGGCAAGATCGGCAGCGCCGGGGCCGGCGATGGTGTGGTACGCAGTGACGCGATCAACGCTAGCCCCCGCTGCCTGCAAGGCCTCGGTCAAGGTGGGAGGGGCGATGTCGGCGCAAGGCAGCAACACGCGCATGCCGGCAAGGTTGCCCATCGCTTGGGGCAAGGCCGCGCCGAGTTCCTCATCAGGCACGCTAGCCGGCTCGCGCCCCCAGACCCGCCGGCAATCGGCAGCCGTGCCCTTGCCAACGGCAGCGATCGCGGTGGCAGCGGGCACAATCGCGTCAGCCAACGCTTGCACGGCTTGGCGGCTCGTTACTACCAGCCAATCGTACTGGCCGGCGGCCAGCCGGCTCAGCGCCTGTTGCAGGGGGGCCGGATCAGCGGGTGGAGCATAAGCGATCAACGGCGTCAGCAACGGGATCGCACCCAGCGCGCGCAACCGCTCGGCCAGCGTATCGCCGCGCCCGGCAGGGCGAGTGATCGCGATCCGGCGACCGGCGAGGGCGCTCATCGCCGCGCCTCCAACTGGCTGCGGATCACGGCCAAAATGGCATCGCCGCCTTGGGCCAGCAACGCTTCCGCTACGGCAACGCCTAACGCTTCAGCGTGCTCGGCTGCGCCGGTTTGCTCGGCGAAGACCAACGCGCTCCCGTCGAGCGCGCCGATCATACCGCGCAAGCGCAGGCCGTTCTCGGTGACAGCCGCGTGGGCCGCGACTGGCACTTGGCAACCGCCTTCGAGCCGGCGCAGCAAGGCGCGTTCGGCCAACGCCGCCGCGCGCGCTGCCGGATCGTCGAGGGCCGCAACGAAGGCGCGGGTGGCAGAATCAGCAGTGCGGGTCTCGATCGCCAAAATGCCTTGCGACACCGCCGGCAGCATCACCAACGGATCGAGCGGGTACACAACAGCTTCACCAATGGTCGCGCCGGGGGTGCCATCCCACAACCCCAACCGGCGCAGACCGGCAGCAGCCAGAATCAGCGCGTCGTACTGGCCTTCAGCCAACTTGCGCAGGCGGGTATCGACATTGCCGCGCACATCGGCTAATTGGAGATCGGGCCGGTGATAGCGCAACTGGCTGGCGCGGCGCAGGCTCGAAGTGCCAATCCGCGCGCCTTGCGGCAGCGTATGCAGATCGGAACCCATGCCAGCATGGCGCAGCACCAGCGCGTCACGCGGGTCTTCCCGCACCGGAAACGCCGCCAGCACCAAACCTTCTGGCGTCTCGGTCGGCATATCCTTGGCGCTATGAACGCACAGATCAACCTCGCCGGCCAACAGCGCCTGCTCCAACTCCTTCACAAACAACCCTTTGTCACCAACCGCCGACAAAGCCACATCAAGCACCCGGTCGCCGGTAGTTGAAATAATCCGCAGTTCCACCGCAAGGTCGGGGAAGGCAGCGCGGAGCGCATTCGCCACCCACTCTGATTGGGTGCGGGCCAGCGCCGAACCGCGGGTGCCAAGAAGCAAGCGTGCCATACTTCCTCGCAAAGTGCTACACGATAACGTTATGCCCAATAGTTCCGGCAAGGTCGTTGCGCCAGTATGAGCAAGCGGTTTGGCGCAGAGCATCTAACCGACTGCTCCCGCCTGAGCCGGAGGCGGCTTCGCCGTGCGTGGACAAAGTGCCGCTCTGTCGCTACGCTCGGCTTGCAATGACAAGACCAATACCAGACGCTTGATTATGATGTTTCCGTATTTCCTACCATGCTCGCGGTTCGTTCGCCTACGTGTTCGAGGTTAAACAATTCGGCGAGAATGGTGGCATAGCGCTTGCCCTGACCGTGTGCGGCAGCTTCACGCAAGCAGCGGGTGGGTGGGTGCAGCAGCTTATTGACGATACTGCGTGACAAGCCCTCGATCACGGCCTGCTGTTCGGGTGAAAGATTGTTCAGCCGGCGCAGTGCGCGGGCCAGCTCCTCGTTGCGCACCTCTTCGGCGCGTTGGCGCAACATCGTCAACACCGGCAACGCCTCTTGGGTGCGCATCCAGTCAAGGAACTCCTGCACCTGCTCTTCGACAATCTTCTGAGCAATCTCAATCACTGCGCTGCGCAGCTCGATTGTATGGCTGACCACCTCGCGCAGATCATCGACCGTGAAGAGATGGACGCCGGGCACGGTAGCGACGTCGGCGGCAATATCGCGCGGCACGGCCAGATCGATCAACAACATCGCTGGCGGATCGCAATCGCCGCATGCACGAGCGCGCAGCTTGTGGTCGAGAGCCTCGATCACGTGGTGGCGATAGATGATCGGCACCGGCGCCGCAGTCGAGCTAATCACAATATCGGCGCGGGCGAGGGCTTCGGGCAACGCGCCGAAATCGAGCATCTCGGCGCCGTATCGTTCGGCCAGCGCCGCGGCGCGGGACGACGTGCGATTGACGATTGTCAACCGGTCAGCGCCGTTGGCGATCAGGTTCTGCGCTGCCAGTTCGCTTACTTCGCCGCCGCCGATCAGCAACACTTCGCGCCCACGCAGATCACCGAGCCGGCGCTTGGCTAATTCCACCCCGGCCTGCGATACACTCGCCGCGCCTTTGCCGATGGTCGTTTCATGGCGCACCCGCTTGCCGGCGACTAAGGCAATCTGAAACAGACGGTGCAAGACCGAGCCGACGCTGCCGATGCGTTGCGCCGACTCATAGGCCGTGCGAACTTGACCCTGAATCTGCGCCTCACCCAGCACCAGCGAGCGCAGGCCAGCCGCGGTCGCGCACAGATGGCGAGCAACCGCTTCCCCCTGATAGAAGTACAGCGTGTGGACGAAGGCTTCGGCAGGCCGCCGGTGAAACGTGGCCAGAAAATCAACCACGTGTTGGGCGGTGGTTCCCGGACTTGCAACCCCGTAGATCTCAACCCGATTGCATGTCGAGAGAATGACGGCCTCGGTAAAGAGTGGCGCAGCGCCGTGGTCGGGATTGGTCAGTTGCATCAACGCTGATGGTAGATCGGTTTGGCTGAAGGCAAGCTGTTCGCGAATCTCGACCGGCGCAGTCGTGTGATCGAGACCGGCAAGGAACAGATTCATACGCCTGATCCTTTGCTCTGCAAGGCTTTTACGGTAACAGTGTGACAATCTCCTCTATCCAGCCGGGTTGTGGCAGCAAACGACCCGGTACGCCCGCGCCGGTGCGCCGTTGCAATGGCGCGGGCTGTCCTATTATACTCCTATTTCGTTTCAAAATCTGTGTATTTCTATACTTTTCTATGCATCGCCAATCACCGCCACCAACTGGCCCAGCTCGCGGCGCTGGCTGCGGAAGGCGCTGACATCAATCGCGCGCAGCATGACCAACGCGGTGCAGAGGATGAGTGCTTCAACGAGGAAGACAGTAGCGTAAGCGCTAGTGGGGCCAACCACTAACGCAGCTATATCGCGAAGCACGCCGGCCAGCAAGTTGCCCAAGCCGCGCGCAGCCGCATCAGCGACGCCCCACGCGCCGATGAATAAGCCGACTTGTTGCGGCGTGGTCATATCGAGCATGAGGGCGAGGTTGGTGGCAGTGGCAATGCCGGTGCCGAAGCCGAGTAGGGCGATTGATGGTACGAATAGCGGTTGGATATGCAGGATGCCGCTGAGCGCAATCAGGGTCAAGCCGGTGGCAGCAATGGCTCCGCCCAACATTGCCCCGCGCTTGTTGGTCAGCCAGCGGCTAAAGAAGATACCGTGCAGGAGGAGCGCCAGCAGCGTCGCGCCGCCCCATGTCGCGGTCAACTGGGTGGTCTCGCGCACGCTGAGGCCAAACGCCTGCGCACCGTATGGTTCGAGCAGCACGTCTTGGCCGAGAATGGCCGACAGCATGAACATCAGATAGATAAAGAACCGGCGCGCCAGCGGGTCTCCTATCACTGTACGCACCGAGTCGGCAGCGCTGTGGCGCTCTTCGTAGCTGACCGGGGTAGCGTTGCGCGGCTCAAGACCAATTAAGCCAAGGGTGGCAATCGTCAACGCGACGCCAGCACAGATCGCAAACACCTCGATCAGCCGTTCGGGGGTGTAGTGCTCCAGCGCGCGCCCGGCCCCGATCGCGGTGCCGATCACGGCGGTGATCATCATGAACCACATCACTGCAATCGTGCGCGAGCGCAGGTGCGAGGGCGACATATCGCTCGCCAGCGAGAGGTACGAGACGACGGCGGTGTTGAAGCCAATGCCCCACATGCCAAAGATGAGCAGCGCCAGCATCAGCCCCGGCCAGAAATTGGCGTCCATCGCGAAGGCGGCAAACGGTGTCAGCGCTGCGCCAACAACGCAGAGCAAAATGCCGAGCGCGATGTAGGGGGTGCGGCGGTAGCCCCAGATCGGATGCCGATCCGAGAATTGGCCAATAAAGACCTGTATCGGCGAGAAGAGGTGCGGCAGGATGATCAGCGCCGCAACGACGCTGGCCATGATGCCCAGTTCGTGGATCATAATCCGGTTGAGGACGCCGGTGATCGGCACCAGACTGATAGCAACAGCTACATGCAGCATGCCAAGACGTATCATTTTGAACCAGCTCATCCCACACTCCTCTCTTCGGTAATGCCTTCGAGCCGATCTTCAAGATCGTGGTAAATCTCTTGCAGCCGGTTGAGGGTGGCTTCGTCGGCGGCCCAGAAGCCGCGTCCGGCGGCTTCGAGCAGCCGGCGCACGACGCCGGCGGCAGCGGCTGGGTTCAGCGCAGCCATGCGCTCGCGCATCGCATCGTCGAGCGCGTAGGTCGCGGCGATCTCGTCGTAGACCCAATCTTCGACCGCGTTGGCGGTGGCGCTCCAGCCGTAGGTGTGGCCGACGCGGGCTTCGATTTCGCGCACGCCGGCGAAGCCGTGGGCCAGCATCGCCTCGTGCCACTTCGGGTTGAGCAGCTTGGCGCGGGTTTCCAGCCGCAGCATGGTCTCGATCGAAGCTACCCGGCTAGCGCCGGGAGTGCTGATTGCGTCGGCGACCAGCACCGGCGGCGCTTGGCCGCGAATGCGCTCGACGCTCTTGGCCATGCCGCCAAGGTTCTCGTAATAGTTGTCGATGTCGGTCAGGCCCACCTCAAAGCTATCAATGTTTTGGAAGGTCGCCTGTACGTGGCGAAGCGCCCCTTCGAGCAAACCGCGCGCTTCGCGCCACTGACCGTTGGCGGTGCGGACAAAGCTCTTGCGCGAGAGGAAGGCGTCGCTCAGTTGATCCTCGCTCTCCCATGTGCCGCTCTCGACGAGGAAGTTGACGTTCGCGCCATAGCTGCCGGGAGCATTGGCGAAGACGCGGATAGCCGCTTCTTCCAGCGTGACGCCGCTCTCGGCCATCTGGGCTTGGGCGTGGGCGCGGACGAAATTCCATTCCGGCGGTTCATCAGCCGCTGCCGCGAGATAGGCGGCGCGGTCGATCAAGCGCATCTGGTTGCCAAGCAGATCGCGGAAGATACCGCTCACCGTTACCACGACATCAATGCGCGGGCGGCCCAATTCAGCTAATGGCCGGAGGGCAATATCGGCCACGTTGCCTAATTCATCGATTACCGGGCGGGCGCCGAGCAATGCCAGCACTTGCGCCACCCCTTCGCAATCACTCTTGAGGTTGTCGGTGCCCCACAGCACGATGGCGATGCTCTGCGGCCATGCCCCCTGCTCGGCGCGCAGCCGGGCCAATAGCTCGTTCGCCAAAGCCTCGCCGCGCTGCATGGCTGCCGGTGTTGGCACCCGGTAGGGATCGAGCGCGAAGAGGTTGCGGCCAGTGGGCAACACCGCCGGGTTGCGCACCGCGTCGTTGCTCGGTGAGGGCGGAATGAAACCGCCGCGTAGGCCGTGCAACAGGTTGCGCAACTCGTGATTGGCGAGCAGGCCATTGCGCAGATCGGCCAGTTTGGGCCAGAGGGGGCGCAGCGCAGTCGCGGGCACGAGATCGGCCAGTTTGGCGGCGGCGGCCCGCGCGCCAGCCTCGGTATCGTGCGCTTCGGCGTAAGCCAGCATTGCTGCACGGCCACGGGCCTCAATCTCGCGCATCTGGTTTTGCGCCGCCAAATCGCTGCTCAGGCGAGCACAGAGCTGCTGGTAGTCGATCCCCATCCCGCGCGCAATCAGGGCCGGCAAGCCGCCATCGGGCTGCAAACTGGCGTACAGCAGCAAGAAATCGGCCAGCTCAGCAGGAGCGGGCGGTTGGCCGAGCACGTGCAAACCGAGCGGGATCATGCGCTGCTCGATGCGCAGCAACTCGTGGGCCAAGCCGGCGACATCGGCATGATCATCGCCGCTGGTCGCCATCGGAATGCCCAGTTGCGCCGCCCGATCGCGCAGATCGGCCACCAGCGCCGGATCGGGATTGCGCTCGTACTGCTCGATCGCATCGCGCAGCGCGCGCAGACCTTTGTAGAGACCGGCCTGCTGCACTGGCGGCACAAGGTAGCTGACCAGCGTGGCCGCGCCGCGTCGCTTGGCAATGGCCGCCTCGCTCGGATTATTCACGCTATAGACGTAGAAATTAGGCAGTGGCCCGATCAGGCGCAACGGCCAGCAGCGCGCGCTGAGACCGACCTGCTTGCCCGGCATAAACTCCATCGCGCCGTGGGTACCGAGATGAATGACCGCATCGGCGCGGAACTTATGCGTCAGCCACGTATAAAATGCGGCGAAGGCATGGTTCGGCGCAGCGTCTTTGGCGAGCAGCAAGCGCATCGGGTCGCGCTCGTAACCAAAGCTGGGCTGTACGCCGATAAAAACATTGCCAAACTGGCGGCCAAGGATGCGGATGCCGCGGTTATCGCGCCACAACTCACCCGGCGCCGGCCCCCAATAGGGTTCGATCTCGGTGTAAGCCGGGAAGAGGCGGCGATACTCATCGGCGCCGAGCCAATCGGCGATATGGGCGTCGGCCCCGTGGGCCGGGCCATCGGCCAGCAACAGGCGGCGCAACTCATCAACGCTGCGCGGCACTTCCACCCGATAGCCATCAGCAGCCAGCGCCTGCAACAAGTTAAAGAGGCTAGCAAACACATCAAGATACGCAGCGGTGCCGACCGTCCCCAACGAGGGCGGGAAGTTATAGATCACCACTGCCAAGCGTTTCTGCGCGTTTGGCGTACGGCGCAGCGCCACCCGGCGCGCGACCCGGTCGGCAATTTGCTCGATCTCGGCTTGGGCCGGCGCAAAGCGCTGGCCATCAGCAGCCGGCCCGCCAAAGATGATCGGCTCAGCAGCGCCTTCCAGTTCGGGAATAGCCACGCTCAACGCCTGCTGTACTGGGACGAGACCGTTATCATCGGCGCGCCAATCATCGATCCGCTGAAAGGCGAGCGGCACCAACCCGAAATAAGGCCGGTCGAACCGGGTCAGCGCCTCGGCGGCTTGCTGGGGCTGGCTCTCAGCGGGGCCGCCGACCAGCGCAAAGCCGGTCGCGTTCACCAGCACATCAACATCAGCCAGTTCCTTCTCAAGCAGCGGGCGCATATCAAGGCCGGACGCATAAGCGACGCGCGCTTCGAGACCGCGGGCCTCGATGGCGCGGGCCAGCGCATCAATATGCGGCGTATTCCCGCTCAGCACCACTGTGCGCAAGGTGAGGATGCCAACGCTGCCGCCATTGGGAATCCGCTTGCCGCGCCAGCGCCGGTAATCGTTGAGCGACGCGAACAGTTCGGGCGCATCGGGATGGTAGAGCGCCGTATCGGGATAGCTCAACGGGTCGAGCTGGGGTAGTTTAGGCCGCGGCTGCGGGCCGTAGCGCGCAATCAGCACGCAGAGCAAGCGGTAGAGATTTTCCGGCGAAGCGTTGAGCCAATACTGGTGGCTGGTGATATAGGTATAAAGATCGCGCGAAGTGCCGGGGATGACCTTCAGCACCTTGCTCAGATTGCGCAAGATCGCCAACTGGCGGCGAGCCTCGCCAGCCCCGCCTTGCGGGCGCAGCTTCTGCACCCAGCGCCGGATCGGCCCCGGCTCGTTATCGTGCTCGCGGCGCAGCGAAAAGCCGCCGATGTGGGTACAGCGGATCAGCGCCGGGTTAGAGGTAATGATCAAGGTCGGCTTATCGAGGTGAGCCAGCCGGTCGGCCAGCGGGCGCACCAAATCTTCGCTAAACAGGCGCGCGCCGAAAACGAAATCCGCTTTGGCCAGATCGCGATCGAGCTGCGCCCATCCGGCGGCGTCGCGCAAGGTAGCCGCATCGTACACCGCCAGCGTCAACGCGACCTTATGCTCGCGGCGTAGGCGGTCGGCGGCTGCCAGCAGTGCCGGACGATGGTTGCCGTCGATGGTTAGAACCACGAAATGCATTGGCGTTCCTCACCACTCGTACCGGGCGAAACCAGTGTTTTCAGCAAAAGCGAACCCATGGCGGCAGGAATTGCTCCTGCCGCCGGAGCTTGGAACTCTTTCGTTCGGACAAAGGCGCTCTGTAATCGCTAATCGGCTGCCATCACCCGCTGTGGCCGGTTGGGGCCGGGGTAATTGGGGAAGCCGGGCAGACCCTTCCAGCGAATCGCCTCGGTGGTCTTGCGGGTAGGCAGGCGATAAATCGCCAGCAGGCGCAGCGCGATTGCCGCCTTGAGGCGAGCCGATTGGGCCAACGCGATCGGATCGTTGCGTCCCTCCAGTTCGCGCAGCTTGCGGTCATACTCGACCAGCTTATCCATGTAGCCAAAGAAGCGCGGGTCATCAAGATTCATCGTCTCAGGGTAGACCTGCGTCGAAATATCGTTGCACAGCCGGATCACCTTCTGGTCGTAGTCGCGCCAATCAAGGCCAAGAGCGGCGTAGAAATTAGCCCGGCGCGCATCGTTGAGGTACATCGTCGCGTAGACAGCGAGCAAGAAGAAGCGGATCCAGCGCCGGTTAGCGCCTTGCAGCATCTCAGGCTGCGAGCGCATCAACAAGGCAAAGAACTCGCCGTGACGATACTCATCATTGCACCACTGCTCGAACCACTTAAAGATCGGGTGGATGCAATACTGCGGGTTCTGCTCAAGATGGCGGTAGATATGGATGTAGCGCGAGTAACCGATCTTCTCTGAGAGATAGACCGAGTAGAAGATAAACTTCGGCTGGAAGTAGGTGTACTTCTTGCGCTTCTGCAAGACGGTCAGATCGAGCGCGACATTCAAGTCGGCCATGGTACGGTTGAGGAAACCGGCGTGGCGGCCCTCATCGCGGCTCATATACTTGAAAATCGCCTTCATGGTCGGATCGTGCAGATGCTTGACCATCTCGGCATAGAGCAGACAGCCGCTAAACTCGGCGGTGCATGAGCGCTCGAGAAAATCGATAAACGCATCGCGCTCAGGCATATCGTCAAAGTTCTGCAAAAACTCGTCGGTGCGGCGGAAGTGGGTGCGGTTGTAGTCGTAGGCAAACTCGTCGCGAATCCAATCGAACTCGTCGCGCAGGCCATTGCGATCGATTTGCAGGTTATCGATGGCCTTGAAGTCGGTGGTGTAAAAGCGGGGCGAAAGGATAGCCTCTTTGAGGGCGTGGCGAGTGGTACGGCTAAACTCGCCGGGCATCTCCATCATCAACGGATTGATCCAGAACATGCTCCGCTCCTTTGCGATCTGTCGAAATTTCCTTACTACGGGCTATGCGCCCAACCCTAACCCTACGGATGCTCGACCAGCTCGTTGATCTCGACGAGGCTGCTCTTCTTGGTCAGAAAGCGGCGCAGCCAACTGGCCTTATACAGCCGGATCGGGCTGCGGTAGCAGATCTCGCCGTTGGTGCGACCATCTTCGGTCGGCGGCAGATGCATAATTTCGAGCGTATCGCCGGGCTGAATCTCCATACCGGGCGGCAGATCGACGTGGAAATGGAAATGCTCGTGCTCGCTCTGCAAGCGAACAAACCCCTCCCCCTCGAGCAACACCTCGCGGTTATACCACTTGTGCAGCGCAAATGCGGCTGCGCCAAGGGCCACCAATGCCAGCAATCGTCGCATGTCTCGCTCCTGTAGTCGCGTTCCTGAACTACAACCTTATCAAACTAGGCCCGATTGGCCTCGATCAACGTGACGTGATAAAACCGGCTGCGGATCGGCTGGACGCGGCGCACGCGCAAACCGGCGCGGGTCAGAATACTAACGACCTCTTGGTCGCGGATCATCTGAATCTCAGTGCGTCGTTGGCTGTGCGGGAACCAGCCGCCGATCCGGTGCAGGGCAGCGAGCAATGAGCTGTACGGTGCATAAGTCAGCAGCAAAGTCTGCTCGGTGAGGTTTGCGAGATGGGTGCAGAGTTGACCGAAGGCCGGCTGCGGGTAATGGATCAAGACATCGAAGCAAGCCACCACCTGCGCCGGTTCGCGCAGTGACTCGATATCAGCTTCGATACACTCAATCCGATCGGACAAGCCGGCTTCGGCGGCGGCCCGCTGGGTAGCAGCGACCATTTGCGGCGCAATGTCGGCGGCGCGCACCCGGTAGCCGCGACGGGCTAACATGAGACTGAACAGACCAACGCCGCACCCGACATCAAGCGCCGTCGTCGGGGGCGGTTGATCGGCTAGCCATGCATTGGCGACCGCCAACATGCGGTTGTGGCCTTCGCGAATACTCTGCCGGACGAGGGACAGCGGGGCGTTGCCGTAGATGGCTGACCAGCGTTCAAAGCCCAAACCGTTGAAGTAGTCGCGCAGTTGAGCTTTGTGCTGTGAGATCTCTAGCACGTCGTTCTCCTCTAGCTCGCAGGTAGTCCAAACTTGGAACTACGTTCACAAAGAATGACCGCGTGCCGAATGAAGAAAGGTGAACGTAATATCGGACGAGAATTGTAGTGCGGAATCAAAACTACGAACGTTCAAGCAAATTGTAGCATGAGAGTCAACAACATGGAATATAGACAATCTTTGTGCAAAATCTTTGCGTTTGGTTAAAAATGGCGAATTGAGCATTAGAATGCGGTTTTATTCGGTAGGAAATAACATGTCACTGTGCATGTCAGGGGCAATTTTTTACATGAGTTGTGAAATCACCACCCTTGTAGCCGCGCACGGCTGTGCGCAGCACGGCTGTAATTGGCAGGCGGTGCGCGGCATGATTCAGCCTATCAATTCCATTGCATACAGTTCGCAGTGTGACCAGCGTTGTTTGACCGAACTTATCGGTGCGCCGCGTGATATAATGGGGCAATGCTATGTCAATGATGTGCCACGGAGGATTACTTCCACTATGCAAGGCTATGTTCTGCCTGTCGCCGATGCGCCAGATGATCGGATCGATCTGCGCAGCGATACGGTGACGCTGCCCAGCCCAGCGATGCGGTCAGCGATGGCCAATGCAGCATTGGGTGACGATGTATACGGCGAGGATCCGACAGTCAATGCGCTTGAGCGTTTAGCTGCCGAGCGGGTTGGCAAAGAGGCGGCAGTGCTGGTTACTAGCGGCACGATGGGCAATCTGGCGGCGCTGTTGGCCCATTGCCAACGCGGCCAGCGGGTGATCCTCGGCAACGAGAGCCATATCTACCATTATGAAGCCGGCGGCGCCAGCGCTTTGGGCGGGCTGGTGTACCATCCGCTTCCGACCGCGGGTGATGGCACGATCGATGTGGCTGCCTTGGCCGAGGCGGCAACCACGATTGACGACAACCACTTTGCCCCGCCCGGCGTCATTTGTTTAGAAAACACCAACAATCGCTGTGGCGGTGTGGTGTTGGCGCCGGAGTATCTCGCGCAGGTGCATGCGCTGGCCCGCGCGCATGGCCTGCCGGTGCATCTCGATGGCGCGCGCATCTTTAATGCGGCAGTGGCGTTGGGCGTGCCAGTCACCGATCTTACGGCGCACGTTGATACGGTCATGTTCTGCCTCTCGAAGGGGTTGGCCGCGCCGGTTGGTTCGTTAGTCGCCGGGTCAGCAGATGTCATTGCCCGCGTGCGCCGCGTGCGCAAGATGCTCGGCGGCGGGATGCGGCAGGCAGGTGTGATTGCTGCGGCGGGCATTGTGGCCCTCACCGAGATGGTGGATCGGTTGGCAGAAGATCATGCTAACGCGCGGTTGCTCGCCGCTGGTCTGGCCGAGCTGCCGGGAGTACAGATTGATCTCAGCAAAGTGCAAACCAACATTGTGCGCTTCACCTTTTCCCATCCGCGCCTGAGCGTAGACGACTTTCTGATGGCGTTGCGCGCGCGAGGCATCTTGATGGGAAGCATGAGCAATACGAGCATCCGCGCTGTCACTCACTATGGTATTGAACGGGCGCACATTGAGCGCGTGATCAATGTTGCGGCTGAGATCTTGGCGTAGTCTCGCTGCCGGTGGGCGGGTATGAAGGTTGATCTGTCCGGCACATCTGAACTGTTTATCCTTGTGTCGCCCAACGGCCAGATGCTCGCTGCAAGTGAGGCGATGCTGCCGCTCCTTTCGTATGTGGAGCCGTTGCTGCCTGATCTCGTTCAGGCTGCCGATGGCGCGGATGTCTTCCTCAATGGGTTGCAGTATACGCTGCAACGCCAATTGTTGTGGCAAGCGCCGGGAGTGCCGTTCGGTCTGGTGCTCACATTCCGCCAGCCAGCGCCAGCGCCGCTGGTTGATCACCGGCTCGGTGAAATGGCGCTCACCCTGTCCAGCAAACTTGAGATGAACCATGTGCTGGAGCATGTGGTGCGTTTTGCGATGGATCTGCTCGATGCTGATGCTGGCGCGCTGCCGGTGTACGATCCGGATCACGATCGGTTGCTGCCCGGCCATCTCGTGAATCTGCCGGTTGATCTGGTGACACCCGTCAAAGGGCCGCGGCGCGGGTTGATGTGGCAGATGATCGAGCGTGGAACATCGATCCTCATTCCAGACTACGCCAACCATCCAATGGCATTGCCGGAATTGGCGCGCGTTGGGGTGTCTTCGCTACTGGCGACGCCGATTATGCATGGCAAGACACCGTTGGGTGTCTTGGCGGTGTATCGTTTCCGTAACAAGCCCTTTCAAGAGAGCGATCGCGATCTTTTGCAAGCCATCGCCCACCAGACTGCGATTGCCTTGCAAAGCGCCCGTATGTACCAGCGCGCCATTCGCAATGCTGATGAACGCTACACCCTCTACCAAGCCAGTATCGAGATTGGCGCCACGCTTGATCTCGAACAACTCTATCAGGCCATCCATCGCGCTGTCAACCGGTTAATCCCCCATGCTGGTTTTACCATTGCGCTGTTGAATGACCAGCAGATGGTCGAGTATGTCTATCTGGTGACGACGGCTGGCCGCCAACCGGCGGTGCAACTGCCGCTGACGTACGGCATTGCTGGTTACGTGCTCCGTTTCGGCGTCTCGCTGCGGTTGTCAGGGGCGCATGCGCTGCCTGAACCGGCGATGCAACCGGCGCTTGAGATTGAAGGCGATCTGGATCATCGATCACTCTTGGCAACGCCGCTGGTAGTTGGTGATCGGATTATTGGCGCATTGCTGGCATGGCACGATCATCTCGATGCCTATACCATGTCTGATTTGAGCGCGCTTGAGATGTTGGCGGCGACGGTGGCAGTGGCGCTGCATAATACGCTGCGGTTTGCCCACGTTCAGTCGTTGGCGATGACCGATACGCTCACCGAGTTGATGAACCGGCGTCATTTTCTCCATGTGTTACAACATGAAATTGATCGTTCCCGCCGTTATCAGACGCCGGTCAGTGTGGTGATGATTGATATTGATCATTTTAAGCAGGTGAATGATACGTATGGCCATCTGGCCGGCGATCAGGTGTTGCGCGACGTGGCTAAGCGTTGTCGCGCTTGTCTGCGCGATGTTGATGTCTTGGCACGCTACGGCGGCGAAGAGTTTGGCTTGATCTTGCCGGAAACGCCGTATGAGGCGGCATTAGTCGTTGCTGAACGCCTTTGTCGGACGGCAATGGCTGCTCCGTTTCTGGTTCATGGTTCCTCTATCACGCTAACCTTGAGTGCTGGTGTTGCTTCATTCCAGTCAGTTTTGCATCCTGATCCGTCTTCCCTCATTGCTGATGCCGATCGGGCGCTCTATCTCGCCAAGCGGCGAGGGCGCAACCGTGTCTGCGGCGCACAGGAGCTTTCTACGTATGCCGAACCCTGATTTTACCTATGTGCAACGGATTCTGACTAGCCGGGTCTATGATGTAGTGCAAGAAACGCCTCTGCAACCAGCGCCGCTGCTCAGCGCGCGGCTGGGTGCGCAGATTTTCTTTAAGCGCGAGGATCTGTTGCCGATCTTTTCGTTTAAGCTGCGCGGGGCTTATAACCGGATGGCCCATCTGAGTCCGGCAGAAAAGGCGCGTGGTGTGATTACCGCCTCTGCCGGTAATCATGCCCAAGGAGTGGCCTATTCCGGCCAGCAGTTGGGCATCCGCACCCTGATTGTGATGCCGGTGACGACGCCGGAGATTAAGGTTGCCGCGTGCCGTCGTCGCAACGCTGAAGTGGTGCTCTACGGCGATAGCTATAGCGATGCCGAGGCTCATGCCTATCGCTTGCAGCAGGAATTGGGCCTGACGTTCATTCATCCCTACGACGATCCGCTGGTGATCGCTGGGCAGGGGACGATTGGGCTCGAGATTTCGCAACAGATGCGGGCCGAACGCTACCGGGTCTTTGTGCCGGTGGGAGGCGGCGGGTTGATTGCCGGGATCGCGATCTTTCTCAAGAGTATTAACCCCAATATCGAGATTATCGCCGTTGAGCCAGACGACTCCGATGCGATGTATCAGAGCGTGCGGGCTGGCTATCGGGTGACGCTCGATCAGGTCGGCATCTTTGTTGATGGCGTGGCGGTGCGGCGCGTCGGCGAGCATACCTTTGCGATTGTGCAACGCTACGTTGATGATTTTGTCCGCGTGACGACCGATGAGGTGTGCGCGGCGATTAAGGATGTGTTTGAGGATACCCGCGCAATTATGGAGCCGGCGGGGGCATTGGCGGTGGCCGGTCTCAAGCGGTATATCGCCGAGCGCGGGGCCGATCTGCCGGCAGTGGCGTTGACCTGCGGCGCGAATATGAATTTCGACCGCCTGCGCCATGTCGCCGAGCGGGCCGAAATCGGCGAGCGGCGCGAGGCGCTGTTTGCCGTCACTATCCCCGAACGGCCCGGTTCGTTTAAGCAGTTTTGCCGGATTATCGGGCCGCATAACATTACCGAATTCAATTATCGCTATGCGCCGCGCCCTGATGCGAACGTCTTTGTCGGGGTGCAGTTGACTGATGCTCGCCAGCGCCACGAGTTGGCCGAGCGGATGCGCAACGCCGGTTATACGGTGCTCGATCTGACTAACGATGAATTGGCGATTATCCATCTGCGCCACATGGTCGGCGGGCGCGCGCCGGAAGCGACCGACGAGCGGCTCTTCTCGTTCGAGTTTCCCGAACGACCGGGGGCATTGCTCCAGTTCCTCGAGTCGCTTGATGCGTCGTGGAATATTAGCCTGTTCCACTACCGCAATCACGGTAGCGCCCATGGCCGGGTGCTGGCCGGCATTCAGGTGCCTGATGCTGACCTCGACCGGTTTTACGCTTCGCTGAGCCGGTTGGGGTATCCGTACCAAGAACAGAGCGATAATCCGGCGTACCATCTGTTTTTGAAGTGAGACTATCTTGCCCAGTATTGCGATTGATAGCGCATCTGCGATTCTGTGTTATAATCAACGCATTATTGCACATAGGCAATTCCATACCCATCGCGGTGTCCCGCTAGCCCGGATGCTAGGGCGTAAAGGTGGAAGCTGGTGCAAGTCCAGCGCTGTGCCGCAACTGTAACCGGCCTTGATTGGCCGGAAGCCAGGACGCCTGCCGCGATGCGATGTTCGTTCAGCCCTTCTCGCGCCAAGAAGGATGAGCGAAGCGCGCGTATTCGATCGCGCTCTATCGTTTCATGACCCCGGCCAGCGAGAATGGCCGGGGTTGTTGTTTTTGGCTGCTAACGCAAAGGCGTAACGTATGGAAGATGCAACCACGACTGGGCCGGGTTCCTCACCCGAAGCAGAGGCGCGCCGCAAGGCGGTGCGGGCCAGCCACCAACCTAAAGGCTTGGTGATCGTCAATACCGGCAATGGCAAGGGTAAAACTACCGCCGCGCTCGGCGTGCTGTTGCGGGCATGGGGTCGCAACATGCGCGTGGGTGGCGTGCAGTTTATCAAGCACGAGCAGGCTAAGTTCGGCGAGTTGCGCGCACTGGAGCGGATGGGGATTACGCTGACGCCGCTCGGCGATGGTTTTACGTGGACGAGCCGCAATCTTGATGAGACGCAGGCGCGGGCGCTGCACGGCTGGGAGCTGGCTAAGCAGCAGATTGCCAGCGGCGATTTCGATGTCTTTTTGCTCGATGAGTTTACGTATGTGATGCACTACGGCTGGGTGCCGGCCACTGAGGTGGTGGAGTGGCTCAAAGCCAATAAGCCGCCGATGCTGCATCTGATCATTACTGGCCGCTATGCGCCGCCGGAGTTGATCGAGTATGCCGATTTGGTGACGGAAATGCACGAGGTGAAGCATCCGTTCCGCGATCAAGGCATTCGCGCCCAGCCGGGGATTGAGTATTGAGAAGGCGCGGGGAATTGTTTGCCACGGAGGGCGCGAGGGATTCTTTACCGCGGAGGTCGCAGAGGGCGCAGAGGATGAGGAAGGTGGGGAGCAAGCTCGGTTGGGCGCGTGATAGATACGGCAACCCGTC
>JAUQOZ010000085.1:5259-5572 GCA_030550625.1 Chloroflexota bacterium | reverse complement strand
AGGGCTGGGGTGGGGGCCATCTCCCCCGCCCCCCATTGTCATTGCGAGCCGCCGGAGGCGGCGAAGCAATCCCCTGCTCCTCCCGTTGTCATTGCGAGCCGCCGGAGGCGGCGAAGCAATCTCCCGCGAGCACGGGAGCGACCTCTTTCCGCCAAAGCAGGAGATTGCTTCGGTCGGGCAGCACCCCGCGCAGCGGGGCGCTGCCCGACCGAAGCAATGACAGGCGGGCACCCCCGGTTGTCCTTGCGAGCTAGAAATGGTTATTGGCAAGGTGTGGTATGCTTCTCTACGCCTGCCGCTCTGCCACCACAAA
>JAUQOZ010000085.1:0-5249 GCA_030550625.1 Chloroflexota bacterium | reverse complement strand
CGACGCAATCTCCCGCGAGCACGGGAGGGACCGGCTCCGGCATCCTTCCCGGTGACTCCCTCCCCCAGCGGGGGAGGGCTGGGGTGGGGGCCATCTCCCCCGCCCCCCGTTGTCATTGCGAGCCGCCGGAGGCGGCGAAGCAATCTCCCGCGAGCACGGGAGCAACCTCTTTCCGCCAAAGCAGGAGATTGCTTCGGTCGGGTGGCGCCCCGCTGCGCGGGGTGGCCGCCCCTCCCTCGCAATGACAGGCGGGCACCCCCGGTTGTCCTTGCGAGCTAGAAATGGTTATTGGCAAGGTGTGGTATGCTTCTCTACGCCTGCCGCTCTGCCACCACAAAATAAGGGCTTGCACAATGACTCGTTATCGAAGTAGCTCAATAAACCCAATTCGTGCATTCGTCCTTTTCTTACTTGTCTTGCTTGCCGGCTGCACAGCAACGGCGAATATTCCCACACCCTCACCCACGATTGCGCGCTTGCCGACCGTCACCCCCGAACCGCCGGCAGCGCCGGCGCCAACCGCGCGCGTCATCCGCCTAGGCGAAACGCCCTTGCCGACGCCATCTCTAACCGTGACGCCAACGCCGGCCATCACCGAGAATGGCGTGCTCACCGCGAGCATGGCCCAGCTTGGCCTCAGCGCCGAACCCTACGCCGTGCTCGGCGATCCCGCCGCGCCAGTGACCGTCGTCGAGTTCACCGATTTCGGTTGCGCCTTCTGCCGCCGTTACCACCAGCTCACCTTTTACGCCTTGGTGGCGGAATTTGTCGAGACCGGCAAGGTCTTCTACGTCGTCAAGCACCTGCCGGTCACTAGCCCGCAAGGCGAGCGGGCCGCGCTGGCGGCGATCTGCGCCGGCGAGCAGGGCCGCTACTGGGAGATGCACAATGCCCTCTTTGCCAACGGCGAAGCGTGGCAAAGCGACGCGACCAGCGCGCAGCGTCGCATCGACGCCATCGCCGCCGAGCTTGGCCTCGATGCGGCGGCGTTGCGGGTCTGCGCCGAGCGCGCCGAGACCAAAGCCGTCATTGCCCGCCACGTGAGCGAAGCGCATGCCCTGCGCGTTTTTGGTACGCCAGTCTTCTTTATCAACAACCGGCTGCTGGCCGGTGCGCAGCCGATTGAAGTTTGGCGAGAGGTGTTGGCTGAGAGGGGGGAGTAGGAGCACGGTCATAGACAGCGATGATTGTTACGGTCACGGTGCCAGCGCTGCGGGTTGTTGACGATGTAGCGACGAATGGTATCGAGCGCGCGCTGGTTGCGAATGATTCGTTCGTAGTAGTTACGTTGCCAAACCGGTCTGTCGGTAGCGTAAGGCAACGCATGGATGCGTTTGGTCACGGCAGATTTAAATGAACGGACGATTGTTGCCAACGAATGGGGAACGATTTTGCCGAATTGGGGTGTGCGGACAGTGTCGTGGGGGAACGTGGCGTGGCCGGCGTCCCGGGTACCGGTGGGGGCGCCGTGGGGGAACGTGGCGTGGCCGGCGTCCCGGGTACCGGTGGGGGCGATACCGTAGGGGCGCAGCGCCGCTGTGCCCCCATAAGGGCACAGCGCCGCTGTGCCCCTACGAGCGGGGTCGTGGGCGGTATGGGTTTCCTTGACGTGGTCGTGGGTGGGTTCAATCGCTTCCGGATCGTTGTATTTGTGGTCGCCGGATGATGCGGTACCTACGATCCATACAATGCCATGAATATGATTTGGCATCACTACGAATTCATCCTCATACAAACGAACATACGGTCTCAAAACAGCGGTTTTGAACCACTCTTCCTGCACGATCTCGCCTAACGCATCTAATTTCATCACACCGTCAACTATTTTGCCGAAGAGATAGTCGCCGTTATACGCCATAATAGTGACAAAGTATGCCCCCGGTTGTGTGTAATCATACTCGCGTAAGCGAATTGATCGGCGGTGATGGAACCTCATTCTGTTACCTCCTGTTGAGAGCAGCAAATATCTTTAATAAGAATACCGGCGATAATCAGCAAACGTTGCGCAGTAAATTCAGCAATGTTGTCTGCCTACCGCCTCGTTGACGGCATCGACTACTCACTCGCTCAACCGGCAGTTGCTCTTTGTTGTACAATAGCTTCGGATTCACTGGCAGCACTGGGTCACTATGGCTCAACCATCACCAACTTCCGAACCGACGATGCGCCTTTTCATCGCGCTTGATCTCCCGGACGATGTGCGCCGTGAGCTGCGCGATGTGCAGATGCGCCTAAGTGCGCATAGCCGGGCTGTGCGCTGGAGTGACCCGGTCGGCATGCATCTGACCCTTCACTTTCTCGGTGAGACGCCGGAACGGCTGGTCGAACCGTTGCTGGCCGGGATGCGCGCTATCACTGTGCCCGCCTTGCGCCTTAGCCTTGACCGGCTGGGCTGTTTTCCGCCAACTGGCTCGTTGCGCGTCGTTTGGGTTGGTCTCAGCGGCGATCTGGCTGGTCTAGAGGCGCTGTTCCAATCGCTTGCCAGCGTTATTCAGTCGGTTGGCTTGCCCACCGATCCGCGTCCTTTCACCCCTCACATCACCCTTGCCCGTGCCCGCCCCGCAGCCACGCCGGCTGAGCTGCGCGCGCTCCGCGCGGCGCTGCCCGCGGTCGTTCCCCAATCTCTCACGTGGCAGAGCGAGCGCCCCATCCTCTTCCGCAGCCAACTGACGCCGCGCGGCGCGATCTATACGCCGTTGGGCTAGGTTGCGTGATTTGTACCTATTCATTGGGTGATTTGCGCTAGTCGCCAGCCGTGGCAACCAATATCATGCACCTAGTGCTGAAAGGAGGTTGTCATGGCTCTTCGTCGTTATTGGGTTGCCCTGTTGGTAGTTATCGCCGTGCTCGGCGTGTCGCCGGCGTTTGCACAGGCGCCGGTTGCCCGCGCTGTGCTCTTCTATTCCCCCACGTGCCCGCATTGCCACACCGTGCTCGATGAAGTGCTGCCGCCATTGCAGGCCCGCTATGGCAGCCAGTTGCACATTCTCACGATTGATGCGTCGACACCTTCTGGGAAGTCGTTGTACAGCGCGGCGTTGCAAACCTTTGCTGTCCCTGCTGAACGTCAAGGAGTGCCAGCCTTGTTTTTTGACCAAACTCATCTGGTTGGTAGTGATGAGATTCCGGCCCGGCTGCCGGCTCTGATCGAGCAATCGCTAGCTGCGGGAGGGAATGCATGGCCGGCCATCCCCGGCATTGAGCCGTTGACGGCGACGTTTGAGGCTGGCGCTGTGCCGGTTGCGCCGCCGGCATCGTCGCCATTCAGCCGTGATCCGTTCGCCAATACGCTCGCGTTGCTCGTGCTGACCGGCATGGCGATCGCCTTCTTTGTCGCTATGACGCGCCTGCGCTGGCCCTTCGACCGTCCGTTGCCCGTCACCCGCTCGCGCTGGATCCCGGCGTTGGCGGCGGTAGGAGTAGTCTTGGCCGGTTATTTGGCCTTCGTCGAATTGAACCAGCAGAGTGCGGTCTGCGGGCCGGTCGGCGATTGCAATGCCGTTCACCAAAGCCGGTATGCCCGCCTGTTCGGCATTCCGGTGGGGTTGATCGGTCTGGCTGGCTATCTCGCGATCATCGTGACATGGCTGCTCGACCGCTTTGCGCACCTACGCCTTGCCCGCCAAGCGTTAGTCGTGATGGCGCTGGCCGGTACGCTCTTTTCGCTCTACCTCACCTTTCTTGAGCCGTTTGTGATTGGGGCGACGTGTGTGTGGTGCCTGCTGTCAGCTATAACGATGACAACGTTGCTCTGGCTGGTCGCGGCGCCGGCGCCGCAACACGTTGCTCGTGGCCGGCGTTCGTTGGCCGCTGCCAAAGGCCGGTGACTGGCGTGATCAACCACTGGTGCGGGGCGACGCATCTGTCGCCCCATTTTGTTGGTTGTTTCATGTAACCTCCACCTAATATATTGCATCTTATGGGCAAAAGGTCAAAATATCCGTGACAAGGAGGAGGTTACACGCCCATGAGTCAGTTGATCGGTCGTTTGACGGGATTGCGGACGCTCGGCGATCGGTATGTGCCGACCTACTTTTTGGCGGCGCTCGGTAATGGCGGTATGGCCATTACCTTTTTCATATGGCTAAACTTTCTCGTTCCCCACGCGGCTACGCCCATTGTGACGTTCGATAGCATTGCCGCCCTCTGGGCGAAGTCGGATCTGATCGGGCAGGCGCTCTTGCTGTTGGCGATGGCTGGCATTGCGCTCTTCGCTATCCGCCACTTCCAATCGCTGATCTGGAATCTGAGCGAGTTTGCTCGCTTCCGCCGCAGCAGCTCGTATGTGCAACTGCGCGAGACCAACGGCGCGGTGATGTTGATGACGCTGCCGCTGACGTTGGCAATGACGATTAACGTGCTCTTTGCGCTCGGCGCAGTGTTTGTGCCCGGTCTTTGGAACGTGGTTGAATATCTGTTCCCCTTCTCGTTGACGGCCTTCTTTATGGTGGGTGTGTTAGCGATGCGCACGTTTGCCGATATTTTTGGCCGTGCCATTGCTAATGGTCACTTTGATTGCACCCGCAATAATAATCTGACCCAATTGCAAGCTGCATTCTCTTTCGCAATGGTTGGCGTTGGCATGGCTGCGCCGGCGGCGATGAGCACGGTCAAGCTCACGATCGCGGTGTCAATGCTTGGTAGCATCCTCTTCATTACGGCGGCGATCGTGTTGGCAGTGGCGCTTGGAGTGTTGGGCTTGCGGGCGATGCTGACGAATGGGGTCGCGGTTGAGGCGGCTCAGAGCTTGTGGATGCCGATTCCGCTGATGACCCTGATCGGGATTGCCTTCTTGCGCATCAGCCATGGTCTGCACACCGGCTTTGAGCTGCACATCGATGCCCCGCACCGTCTGCTGATCACGGCGGTCTTCTTCAGCCTGCAAATGTTGGCCGGTCTGTTTGGCTGGTCGGTGTTGCAGCGGGTTGGCTACTTCCGCACCTATCTGAGCGGCCCGTCGCGCAGCCCCGGCGCCTACGGCCTGATCTGCCCGGCAGTTGGCTTGTTTGTGTTCGGGATGTTCTTCCTGCACGTGGGTCTGGTGCAGAACGGGTTGGTTGAGAAGTTCTCGCCGGTCTACTTCGTCGTGCTGGCGGCGTTGGCTGCGGTGCAGGCGCTCGGCATTGCGACAATGTTCCGGCTGGATCGCCGCTTGCTGGCGGCGCCGGCGAAGGCTGTGGCCGAGGCTGAGAGCGTGGCGTAAAGCGCAAACGGTCGCTTGCGTTGGGGCGAGGTAAAAACCTCGCCCT
>JAUQOZ010000197.1 GCA_030550625.1 Chloroflexota bacterium | reverse complement strand
GGCGATGTGGTCATCGGCGGCGAGGCCGAGCACGGCCAACGCATCGCGCGCCGCCGGTTGCAGCGGATCGTCATCGTGACCGACAACGCCAGCCGAGGCGATCTGCCACGAGTAGCCGCGGGCCTGCGCCATCCGGCGTAGCAGGGCAGCGGCGATCGGCGCTCGCCCGGTATCGGCAGCGCCGACGATGAGGATGGATTGGGTGGTGGGCGACATAGGTGCGTTATGCGCGTTTTGCTGGTCGCGATCTTGCCCGCATTGTACCATGGCTAGGGCGGTTGGTTTGAATCATTGCCCGCCGCTGCTTTCCGCGGCTACCGCCGCTCCCTCGCAATGACAGCAGGGTGCGCCCCATCGCAATGGTCAAAACTTGCTTATCGCACGCTTTGTGTGCATTTTTGTGGCAATGCTTTACCGTGTTTGACCATACCGCTGACTCATGGTATCTTGCCGCTGTGCCATATCGAAGATGATACTGGCAATATTTGTCATATACCTTGCTGTATATGACACAGCGCTCCGCGACAGGACCACGTTCGTCCTGTTCCATCGTCGCACTGCGGTGCGACGACGTGATTCCGTGTTGAATGGCGTTGGCCCCGTGTTTGGGCAACGCCCGGAGGGAACATCTGCATGGTGTTGCATTCGACGCGCCGGCGTCGCGCTCTGCTTGCGCTAAGCTGGCTGTTCGCCGTAATGCTCTCGCTCGTTGTTCGACCAGTGCCTGTCGCCGCCGCTCCCACTCTCGTTCTCCCCACTCCTCCCGGCGAACCTTGGCGAATTATTCAGGGATACGCTTGTGGCACGCATAATGGTTGGGATCGCTATTCACTCGATTTAGCTCAAGTGAATGGCCCGACCTACAATGCCCCGATTCGGGCGGCTGCTTCCGGCACGCTTTGGCATTGGGAAGCGCGTAGCGGTACGATTATTCTTTCCCACGGCAATAACTTCTTTACGATGTATACCCACCTTAGCCAGCCGGTGACGACCGCGCGCGGTTATGCGTTTGCGGCGGGTGATGTGTTGGGGTATGCGGGTGATCGTGGTTCACCCGGTATTCCTCATCTTCACTTTACAGCCTATACTGCCGGCGCGAATGGCTGGAGCGGTCGCCAGTCGGTGCCGCTCAAATTTGCCGAGGGTTACGATTTGCCGGAAATCGGTGGCTGTAATCAGCATGGCGGCAAGGTGTTGACGGCGATGTCACTGCAAGATCCGGCGGTGACGTTTACCAGCACGGCGTTGCCGGCAGGGTGGTATAACACCGATCACCAGATCGATTTTAGCGTCGCGTGGGGTGGCGGCGGGCTGAGCCAAGCGTGGGACGCCGAGCCGCCGGCTGATACCCCGATGTTCCCCGGCGCTTACGATGGTTATGCCCGCTTGGCTGACATGGGTGAGGGGTGGCATACGCTCTATGTACGGGCGTGGGGGCCTGATGGCCGGCAGACATTGGCGAGTTACGGGCCAGTCGGTTACGACATCTCGCCGCCGGTATTGGCAGCGACGCCGCAAACGCTGGCACTGGCCCGCGAGCAAGCGATCACGCTGGTGTGGCCCGCGGCGAGCGATCCGCTGTCGGGGGTGGCCGGTTACCGGCTCTACCTCGGCCCCGATCCGGCTGGCGAGAGCGAGTGGTTTGTGACCGAGCCAAGCGTGGCGGTTCCGGCGTTGGCTCCCGGTACGTACTGGTTGCGGGTGAAGCCGCTCGACAATGCCGGCAATGTGGGTGCATGGCAAACAGTGATGACCATCGTGGTGGAATAACCCTCACCCCTAACCCCTCTCTCGCCATGCGGAAGAGGGGTGATGTTTTTCTACCGCCGCACTACCACCGGCGTTCCCACCGGCGCCCATTCGTAGAGCCATGCCGCCGCTTTGAGCGGCAAATTGATGCAACCGTGGCTGCGGCGCACGCCGGTGCCGAATTGGTTGTGCCAGTAAGTGCCGTGCAGGGCGACGCCGCCGACGATGTACATCGCGTGGGGGACGCGGGGCACGACCCAGCATTCGCCTCCGGCGCAGCCGCGCATGGTCTGTTCGCGCACTTTGGCGTAGATGCTGAACGAGCCAACCGGCGTGTTGAAGCCGTCCCGTCCGGTTGAAACCGGCGCGTCGAAGACGATACGGTCGCCGTCGAGCGCGTAGAGCCATTGGTCGCTCAGATCGACGATAATCAGCTTGTCGCCGGTGGTGCGGGTGACCGGTTGGGCAGGTTTGGGAGCCGGCGGTCTGGCGGCTGGCGCTGGGGTAGGCGCGGCGGCTGGGGCTGGTGCAGGCGGCGCAGCTTGAGGTTGGCCGTTGGCATCAACCGGAACCGCATTGACGGCAGCGACTGGGCTGAGGTCGATTCCGCGCAGGCGTGCGAGATCGCGGCCAAGGTCGCTGATCCGCACCGCGTTGGCCGGATCGGCGGGACGCGGATCGACTTCGAGCCGGGCCCGTTCAAAGTATTGCACCTGCCGCAGCGTGCCGCCAACGTATTCCCAGCGCGGTTCGCTGATCGGCAGGCCAAAGACATCGATCGCGCCATGCGCTTCCCAGAAGGCGAGGAAGGGAGGCCCAAGGGTGTAGCCGGTCTCGGCGAAGAAGCGGCGCGCGGGGGCTTCGCGCGCGGCTGGCGTGGGTGGCGGGAACGACCGGCCCAACGCGGCGGCGTACTCGGCCCCTACTCGTCCGCGCAGCACGGCGTTGTTATAGGCCGGATGCAGTTCCAGCCTGCCGCGCTCGAAATATTGCACCATCAACTCGCCGTCGCGGAAGGGGGCGCTAATCGGCTGGCCAAGCGTCAGCGGCCCTTCGCTCGCCCGCCAGACGCTGAGAAACCCGTAGGTATCATCGAGCCGCTGGCCGGTGGCGACAAAATAGAGCGCGTTGCTCTGCGCGTGCAGCGGCGCACCCCACAGCGCCAGCATCATTCCGGCTATCAACGCGAGATACCGCATTGTTGCACCGCTTTCTTCAAGGTGAATCCTACGCTTATTATACGGCAGGCGAAGCTGTGGTACCATAGGGAAAGTAGGAGGGTCATAGCACGCTATGCCCGCACGGGATGGGAACCATCCAACGAAGGAGCGATCATGCTAGCCGAATTACACGACGAACTCGAAACAGTCCGCGAACGGTTTGCCAATCTGCGGGGGCATCTTTGACTTAGCGGCCAAGCAAGCCGAGATCGAGCAGCTCGAAGCCCGTGCTGCCGATCCTGATCTGTGGAATACGCCGCGCGCGGCGCAAGAGATTATGCAGCGGCTGACCCGTTTGAAGGAAGAGGTCACGCTGTGGAACGATCTTGAGCGCCGGATCACAAGCCTCGCTGAGCTGATCGAGCTGGCCGAGCTGGAAGGTGACGAGTCGCTGGCCGGCGATCTGGCCGCCGAATTGCGCGCCATCCAGCACGAGGTCGAACAGCGCGAGCTAGAGGTGTTGCTCAGCGGCCCTTATGACGACCGCGACGCCTTTCTCTCGATACAGGCCGGTATGGGCGGCACCGATGCCCAAGATTGGGCGGCGATGCTCTTGCGCATGTACACCCGTTGGGCTGAACGGCGCGGTTATACGGTCAATTTGATTGACCTGAGCGAAGGCGAAGAGGCGGGGATCAAGAGCGCGACGATCGAGATCCGTGGCCCGTATGCCTATGGCTACGCCCGCGCCGAAGCCGGCGTGCATCGCCTGATCCGGCTCTCGCCCTTTAACGCCGCTCATACCCGCCAAACCAGCTTTGCCCGCGTCGAGGTGATGCCAGAAGTGGACGATGCGCCGGAAGTGGAGATCAAGCCGGATGACTTGCGGATCGATGTCTTTCGCAGCGGCGGTCATGGCGGTCAGGGAGTCAATACCACCGACTCGGCGGTGCGCATTACCCACCTGCCGACAGGGATTGTGGTGACGTGCCAAAACGAACGCTCGCAGATTCAGAACCGTGAAACGGCGCTGCGCGTCTTGCGCGCGCGCTTGCTCGAGCGTGAATTGCAGCGGCAGGCCGAAGAACGGGCTCGTTTGCGCGGCGAGTACCGTGACGCGGCATTCGGCAATCAGATGCGTACTTATTACCTCCACCCCTCGACGCTGGTCAAAGACCATCGCACCGATTATGAGACGAGCAACGTGCAAGCGGTGCTCGATGGCGATATTGATCCGTTTATCGAAGCCTTTTTGCGCGCAAATGTGCAGGAGTCGTGATGGAGATTAAGTATACGCCGTGGCGCATGCGGTATATCAAGCGCGGTGAAACTGATGAGGGATGTGTGTTCTGCGCGATGGCTGATGCCAATAGCGCCAGCGATGCTGAGCGGTTCGTCCTCTACCGCGGCCAGCACTGCTTTGTGGTGATGAATATTTATCCCTACAACACCGCCCACCTGATGGTGGTGCCGTATCTGCACGTTGCCGATCTTACGATGCTTGATAGTAGGATTGCCGGGGAATTGTTCACCTTGACGCAACAGTGCGTTGCCATCATACAGGGTGAGTATGCGCCCCACGGCTTTAACCTTGGTATGAATTTGGGGCGTGTGGCCGGCGCTGGGATCGCCGATCATCTGCATATGCACATCGTGCCGCGCTGGAACGGCGACAATAATTTTATGCCAGTGATTGGCGGCACGAAACTCATCCCTGAAGCGTTGGAAGAGACATACACGCGGCTGCGCCCGCATTTTGCTGCGCTTAGCTCAACGTCCGCTCAATAAGATCGACGAGATGTGATATCTCGAACGGCTTCTGGATGATCACGGCGCCTTCGGCCTCAAGATCGGCAAACCACGGCTTGCGGCTGAGCGCCGTCATCAGAATAATTGGAATGCCATCGTCTTGCAGGCGTTCTTTGATGCGCTGGAACGTCTCGACGCCATCCATGTTGGGCATCATAATATCGCTCAAGACGAGGCTAGGCGAGAGGTGTTCGAGCATACGCAACCCTTCGAGGCCGTCGCGGGCCAACACCACCTCGTAGCCGGCGTTGCGCAAGGCGAATGACAAAATACTCTGTAGACCGAGATCATCGTCGATGATGAAGATGGTGCCTTTATGTGCTGACATATCTGTTTCCTTGCCGGTCATGGTTTTGGAATGGGTTGGGATGGACATGAGCAGGTTGGCGTTTGTTGTGCGCCATTATACCAGAGAGTAACCGGGTAGGTGTTAGGAAATTAAGCGTGATACGAGGAGTAAGTGCATGACTCGTCCGGTGCCGGCAGTGCTTGCCGAATATCCGTTTCATTACCCGATTGAAGTGCGCTTTCGCGATCTTGATGCGCTTGGCCATGTCAATAATGCGGTCTATGCGACGTATCTCGAATCGGCCCGAATTGCCTATTACCAGCGGTTGGTTGGCGGCTCGCTCGACCGGTTGGGCATCATTCTGGCTGAACTGACGATTCGTTACAAAGCGCCGGCCCATTTTGGCGATGAGTTGCTGGTGGGCGTGCGGGTCAGCCGGATCGGCGGCAAGAGTTTTACCATGGATTACGCAATTGCCCGGCTTGGCGATGGCGCGCTGATCGCGACGGCGCAATCGGTGTTGGTGGCCTACGATTACGCCGCCGGGCGCAGTGTGCCGGTGAGCGATGAGTTTCGCGCTCGCGTCGCCGAGCTGCAGGGCGGTTTAGATATGTCGTAAATGGCGTGCCGTGGCAATGCGCTGTAGTGTGAGCAGTCAACGCATGGCATAGCTTCATAGTAGACGCCCTTCGCTCTGTACACACAGAGCGAAGGGCGCTGGTCACTTCTCAGAGGGCGCTACTCAGCCAATTCGTGGTAGAGCTGTACTACTGGATCGTCGCGTTTGCGGCGCGGGTTGATGCCGGCGGCGGCGAGGTAGCGCTGGTAGACGCGCTGCATCTCTACCGGCAGGCCGAGCCGGTGGCTGGCGCGCAAGTGCCAGTTTACTACGGCGGCTGCTCGTGGTTCGAGGCTTAAGACGCGCTGGCAGTAGTGCAAACATTGCTGATCGTTGCCGGTAGCGTAAGCATGGGCGGCTAGCCGTTCGCCGGCTAGCACCGTCTTGCTGAGCAGGCTCGCTCGCCGTTCGGCAGCCCACTGCTCCGCGCCGGCAATTCCTTCCATGTACGGCCCGTCGTACAGATCAAGCACGTATTGGTAAAACGAGATCGCTGCCTCAAGGCCCTGTTCGTCGGCGGTCTTGGCGGCGAGATCGAATGTCCGTTCCAGCAGGTCGGCATCACTGCGGTAGAGATCACTGTTGAGCACGCAGCGTTGCCGATTGGTATGGAGCAGATGGGTGGCGAGATCACTGCCGCCACATTGATGTAGCACTTGTCGCAAGGCGGTCAGGGTACGGGCAATGCTGCTCGCGCTGGCCGCGCCGCCCCAAATGGCCGTCGCAATCTCGCTGCGCGTGGCCCCGCCGGCGCCGCAATGCACTAGATAGGCGAAGATGCCTTGTACCTTGCGCCCGCCAGCCTTCCCGCCATCGCTTTGACCCCATTCGTCTGGTTCGATCGGGCGGCTGTTAATAAAGACTTGGAAATCGCCAAGACAACGCACGTAGACGCCACGGAACGGGCGGAGTTCGACCCGTAGACCGGTGATGTCACCGATGTTGGTTAAGGCTGCCCGCGCTTGTTCACTCAGCGCCGGATCGTCGAGTAAGCGGCGCAGGTAGGTAAGGGCGCGGTTGCCATAGTGGGTGAGCAGAATCGTGGTGGCTTGCCGGCGCACCAGCGGGTCGGTATGGGTCAAGAGCGGCAGGTACAGCGTAACAGGATTGGACATAGCTGCTACTCATCTTGATCAGGCTCCTCTGGCGGGAGACGGCGGACAATGTTGACCGAGGGATCAATGCGCAGTTCACCATGCTCGTCAAACTCAACCAAGAGGATTTCGCGATCGTCGCTAAACATGCTGAAGCGCACTTTACCGGCCCCATAAGGCATACAGATAATCCGGTCGCCGGGCTGAAAGCGTGGTTCGGGCGGCGGTGCATCGGCAGCGGCTGGTTGCGGTGTAGCCGGTGCGGTGGGTTCGGCGCGCGAGCGGCGTTGGCGTAGACGGGCCAGTATCGCTTCGGCGTCGGGCATCGTTGGCTCTTCGGCTGGCGACGGAGTGGCCGGCTGCGCCGGCGGTGGCGAGCGATCAGGTTGATGACGCACCGGCGTCCGTTCGGGGGGCCGGCTGTACCGGTTGCGCGGGTTGCCGCTGGCACGGGCAGCGCGCGGAGGCGGCTCGGTGCGGGCAGGCGGCTCTGGCACGCGCGCAGGCGGCTCTGGCGCGCGGGTGGGCGGCTCGGCGCGGGCGGGCGGCTCTGGCACGCGGGTGGGTGGCTCGGCGCGGGTGGGCGGCTCTGGCGCGCGGGCGGGCGGCTCGGCGCGGGTGGGTGGCTCGGCGCGGGTGGGTGGCTCTGGCGCGCGGGCGGGCGGCTCTGGCGCGCGGGTGGGCGGCTCGGCGCGGGCGGGCGGCTCGGCGCGGGTGGGTGGCTCGGCGCGGGTGGGTGGCTCTGGCGCGCGGGCGGGCGGCTCTGGCGCGCGGGTAGGCGGCTCGGCGCGGGCGGGCGGCTCGGTGCGGCTGGCCTTAGCCGGCGACAATGACGGCATTGGAATCGCCACTTCCGCCTCGCCTCCCAACAACGCCAGTAGCCAATCCATGTCAACGCGGGCCAGCGGCTCGAATAGTGGATCGGTGCGTTGATCGAGGGCAATATCGTAAGCCAACGGCAGAATGGCCTCAAGCTGCTCGTATAGCCATTCAGCCAAGCCATTCCCATTCGGTTGGGCATCAACAAAATATAGATGCTGCGTAGCCGGATCGTAAGCGGTCACGCAATCTTCCAGCCGGGCCAGCGTGCGCAGCGTGACGGCAGCGACACACGACCATCCTGCCAATTGGCCGGTCACATTCAGCGGCTGGGTGAGGCGCACCCAAATCGCCGGACTATTCCATTGTTGGGTCATCGGTTCTGGCAACGCGCGTTCTTGGGCCGGGTTCCGCCCAACCTGCTCGCGGTAGGCGTAGGTCGTCTCTTCGATCGTGACCCGTCCCCACCCTAGCTGCGGCCCTCTGCCGCCGCGCGCGCGTCGCAGTTCGCGCTGCGCCCATTCGTCCCGAATCCGTACCTGACAACGGCGCAATGGCAGGGTGCGCCGGCCAGCGCGGGCAGCCAGCGTCACTGTGCCGTGCTCGTCGTCGTGCGCGATGACCTGCTGTCCGCCGCACAATGGCGGCAGCGCGGCAGCCAGATGTGCCCAGCGACCGGCAATAGAAGGATCAACTATCCCGGTCTCACGCCCTTGCTCATCAAGGAGATGGAGCGGTTCCATGCCGGCGGCATGCAGGGCAAGGGGAATATACGGATCGCTCTGCGTACCCGGCAACCAGATCGGCGTCCGATCAGGCAGGCGATAGAGATGCTGCTGCGCTGCGAGCCGTTCGACCATTGCCGTGAGTTGCCACTGTTGGATTTCATCGTCGCGCAGGGGTTGCTCGCTGGCAGCGCAGACCAGATGGAGCGCGGCGACAAACGGGTTCAGCGGCGCGGGCGGCCATACCGGTGGTTGCAGCAACGGCCACGTGGCTATATCGGTCACTGCCAGCCGTTGCAGGGCCGGTTCGCCGATCCCGCGCCCCAGCAGCAGAATCACAAGCGCAGCCCCGCTGTCGAGCGCAGCCTGAAGCGCAGCGCCGGTCTGAGCGCCGGTCACGATCTGCACGTGCGCCGGAAGTGGGTTAGCGCCGGCGCTAAACCGCTCGGAGGCGACAGTTGACCGCACGTGGCCGATCTCGTAGGGGGTGGCGACCACATGCACGCTGGCGCCAGCCGCGAGGAAGGTGTCAGCCAGCCGCGTGATCTCGCTTTGGCGATCGCCATCGCTCTGCCAGAGCGCTAATGTTGTAGCTGGATGGGGGAGGTCGCTGGCTGGCGTGACCCGCCATTCGCGCCCGCTGAGCAGGTGCAGCGCCGCTTCAGCGTCGCTGACCGGCGCGACTGTGCCGCCGAGCGCAAGCGGGTGTGGCGTGAGCCGGCTGGCGCGGAGCAGGATCATACTGAGGTGGCTGGCGGCAATGCCGTAATAGGTGTGGAGATCGGCGATGGCGATGAAACGCAACTGGCGCCAGAAGTAGCGCCATGCCCGGTCGTGAAAGCGGAGCAGCGAGCCGTGCAATTCGGGCAGCGTTGTAACGACCAGCCGGGCCGCCGGCGCCGCGCGGCGCTTCGCGCCGTTGGTCGCTGCGATAGCAAGTGCCGGCTGGCAAAAACGCGCGAGCGCAGCCGCTTCGCGCTCGTGGAGCAATGCTTGATCGGCATCGGGCGCAATCAACAATGCAGTGGCGTTTGCTTCGTTGCGCAGCAGATCAAGCGCCAACAGATGCAAACTAGCCCGGCTGAGCAAGCCGCTGCCGGTGATCGCAAATGGCGCGCCGCGCCGGAGGGCGGCCAGCGCCACTGATTGCGCTTGAAAAAACGGGGTGCCAATGGCGCGCACCCAAGCTTCATTCAGTGCCTGATCGACCGTCAGATGGCTGATGCGCGCGCCTTCAGCGGCGGGGATCCGGCGCAGCGCGATAAGTGGCGATGGCGATCGCCCAGATCGTTCGGCCAGCGTTTGCAAGATGTCGATCAGGTCGCTCATAGACACTCGATTTCAATACTCCCGCCTCTTCCTTAGGGGCGAAGTATGCTTTCTCTCCACTCGCAAGAAGGCGAGGGCAGAATGAAGCTATGATAATGTACTTTACCGGTTCCTTGGCAGTCTGTAAACTACAAGTTTGAACACGTTGCTTACAAATAGTGCCAGCTTCTGCATTGGACGTTGGCTTTGTCATTGGGCAGGCACTCTGCGCCCGAAGCAATCTCCTGCTCGCGCGTGCATTAGTGCGTGGAGGTGTCGTTCTCGCTGGAGCGGGGGGTGGCTTCGCCTCGCTGCGCTCGGCTCGCAATGACAACCCAACCTGTCATTGCGCGGGGGCGTAGCCCCGAAGCAATCTCCCGCTTCAGCGGAACCAACCCGCTCAGGCACCCCTCCCGCCCTCGCGGGTGATGGCGTCGCCGGCGGCGGCTCGCAATGGCAAGCGATGAGCATGGTATACTCCTGCCGGTTCCATCGACAATGAGGTGATCCAATGCGTTCACGCTGGTTGCGAGTTAACGGGTACCAATTGCACTGGATCGAAGCCGGGCGCGGGCCGGCGGTGCTGCTCTTGCACGGGTTTGCCGGTTCGTGCGCTGATTGGGAGCCGACTGTGGCTTGGTTGGCCGAGCACGGCTATCGGGCGCTGGCGGTTGATGCGCTGGGTTTTGGCCGCTCTGAGAAGCCGGCCAATGCGCCATACGGCTTAGTGTTGCAGAGTGATCTCTACGCCGGGCTGCTGGCGGCGCTGGGAATCGAACGGGCCGCTTTTGTGGCTCATTCGATGGGCGGTAAGTATGCGCTGGCGACTGCCATCCGCCATCCCGGTCGTGTGGCGCGGCTAGCGTTGGTGGCAACTGACGGCTTTGTCGAGCCATCGCCGCTGACGATTATCGGCGGCTGGCCGGTGATCGGCGAAACGATCCTCTGGCTGTCGGCGCACCCGGCAGTGGTGCGCGCGTTCTTGTCGGCTGCCTTCCATAATCCAGCGCCGCATGTCAACGCCGAGCTGATCGAGCGTGGGCGCGCGGCAATTAGCGGCGCGGCCAATCGGCGCGCGCTCACAGCACTGAGCCGGCGGTATGCGGCGACCGATTTGACTCTGACCGGTTTGCGGGCGCGGTTGCATGAAATTCGCGCGCCTACCTTGCTTGTCTGGGGGGCGCAGGATCGGGTCTTTTCCCTTCGCTATGCCGAAACTGCCCGCCGCGAAATTCCCGGCGCTCAACTGGCGGTGATCCCGCAGTGCGGTCATTTTCCCCATATCGAAGCGGCGCGCGCTTTTCGTGGTCTGCTCAGCGGGTTTTTGGCCCCGCTGTAGGTATTTTTGGCGTCGCTCGCTCCTCTGTTGAAGTGCATCTAGTGGTAGAGGCATCAAGGAGGAGCGATCGGTATGAAGCAGCTCGATATCTGTCAGGTGAAGCGCCCCTATACGACCCATCTTGTTCCCGCTTCGGCATGTTTTGGCTACACTGATCCCGTCAATCCACCACGCATTGGCGATCTGTTAGTGGCTGAGGTGATCAGCCTTGGCAAGCATTCCACGATCGAATCGACCACCGGGCAGATCATCAATATCTTTCCCGGCGATATCTTCATTGGCGCTTTTGGCAATCGCTATGCCACCGACCAGTACGAGGGGTACGTGCCGGCGCAATGGCCTGAAACCTGCGATCTGCTCTCGATTGGCGGGGTGTGTGGTGAAGTCGTCTCTGCCCACAGTTCAATGGCCGCTCCGACGCGCCTGCGCGTGTTGGGGGCGTTGTGCCGCGCCGATAGTCGCCCGCTCAATCTGCGCTCATTTGCCTTGACAGCGCCAGTGATGCCGAGCAGTGGCCAGACCATTTTGGTGGTGGGGACGGCGATGAATTCGGGCAAGACGACGACGGTCGGGACGCTGGTGCGGGCCTTGCATCGGGCCGGCTTCCGGGTGGCGGCGGCCAAGCTTACCGGCACGGCTGCCGGTAAGGATGGTCGCTACTTTATGAGCTGCGGTGCGTCGCCGGTGTTCGATTTTACCACCTGTGGTTTCCCGTCTACCTATATGCTCAGCGAAGCCGAGTTGCTCGGCATCTGCCACGATCTCTTCAATTGGCTGGACGCAACCGCGCCCGATTTCAGCGTGATCGAAATCGCCGATGGCATCTTCCAACGCGAAACGCGCATGCTGCTCAACAGCACCCTGTTGCGCGATCGGGTCGATCACCTCTTCTTTGCCGCCAACGACAGTCTTGGCGCAGTGTGTGGCGTGCAGACGTTGCAAGCTGAGGGATGGCCGGTGCGCGCAGTGACTGGCGTGGTTACGGCGAGCCCGCTCTGTATGCGTGAAGTGGAATCGGTGATCGATGTGCCGTGCTTGTCGATCGACGCCATTGTCAATGGGTCGCAGCTCTTGCCCCTTCTTCAACAACCGCGCTGGTTGATGCGCGAGGCGGCATGAGGCGGCGGTTGGCTTGCAGGCGAGCGCTGCAACCTAGGTATGTAAATATTTAGAAGTTCTAAAGAACTCTTTCGCTCCCCTGTCTCACCAGCAGCGATCGTCACAGGAGCAATGTAGTAAAGGGAGTACCCTTGAGCGCCAAGATGCAATATCAAGAGCAGCCGCCAGCGATCCGGCATTGGCCGGCGGTCATCCGGGCAGTTGCTCAACGCGCCAGAGCACAGCTCTCGTCACCGCGCGAGCTCATCGCATGGGTGCGGCGATTACGCCCGGTCACGATGATGGGTTGGCTATGGCCCTTCGTGCGCCCTGACCGGCGCCGGCTAGGGGTAATTGCCGGCATCACCTTCGCGCTCACCCTCATCGAAGCCAGCATTCCGCTGATTGCTGGGCGCTTGATTGATCAGATCACGGCGACGGCGTCTGTAACGAGCGTGGTATGGTGGGCGCTTGCCGTATTGGCGGCGGCGGCTGTTGGGCGTGGCGCGCTGGTGGCGCAGCAGCAGGCGCGCATTGGTGAATTGGGTGAACGGGTAGCGGCGCGCATACGGGCGCGCCTGTGGTCACACTTGCAATTAGTGCCGCTAGAGTATGTGCGCCAGCGCGGCGCTGGCCGGTTGTCGCTCCGCTTTCTCAGCGATACCCGGATGTTGCAGCGCCTGCTGGCGCAAGGCATCGTGCAAGGCGCGCAAGATATAGTGTTGCTCACGCTCGTGCTCATCGTGCTGGGAGCCATCAATTGGCGCTTGCTGATCGGCATTGCGCCATTGATCCCGGTCTACCTGATCGCCTTCACCCGCATTAATCCGGGTCTGCGCAAAGCTAGCCGTTCAGCGCGGCGCCAGCGCAGCCGGTTGTCGGCCTATCTCTACGACCGGTTCGACAGCATGGCGATGATCAAAGCCTATATGCGCCACGGCCTTGAAGAGCGGCGGCTCAACCGGCTCGCCCGTCGTTTGGCCCGCTATGGCGCGCGGCGGGCCAAGCAGAGCGGCTTGTTGCAAGGTGTCGCCATTGGTGCGGTGTCGTTGAGCAGCGTACTGGTGTTGGGGCTGGCGGCGGGCGAAATTGCCGCTGGCCGCATCTCCAGCGGCGAGTTAATCGTCTTCTATGCCTTGCTCGGCTTAATCGCGCCGATGTTCCAACGGATCGCTGTCGTCAATCGCATCTTGCAAGAGGCGCACATTTCGCTGGAGCGGCTCTATGCGACGTTGCAGACAGCGCCTGAGCAACCGCAAAACGATGCTCGGCCAGCGTTGCAGGTACAAACAGGCAACGTGCAGGTTGAGCAGGTCTCGTGCCGGCGGAACGGGCGCGGCTATGTGTTGCGCAAGGTGTCGTTGGCGGCGCGGCGCGGCGAGTTGGTGGCGATCACGGGGCCGAATGGCGCCGGCAAGAGCACGCTGCTCGAACTATTGTTGGGTTTGCGCCAGCCAGATAGTGGCCGTATTGTGATCGATGGGCAGGCGATTGCTGATGTCTCGCTCGAGTCGTTGCGGGCTGCAATCGGGTTTGTGCCCCAAGACATGGAACTCTTTGCTGGTTCGATTGCCGAGAATGTCTTGTACGGCGTGCGCCGCGGCATTCCCGAAGAGCAGATCATGCGCGCAGCGGCCCTGACTGGTCTTGATCGCTTAGTTGCGCGTTTGCCGGACGGCTGGCAAACTCAAGTTGGTCGTGGCGGCAAGACCTTATCGGGTGGCCAGCGCCAATTGATTGCATTGGCGCGCGCGTTGGCTGCCGATCCGCCGATTTTGGTGCTTGATGAGATCGGTTCGGCGCTCGATGCTGAGGCTGAAGAGCGAGTGGCGCAAATCTTGCGCCAGTTGGCCGCTGAGCGCACCGTGATCGCTGCTACCCATCGCGAAGCGACCTTGCGCCTTGCTGACCGGATCTACGTGCTTGAACAAGGGCGGGTGGCGGAAGTTGGCACCCACCACGAGCTGCTCGCCGCGCAGGGTGTCTATGCGCGTTTGTTTCAGGGTGAAACGGAAGCGATGGCTGATTTCCACCATGCATAAGGCGGTTAAGACGGTGCGATGGTATACGGTAGATACAATGCCGTATGCCATGCTAGATCAAGCGTCGGTTTCTCGCACCAAACGCGCCGGCTGTCTTGCCAATGCTTGCCGTCCACGATACAATATCGTGCAGACGTTCCGCAGCAAGTTGGGGCCAGCATGCAAGACGCAGATGACGCGTGGTTGGTAGCTGCCTGTAGGCAGGGTGATGCCACTGCGTGGGAAATCTTGATTCGCCGGTATCAACGCCTGATTTACGCCATCCCGCGCCGGGCCGGATTAGATGAAGACGGTGCTGCCGAAGTGTTCCAGCGCGTATGCATGGCATTGCTCGAGCATCTGCATACGATCGAACGGCCAGATCGGTTAGGTGCATGGCTCGCCACGACGGCTCGCCGCGAAAGCTGGCGCCAGTTGCGCGGTCGTCGCACATCAGCGATCGAACCGCTGGAAACGGATGAAGAGCGCGAAGTGACCATCGTTGATCCCGCGTTATTGCCCGACGAGCAACTCGAACGGCTTGAGCGCCAGCACGAGGTGCGGCTGGCGCTAGCGCGGCTCGATGAGCGCTGTCGCGCCTTGTTGCAGATGTTGTTCTACCGGCCTGATCCGGCGCCGTACGATGTTGTCGCTCGCGAGTTGCAGATTCCAGAGGGTAGCATTGGCCCAACCCGAGCGCGCTGCTTGCAAAAGTTGCGGCGGTTATTGGAAGAATCTGCCGGATAATGTATTTTTGCGCCGGCAGCCTGTTCTGTTCAGGTAGGAATAGATTTGCCAGAGAAAGCGGTTCGGTACCTATGAAGCCACTCACGACAGAACAGTTGCTCGATCTGATTGAGAACCGCCTGCCGCCGGCGGAAGAGGCTGCGGTGCGCGCTCGATTGGCTGTTGATCCGGCAGCGCAGGCCGAGTTGCAATCGTTGGCTGAATTAATCAACTTGATGCGCGACGATGATAGCGTTGATGCGCCGGAATATGTGATTGCCCGCGCCGTGCGCCTGATCCGCCCCATCGCGCCGGCCCCTGCTCCCAATCTCTTCCGCCGGATTGTGGCGACGTTGCTGCGGGATAGCCGGCAGATGCCGCTGGCCGCTGGTTTGCGCGCGGCGCAAACGACCCCGCGCAGTTTGGCGTATAGCGCAGATGAATATGAGCTTGATGTGCAAATCACGTCGCGCGCCGGTTTTTGGCAGGTGCGCGGGCAGATCTTCGGCGCTGATTTAGCCGGCGTGGTGACGCTGGCCAACGCTGATCAATCGGTGCAAGCGCCGATCAATGAGTTGGGAGAGTTTGATATGCCGCCGGTCGCTGAGGGTGTGTATACTTTGCGGGTGGCATTGCCAGCTTGCGAGATCGTGATTGAGCGGTTGGAGTTGCTTCCATAGTTACCGAGACTATCAAAACCCTAGCCGAACACCTTGTGCGCGCTGATAAGGATCAGCGCGTCTCGTTGTTGCAAGACCATGCCGAGTTGATCAGCATGGATCTGGCGTATGCCGTCAAAGATCTCGGCTATGCCGCATGGGACGATGACCCCGCCTTGGCCGAAGAGGCGGCATGTGTGCTGGCGATGCTGGCCGAGCGCCTCCAACATCCAGAGGCAACGGCCTTGACGGCATGGATGCAGGGCATTGCTGCGCTGGCGGCTGGTCAATTGGAAGAGGCGCTCACGGCGTTGGTGGCAGCGGCGCAGCAGTTTGTCCAGTTGGGCCAGCCTTTGATGGCGGCGCGCGTGCAAGTGAGCCAGTTGGTCGCGCTTGGCTTGTTGGGGCGCTATGAAGAGGCCTTGGCCTGCGGCTTGGCAGCGCGAGACGTGTTGTTGCAATATTATGACGAAACGACCGCTGGCCGGGTCGAACTGAACCTTGGCCATCTGGCCTTCCGCCGTGACCGCTACGATGAGGCCGAACTGTATTACCGGTTGGCCTACTACCGCTTTAGCCGCACTGATGATCCCGCTTTGCTGGCCGGGGTGGAAAATGCGTTGGCCGATGTGCTTGTGCGCAAACAGGCCTTCGCTGAAGCGCAGGCGTTATACGAACAGGCCTTGCAGCGCGCGATCGAGGCTAAGTTGGGTGTGATTCAAGCCCTCACCGAATGCAATCTGGGTAATTTGGCGTTGGCGCAAGGCCGTTATGATCAAGCGTTGGAATACCTCGAACAATCGCGCCGTCACTACGCCGCGCTTGATCTACCGCACGAATCGGCTTACGCCGATCTCGAATTAGCCGAAGCGTATCTCGAACTCAATCTGGCTGCGGAAGCCGATGCAATTTTACGCCGTGTTACTCCGGTCTTTACCCAACTCGGCATGCGGGCCGAAGAGGCATGGGCCTTGGCGCATCACGGTCAAGCCGCATTGCTGCTCGGCAACACCACTGTCGCTCGCCAGCATTTTCAAGCGGCGCGCCAGTTGTTTGTCGCCGAAGGAAATACGGTGGCAACCGCCTTAGTTGCGTTATTTGAGGCGCATCTACTCTACCATATCCAACAATATGCCGCGGCTGCCGAGCTGGCCGCTGAAGCCGAAGGTGTGTTTCGCGCGGCGCAAGACCATTTGCGCCGTCTGTTTGCCGCATGGTTGCGCGGTGAAGCGTTGCGCGCCGCTGGGCAAGCTGATGAAGCCGAGGCTTGTCTGTGCGCGACCCTGCGCGAGGCCGAAGCTAGTGCGCTTCCCCAAGTCACGCAGCGTTGCGCGACGGCGCTCGGTTTGTTGGCTGCTGGTCGCGGCGATCTGGCGACCGCTGAAGCGTTGCTCGAGCGGGCGATGCAATTGGTCGAAGATATGCGCGCGCCGTTGCCGGCAGAAGAGTTCCGTGTCGCGTTTGTCGCCGATAAATTGGCCCCATTTCAAGCGATGGCGCGGATTTGCCTTGATACTGGCCGTGAAGCTGAGGCGCTCAGCTATGTCGAACGCGCCCGCGCCCGCGCGTTGGTTGAGATGCTGGGCAGCGCCGCTGTGCGCCTGTTTCATCCACGCGATTCGTTTGAGCGAGAAGCCGTCCAACGGCTCAATGAGCTGCGCCAGCAGTTGAATTGGTGCTATCAGCAATTGGGCCGTCTACCAGCCGGTGAGCATCACGCGGCGATTCAACCGGCGATGCTGCAACATCTGATCCAGCAACACGAGGCGGCTATTCTTGAACTGACGCGCCAATTGCGCCAGAGCGGCAGTCTGCCGGTGACTGGACCAGTGTTCGATCTGAGGCTGCTCCAACAATTGCTCGGTCATGACACTGCTCTTGTGGCCTACTACAGTCTAGGCGATGAACTGGTCGCGTTTGTGGTTGATGGCGAACAAGTGCGGGCCGTGCGGCGTTTGGCGCCCATGGCCGAGGTGGAAACGTTGGTTGACCGCCTGCGCTTTCAACTCGACGCTATGCGCCGCACAGCAGGCCGCGCCGGCGTCCATGCCGATCTGCTTTTGCAGCGCGTGCGTCACTATCTGGCGCGCTTGTATGATGCGGTATTGCGTCCCTTAGAACCGTTCATTGCCGCTTATCAGCGTCTCGTGTTCGTGCCGCACGGCGTCTTGCATTATGCTCCGCTACAGGCCCTGTTTGACGGCCAACACTACGTGCTGGAACGGTTTGAGATCTGTACCGCTCCCGGCGCGGCGGTCATCCAACATTGCGCCCAACGTCCGGTGCGTGATCTTGGGTGTGGTGTGTTTGTGGGTGTGCCTGATGAGCATGCGCCGCGGGTGCGCGATGAGGTGTTGGCGCTGGCCCAGCTCTGGCCCAACCAGATCACGCTGCTCGAACAGGCGGCTACTGTGGCTGCGTTGCAACAACACGCGGCTCAAGCCGGTGTGTTGCATCTCGCCTGCCACGGTGCGTTTCGCCCTGATAACCCGCTCTTTTCCGGGTTGCAACTGGCCGATGGCCGGCTGACGGTGCTCGATATTTACCAGTTGCGGCTATCGTGCGAGCTGGTAGTGCTCAGTGCCTGCGAGACCGGCTTAAACCTCGTTGCTCCCGGTGATGAAATTATCGGTTTGGCGCGCGGTTTTCTCACCGCTGGCGCGCCATCGGTGATCGTCAGTCTCTGGACGGTTGATGACGAGACGACGGCCCGTTTGATGACGACCTTCTACACCCTCCTGCGCGCGGGCGCTCGTCCGGCTGCAGCTTTGCGTCAAGCGCAACGAATGTTGATGCAATCGCACCCCCATCCTTTTTTCTGGGCGTCGTTCACCCTTATTGGCCGCTGGTAAATCGCTTGGGATGCCCCGTCACTTTTGCCCGCAATTGGCGACAAGAGATAGGCAAGATGTATTTTTGGCTTGTCGCTATGCTCTGTTTGATGGGTGAACCTAAGCGAAGGAGCACAGCAATGTGTAGGAAGTCTGTATGGCGATTGATGTTGTCGCTGTTGCTGGCCGGTAGTGTGTTGGGGCTGGCTGCGCCGGCGGCGGCGGACGATGATGATCACGAGCCGTTGGCTGGGTATATTGCTGATGAGATCATTATTAAACTCTTTCACCACAGCGATCTGACCGCCGTCGCCAACCAGTACCGTCTCAACCTGCCGCCGCTTGACCAGTTTGGCGCAAGGCCAATCTACCGGTTACGGATTGGCGATGGCATGGATGCGCAAGTCAAGGCTGCGGCGATGGCCAGCGACAGCCGGATTGAATATGCAGAACCAAACTATCTGTTAGAAACGCCGGAAGCGCAGCGCGGGCGGCGGCGGTGGGTGATTGGCGGCAATGCTGGCGTCTTTGCCACGCAGTGGTCAACCACCGTGCTGCGGTTGAGTGAGGCGCATGCCATCAGCCGGGGCGCTGGCGTAACAGTAGCCGTGCTCGATACCGGCGTTGATCTGAGCCACCCGGCGCTGGCGGGCCGGCTGGTGGGCGGGTTTGATTTTGTCGATGGCGATAGCGTGCCGCAAGAAGTTGGCAATCAAACAGACCATCCCGCCTACGGTCACGGCACCCATGTAGCCGGCATTGTGGCGCTCGTCGCGCCTGATGCTCACATCATGCCGGTGCGCGTGCTCGATGCCGATGGCGTAGGCAATATTTGGGTCTTGGCTGAAGGCTTGCGCTTTGCCGCCGATCCTGATGGCAACCCAGCTACAAATGACGGCGCGCAGGTCATCAATCTGAGTCTGGGCACGTTGCGGCGCACTGCGTTGATTGAAGATATGTTGGAAGCATTGGCGTGCGATGATGACGACGATGACGATAATTGCCCGTATGGCAATGGCGTTGTCGTGGTGGCGGCAGCCGGTAATAGCGGCGATGCCACGCCTCACTACCCGGCTGCCGAGCAGGCTAGCAATCTGCTGGCCGTGGCTGCGACGACAGCAACCGATACCTTAGCCGATTTCTCAACGCGTGGGCCGTGGGTGACGATCAGCGCCCCCGGTGATCAGATCGTCAGCACTGTCCCCGGCGGCCAATACGGCACGTGGAGCGGCACCTCAATGGCTGCGCCGCATGTAGCCGGGGTTGTGGCGCTAGTGCGGGCGCAACGCCCAAGTTTGCCCGCCAATCAGGTTGTGCAACACGTGGCAGCGACCGCTCAACCGATTGCCAGTCCAGCGCCGGCGCGGGTTAGCCCGCTCGCAGCGTTGGGCAGCCAGCCTGAAAACGGCCAGTATGCTCCGCCAGCAATGAATTGGCAGCTCTTCGTCCCGCTCACCACTCGTTAACCGGCCATAATTAGGCATTGCGATACCAACACGCTGGCAGGGGGATATTCCCTCTGCCGGTGTTGTCACTGTCGAGCGGGTGCGGAAAATCGCGCCGAAACCGCTCGCCATGCAATCGGTCGCGGCGGAGGAAGGTAAATTCCATCGTAGGAAGGATGGCAATATCGCCTAACTGTACTAGCCCGCGCTGGTTGTTGGGGTGAATATGCACGCAGGCATGGGTATGCAGCAGCTTCTCGAACGCGCGCGCCGCTGTGTGAAAGAACCATTTATTGAACAACTGGTCGAGATGATGAAACTCGGCGACAATGATCCGGAAGCGGTTGAGCAGGGCTGGCGGCGTTGCCAAGAGCACCTCATACTCAGATCCCTCAATATCCATCTGCAAGAGCAGATCGCCGGCTGGTGCATCAGGCAATGATTGGTGAACCCAATCCTCGAGAGTGATGAACTGATCGGCATTGATCGCGCCGATGAACACTTTTCTAAACTGAAATGCAGGATGTGGCGTTGCTGGCCCTTCAACCGAGGCATCGGCCAAAAACACGCGCATGCCGCGCTCGGCGCATTCGCGTTCAAATGCTGAGATCGGGCCGACGCCGGGTGAAAAGCAAGCGACAATCCCATCGAGATCGTCAGGCACGAGGTAGCCGCCGTCACCCGGTGGCCCAATCCTGATCAGAGGTGTGGGCGGGGCAAGAGGGTGAAGTTGGCGGATCAAGCTGCGTAATCGTTCCAACGGCGTAAGATTGGTCGGAAACATCCGTGCCAACGCGAAGAGCTGGATCGATTGCCGGAGAATTGTTTGTTTCATGATAATGCAGGGTATCGGGATCAATCACAGTGTGATTCTATCATTGGGCCTCATGTGAGTCAATGACAAAACATTCATCACTATGATCATGCCTCAACTTTTGATAATACATTGAGAATCACAACCCCAATAATGATAAAACCAATCCCGATCATGGCCCATACATCGAGTTCTTGGCCGTACAACACCCACGCAATCAACGTAATCAACACAATCCCAATCCCCGACCAGATCGCGTAAGCAATCCCGACCGGAATAGCGTTCAACGCCAGCGACATTGCATAAAACGAGATGCCATAGCCTACGACTACGATGATCGACGGCGCGAGGCGCGTAAAACCGGCGCTCGCTTTCAACGCTGACGTAGCGATCACTTCAGACACAATGGCGATCATGAGGAAGAGCCAGTATTTCATACCCCTACTCCGTACTACAGCAGCGCATCAGAACCCGGCGATAAAACGGACGGCATCTTGCATCCAGTGGAAGGCGATGGCAGCCTCAAGGCCATAGCGGCGGGCCAGCAGCAGCGCCGGTATGCCCCACCCGAGCGCGAGCGCGCCTCCCATCACAAACCCTATCAGCGGTGCGCTTAGCCAGAGATCATCAACGTGAGCATAAGCGTGGGCCAACGTTGCGAGGAGGCCGGTCAACCAGACGGCTTGCGGCGGCGGTTGTGCGCGCAATCGCTGCCAGAGCCAGCCCCACAGCGCAAAACGGTAAAGCGTCTCTTCGACAATGGCTGGCTGGAGCGCGTCAATGATCGCGGCAATTGGCGATTGCCACTGGATCGGCTGATGCTGGGTTAATTGTAACCCAATGCCATTCACCAGCGCGAACGGCAACCCGATCGCGAGTCCCAGCCAGATGCTCTGGCTGGTTTTGCGCCAATCGCCGGTGGCGAGTTGGCATGGCGCCGGCCCGCCTTGGCGCATCACCGCTAGCCCGCTAAGCAGAGCGATCGCCGTGAAGAGGCCGCGCAACAGGCCTTGCGCCGCTGGGCCGTCGATCAGGCCGAAGAACGGGTATGGTGAAAAGAGCGTAGTCAACGGCATTGTTCCACCCACGAGCAGCCCTGCCCCGATCGCAAGCGCCCAATCACGCCGTTGGAGCGTCTGGATGTTGCGAGCGATCACCCACAGCGAGACCGTCACGATCACGGTGTCGAGCAGATCAAATGTGCGCGGGACGGGAAACGTGGTTGCGAGCAGTGCGCGTCCGCCAATGAGCGTGAATAGGGCAGCAAGTAAGATGAGAGGGGTCATTAGCTGGCGCATACGATACCTTGGCACGCAACAGATCGGCAACCATTGCACTAATCGTACCACTGCAATGGTTGCCGGCTGACAGGCGTCCGTTGCGCTGCTTTGTCAACCAAACAGCACCCAGAGACCAATGCCGGTGGTGACGATCACCCCATTAAGGAGATTATGGGCGAGGATTGGCCCCAGCAGGCTGCCGGTGCGCGTGAATAGCCAAGCGTAGCAGGTGCCAAAGATCAGGCAGGTGAGCTGTTGCAAGAGGTTGCAATGCGTGATCCGCAGCGGGTCGAACGCGATATTGATGTGCGCCAGCATAAAGATCACAGTCGCTATCCCACCGGCGAGCAGTCGCGTGGTGCGGGTGCTGAGACCGCTGTGGCTGCCGTACCAAAGCAATGGCGGCATCACCAGTGCTCGAAAGAGGATTTCTTCGCTGGAGCCTGATAGCAAGAGTTGGAAGGCGAGGTATCCGGCTATATTGCGTGTCGTGAATGGGAAGGGTAAGGCCGTGGACAGATCGCTCACAACGATGAACGTCACGCCGATACTGGCTTGGATCACGAACCAACCGAGGCAGAACAGCGCCACCAGACGCACCGTATCCCGCCAGCCGTTCGTATTGAAGCCGAAGGTGTTCAAGTTGACGCGGTAGCTGCGCGCTATAGCGATAATCACTAGCAGCGCGATGCTCCCTTGCCAGAGATGATGCAACGCGATCATGAGAAAGCTGTTGTCCGGGTCAAGCCGGCGCCATTGGTGATACAGCGGTTCTGCCAGCCAGAACGACAGTTCACTAATCAGGCGGGTAAGGATAAGCAAACCTAGTGCGAGGCCGCCGATCACGCTGCTTGTGCGCCAGAATGACGCTCTCATAGCTTACTCTTTCACGTGTTTGAGCAAGATGGCGGTCATGCTCATCCCTGCTAGCGTCAGCGCCGGGAAGATGACGAGTTCGACTGGATTGATGGCCACTCCCACCCGGGCCATGTTCCATGCCATCAAGCTCACTGCCGTGCCGAGGGTGAGAAACTTGGCTAACCCGATCGCGGCCAGCAGGTACCCTGCCGCGTGCCGGCGCAAGAGCAAGCTGCCGCCAAGCACGCCCAACGGTACAATGATGGCCAGATCGAGCGCTTGGATGAACATACTGGTAGTGTTTTCTAAGGCGGGAACGGCGGCCGGCCCAAAACTGGCCGCGATCCGGCCTAGCCATGCGACGGTCAAAAAAGCAGCGGTGAGAAAGAGCAGGCCGGCGATCGGGCCATGGGGCAGGTTGTCTGCGAAGTGGCTGGGCAGCGTGGCAAGGGCAAACGATCTGATCACGATGATCAAGGCGAAGAGACTAAGGCTGAACAGAGCGGTGTAACCAAGGAAGAGCGAGTTGTACTGCGCGCCAACGCACATTGTGAGGTACGTGTAGAGGATGAAGCCGAGCGTGCCGGCCAATAGCAAGCGAGCGCGCAACGAACCGCGCTGGCTGAGCGTATGCGAGATGACCAACAACGGCACACCCAATGCTAGCATCACCGCATCATTGGCTTGCATCTGCGCCGCCGAGCTAACCGTGTCCCAGTAGTAGAGGCCACGGGCGTTGATCATTACCTGCTCGCCACGGAAGGTCGTCAGCGGGTACGGCGTGCCGCTAGCGGGCCAGAGGCCGGCCAGCGCAGCGACCGCCGCTAACCCGCCAATGATCGGCACCAGCCAGTTCAGGATACGTTGCGCTGGCATGATGGTCTCCTCTGATCACAATCCTGCCGGCAACCAGCCGCGGATCTGGTTCCAATCGCGTTCATCGGTCTCAACCGCGCCAACCATCTTGGCAATCATCCGGTCAAGCCACGACAGGCGGCTGAAGTCCATCTTGCCGCTGAAATAGACCGTTTCGGCGTGCGGCACGAGCGGTTGCACGGCGTTGAGATAGGCGGCGCGGGCGGTTTGGCTAGCTTCATCATCGCCGGTGTTGCGCAGGTGAACGGTGAAGAGTGCGACCGGTAGCTCGCTCAGGGTAAGCTGATTGGTCTTCACGAACTCAATCGCCTCAGGCAACCAGTTGCCGATGCGAATGGCGCTGCCGATAATAGCCGCGGTGTAGCCTGCCAACGCCGGTTGCTCGTTCACTGGCTTCACATCGACAGCATAGCCGCGCGCAGCAAGGCTTTCACCGATTGCGGCGGCGATTTCAGCAGTTGAACCGGCGCGAGTGGCATACGTCACGAGAATGCGTTTGCTCATCGGAGTTGCTCCTTCCAAGGTGACGGTAGGGTGGTCAATCACTGGTGTTTGGGTCGCGGCAACCGTTAATCCGGCGCCGGCCAGCGTTACGCCGGCAACGCTCAGACCGGCGACTTTGAGGAAGCGGCGGCGGGTGATGGGTTGGGCCGGCATGATGATGCTCCTTCTTCGTGCGTGAAGGCCAGTATCACGTATCCAAGATTGTGCAGGTGGCGCAAGAGACCGAGGATGCCGGCCTGATCGGTTCGGATCGGCGCGATGCGGCTGGTGTCACCGGTGTAGCTCAGCACAGCGCCCGGCGGGCAACAGGCAATCACAAACTCTTCGTCAATCCGTCCGCGCAGGATGAGACAGTAGGGTTGCTGATCGGCGATGGTGGGGTGGCTGTTCATTGCGCGCTTCCTTTCGTGTTAGCCCCAGTGTATCTCTGGGTCAAACAAAACGGACTACACGAAGATGTAGTCCGTGGGGCGGCAATGATGTAGTTGTGGCGTTACAGCCAGCCAAGCTCACGCGCCCGCGCCACGGCTTGGGTGCGGTTGTTGGCCGCCAGTTTGCCGTAGATGGTCTTGACGTGGAAGCGCACGGTGTTGACGCTGATGACCAAGTGCTCGGCGATCGCGGCATAGGTTAGCCCTTGCGCCAGTAAGCGCAGCACGGTTGCTTCGCGTTCGCTCAGCGGTTCAAGGCCGGTAGCGGTTATCTGGCGGGGCGCTGCTGGCGCCGGTGGCGGCAGATGAATCGCCAGCCACGGTGGGCAACCGATCTGGCGCAGAAGATGGCTGATCGCTTCGCCGGCTTCGAGAAAGATGCGGACGTAGCCTTCCGCTTCGGCAATTGCGAGTGCGCGGTTGAGCAGGCGTGTCGCGGTTGGCTGGTCGTGCTGGTAACATTGCGCGCTCAGGATAAGGGTGCGTAGCAAGATATCGCACCGTCCGGTCGTCTCGGCCACACTGATCAGGTGCTGGGCAAGATCGGTGGCGCGCGGATCGCGTTGCGCCAGCAGCAGACGCAACCAGCTTAGATGGACGAGCAGGGTGCCATGGGTGGCCGGTTCATCAGGCGTGATGCCGCTGCGCCGGAGGTGCGCCGACGCGGTGGCGAGGTCGCCGGCGGCCAGCGCCAGTGCAACCTGTTGCGCAAGCAGTTCGGGTCGCACCCACTCTGGCGCACCTTGTCCAAGCAATGTTTCAGCAGTGGCTAGGATGTGGGCAGCTCCAGCCAGATCGCCTTCAGATTGCACGAGGCGGGCAAGCGTGCATTGGCTGTAGATCACCGAAGCGTTGTGCGCCGCGAACGTCCCCAAATGAATGCTCCGCTCAAGGTATTCGCGGCTGCGGGCAAGATCGTTCCATTCGTACAACACCAGCCCCAATGCGCCGTAGACCGCGCCAAAGATCGACGGCGGCGCAGTTTGGCTGTGCTCTAGATGCTGGATCGCGGCAGTGGCGGTGGCCGCCGCGAGGCGTAAATGCCCGTATTGCGTTGCGAGCAGCGTGAGGTGCGCCACCGCTAGCATTTCGGTGACAAGATCGCCGGCGGTGCGCGCCGATTGCGCTGCGCGTTGTAGTGCAGCGACTGCGTTGGTGAAGTCGGGCAACTGGCGGTATGCCCCGCCCAGCGCCAACGCCGCCAAGCCGGCGACTCGTTCGTTGCCGGTTGGGTTGGCGGCCAAACTCGCCTCAGCCGCCGTAATGGCTTCTGCGATCCGCCCAACCGTTTGGTTCAGATTGGCGCGCAAGGCCAAGCTCTCTGCCCGTAGTGCCGCGTCATTGGCAGGCGGTTGGGCAGCGAAGGCGGTTTCTGCCTGTATGAGCAATGGCTCCACCTGTGCAAACTGGCCGCGCAAGAGCCGCATCCAGCCGAAGTCGAGGCAGAGGCGCGGGCTGGTTTGAAGGCAGCCGTCCGGCAAAGCGTGCAACCAACGCTCAAGGGCGTGGGTATAACCGGCATTCAACAATGCCCAGCCATGGCGTTCGAGCAGCGCAATCACCCGTCCTTGCTCGTTGGCGGCCAGTGCGTGATCGATCGCCTCAACCGGCCTGCCTTGCGCTTCGTGCCAATGGCTGGCGCGTTGGTGTAACGGCGCGATAAGGGTGGGATAGCGGCGCCGCAGTTGCGTCTGCAAGAGTTCGGCGAACAGGCGGTGGTAGCGGTACCACGTGCCGGTATGGTCTTGCGGCACGAGGAACAGGTTGGCGGCTATGAGATAGTCAATCAGCGCGGCGCTGTCTGTCCGGCCAGTGACGGCATCGCACAACTCGCTGGTGAACCGGTCAAGGATGGAGGTTTGCACGAGAAACTCTTGCACAGCGGGCGGCTGGCGGGCTAGCACCTCTTCGGTGAGATAACTGAGCATGAAGCGATGTGACCCGCTCAATTCCGCCACCAGCCGGGCCGGATCGGGCGACCCTTGCAATGATAATCCGGCGAGCTGCACCCCTGCCGGCCATCCCTCAGTGCGTTCGAGCACCTGATCGAGAGCAGCATCATCTAACGCCAACCGCATCCGTTCACGGAGGAGGATGATCGTTTCGGCGCGGTCAAAACGTAAATCGACTGCGCGCACCTCGGTGAGCTGGTTACACGCGCGCAAGCGAGCCAACGGTATGGCCGGATCTTCGCGTGTGACGAGCGTCAGGTGAAACGATGGCGTCGCGTGGGCTAGCAACTGCTCGGTCAGGGTCAAGATCGCTGGATCGTGGATCAGGTGGAAGTCATCGAGCACGCAGACCAGAACTTCGTTGAGGGTGGCAAGCTCGTTGAGGATCGTGGCTGCAAAGATTGCGGGGGGCGGGAACTGGCCGGCGCGCAAGACGGGCAGCAAGCTTGCCCCAAGCTGCGGGTGGATCCGTTGCAGCGCCGCCACGAAATAGAGGCCGAACCGGATCGGGTCATCGTCAGTTTCGTCGAGCGCCAGCCATGCGATGGGGCAGGAACATTGCGCGGCCCACGTCGCGGCGAGCGTGGTCTTGCCATAACCGGCGGGGGCGGCAATCAGGCTCAGCCGGCGCTGCTCAGCCAGCCCCTCGTTCAGGCGCGCCACCAAGTGCGGGCGCGCGATCGCGGACGGCGCAGGCGGCGGGGTGATCTTGCTGAGCAAAAGGGTATGCGTCATAGTTGCTATCTATTCCGGCGCTGCCGGTTTCGGCAATACGAGACTTAACAACGGGTTGGGGAAGCGGCGGACAAGGGTAATCGCGCAAAAGGTCTCGGCGAGGTCGGGCAAATCGGCATATTCGACCAGCATCCCGTTGTCGAGTTCATCTTTGACCACGATCGGCGGCATCACCGACAAGCCGCTGTGTTCGCGCGCCATCAGCCGCAGCATAGCCATGTCGTCAGCTTCGGCCACGATCCACGGTTCAATGCCTAAACGGTGCATCAGAGCATCAAAACCGGCGCGCACCGTCGATTCAGGCGAAGGCACGACGAGCGGCTCGGTGCGCAGCAATACGTCGAGCGGTTTCTGGTACCGGTCAGCGCGGGGATGGCCGATCAAGCCCACCGGCTGCGTGTCGATCACGTGAATGATCCACGGCGAGGACTGATCGCGGGGAGGGGCCACATCCGACAGTACCACATCGAGATCGTACAACTTGAGGCTATTGAGCAGGTCGTCAAGGGTACCAGAGCGAATGATGACTTTGATATCGAGATCAGTCAACAGCGGGCGCAGAAAGCGCACCTGAAAATTGCGCGAGAGGGTTGATAGCGCGCCGACGCGCAATACCTTTTGCTGGGTCTCGGCTAAGCGGCCAAAGGTGCCGAGCAGTTCGTCACCTTTGGCGAAGATCGCATCGGCAAAGTCGAGTGCAATGTGGCCGGCTTCAGTTAACACCAACCGGCGACCCACCCGCTCGAACAGCGGTTGGCCCAGATAATCTTCGAGCGCGCTGATCTGCATCGACAGCGCCGATTGGGCGATGTTGTGCTTGCGCGCGGCCCGGGTGAGGTTGCCTTCGTGGGCCACGATCCAGAAATACCGCAGATGATGGTAATTTAACATAATTTTTTGATATATCCGTCGTAGAGCCGCACGGCCGTGCGGCTCCTGCCCTGTGTTGGGACAGATGCTGCGTCCCGTAACGCCGCACGGCTGTGCGGTTCCTGCTCTGCGTTGTTGAGGGGCGGACA
>JAUQOZ010000272.1 GCA_030550625.1 Chloroflexota bacterium | reverse complement strand
ACGCCATGTGTTGCCGCGCACGATAGTTCCACAAGATAAACAAAAAGAAGCTAAGCAAGACAAAAGAGAATACTTGGGTACGAAGATTGCTGTACAATGCAAATGAGAACGCAGCCACCAGCATGACTGCCGCCGCTGCGCGAGGTGGTGTTGTTTGCAAAAACGCAGTTCGGTAGATAATTAGAAATGCGGTTGAGATAACAACCGCATTAAACAGTACGAGCAATTCTAATCCGCCGATACGCCATAATACATAAAACAGCACCTCTGCTAACCAATTTGGATGCGCAAACGATTTTCCGTACTCTGTAAATGAAAAGATATCGGTTGCAGGAATTTGACCACGCTCTAGAATCAGTTGGCCAACCTTCAGATGCCACCAAAAATCAAGTCGTCGCAAAGGATCGAGCAATGTCGACCAGACAACGAGCATAATGGGCAAGAGCAGCCAAATCGTCGTGAGCGAAAGAGATGGTAATCGCTTCATGCTACATATACGAACTTCTATACCGGCTATGGCAACGGGATCGTCGCTGCCACGCGGGTGCCACGCCCAATTGCGCTCTCGATGCCAAACTGGCCTTGCAGCAAGACCTCGATCTGCTGGCGCATATTGGCTAAACCCATATTCTTGCGCGTGCCGGCGCTGGCAATCGCGTCTTGCACGGCAAAGCCGCTGCCGTTGTCTTCGATCAGAATTTGGAGCGTATTGTCGCTGTTGTCAAGCATCACGCGCGCTTGGGTGGCGCCGGAATGGCGCACAACATTGTTGATCGCTTCTTGGATGAAGCGGAAGATCGTTACTTCATAGTGGCCGGGTAAGCGTTGATCGAGGTTTTGCACCATTAAGCTGACATCAATTTTGTGTTTTTCGGAAACTTGCGCAACATACCGGCGCAAGGTCGGCACTAAGCCCAAATCATCGAGCGTCATTGGCCGCAAATCGAAGATGAACTTGCGCGTCTCTTGCAACGTGTTGTTGACCGCGTTTTTGAGTGCTACCAATTCGGCGCGGGCTTGATCGAGATCGCGGTCGAGCAGGCGCTGGCAGATTTCGGCTCGCAAGACAAGGTTGCTCATCGCCTGCGCCGGGCCATCGTGCATTTGCAGTGAAATGCGCAACCGCTCACTCTCTTGCGATTGGATGATGTTGGCGATCATCGTCTGGGGATCAAACGGCAGATCAGCCACTTTGGCGCTGCGCTCCAACTGTGCGGCTGCTTGTTCGAGCAATTCGACAAATTCGCTCAAAAGGCTTTGACGGTTGCGTAACGTCTCGCGCCGGGTCTGTAACTGCTCGACCTGCGCGCGCATCGTTTGCAAGCGCATTTGCACTTCGATCAGCGAGGTATAGAAGGTCTTAATATCGGTCTTTTCGTAGCGATCAAGATTGACATCGAGATCGCGCACGCGATTAGCGATCGAGGTTTCGCGCAGCGAGAGCTTGTCAACTTCGGTCATCCCCTGCCGCAGCAACGACTCGACCTCATTAATCTCGCGGCGGGTACGATCGATCTCTTCGCGGTACGTTTGGATAGCTGCGGTGATCTGCTGTTGTACTTCTTCGCCTGCCACGACTGACTCTCCTGCGATGCCGGCGCCGCCGGCGCGAATCTGCTGTTCAGATTATAGACGTTTCAGCGTTCAGTTGCAACGTGAGCCATTGATACTGGCGTCTGGTATCATACTATGCAGAGTTCAGCGCCGAACAGAAGGGTACAAGCATGGAACTTCGCCATTTACGGTATTTTGAGGCGGTCGCTCGCCACTCACACGTCACCCGCGCCGCAGCCGAGTTACATATCGCGCAGCCGGCGCTCAGCAAGCAGATCAGCCAGCTTGAACGCGAGCTGGGGATTACGCTGTTCGATCGAGTGGGGCGCAGCCTGCGCCTGACTGAAGCCGGCGAGGCGCTATTGCCATACGCGCGCGCGATCTTGGCTCAAGTTGAGGAAGCGCGCGCGGCTATGGCCGAACGGATAGGGCTCAAGGCTGGCCGGGTGTCGATCGGCGCACCGCCGACCGTCGGCTCGCATCTGCTCCCGCCACTGTTGGCCGCGTTCCACCAACGCTATCCCGGCATTACTCTCCGCTTGCACGAGGCCGGCATTCAGTCGCTGCTCGACCTGCTTGAGGCAGGGTTGACCGATTTGGCCGTCGTCGCTTTGCCGGTCAGCGATGAGCTGTTGACGGTAACGCCATTGTTGAATGAGCCGTTGGTGTTGATCGTCAGCCCTATGCATCCGCTGGCCGGGCGAAGCGAAGTGACGATGGCCGAACTCCGCAATGAACGCTGGATCTTGTCACCGGCCAGTTATGAGTTGCGCGAGGCGACGCTTAAGGCTTGCCGTGATGCTGGCTTTACGCCGCAAACAGTGATGGAAGGGGGGGAAACCGAGACGCTGGTGCGGTTTGTGGCTGCCGGTTTAGGGATTGCGCTGGTACCGGCGCTCGCAGTGGCCAGCTCCCATCAAGTGGTGAGTCTCACTATTCGCGATCAGAATCTGACCCGCTCGCTGGGCTTGGTTTGGCGCAGTGATCGCACCGCCTCGCCGGCTGCCCGCGCCCTGCGCGAATTTCTAGTCAGTGAACTGCAGCAGCGCCCGGTCAGCGAGCTGATCCGTCCGTGATGGGTTCGAGACGGGCAAAGCTGGCTAAGAGCCGCCGCTCGCGATCGGGGAAACGCACTGTGACCTCTTCATCACCTTCGATCAGCCGGCTGCTAACCACAATCCCTTCGCCAAAGGTCGCATGGCGCACCCGCTGGCCGGGGAAAAAGACGGCATTGAGCGGGGCCGGCAATGGTGCGCTACGCCCGCTCTCACGGCGGGCAGGCGGCTGGTTAAACGAGCGCTCATTGAACATTGCCGGCTGCGGCGCTGAAATCGTCCGGTAACCACGTCGCCGCAACGGTTTGAAGAGGGTAGGCGGAATATCGGCCAGAAACCGCGAACGTGCGCTCACCGTCACCCGGCCAAACAGAGCGCGCTGCGCCGCATGGCAGAGGTACAACCGGCGTTGGGCTCGCGTCATGCCCACGTACAGCAATCGCCGCTCTTCTTCGAGCGCGTCGCGATCGGTCTGCGAGCGGCTGTGCGGCAACAAACCCTCTTCGATGCCAAGCACAAAGACGTAGGGGAATTCCAACCCCTTCGCCTGATGCAACGTGATGCACGTGACCACATCACTGTTGCGGTCGAGCGAGTCGACATCGGCGATCAAGGCCACGTCTTCCAGAAACGCGGCTAACTGGTTCTCAACCGGCAGATGAGCGTAGGCTAAGGCGGCATTGCGCAACTCTTGCACGTTGCGCCAGCGATCATCAGCCTCGTCGGCGTCGTATTCGCGTTTCAACGCCGCCTGCACCTCAACCCGCGCCAGCAGGTAGTCGATCAGATCACCCAGCGCCATGACCTCGCGCAGCCGGTTAAGCTCGGCAATCAGCGCATAGAACTCTAGCAAAGCGCTGCGCGCACGCGCGGCAAAGGGCTGATCGGCAGTGTCACCGGCTAATTCGCTGAGCGCCTGATAGAGCGGCACCCCCAACTGCCGCGCCCAGACGATCAATTCGCTGATAGTGCGCTCGCCGATGCCGCGACCCGGCCAGTTGATCACCCGCTGCAAGCTGACGCTATCGTAGGGGTTGGCGGCCAAACGCAAGTAGGCCAGCACGTCTTTGACCTCTTTGCGCTCGTAGAAGCGCACCCCGCCGACCACGTGGTACGGCAGATGAGCTTGCACCAATGCCTCTTCCACTAAGCGCGATTGGGCATTGGTGCGGTACATAATCGCGCAATCGCCGGGGCGAGCTGCGCCTTCAGCAATTAGGCGCAAGATTTCGCCAACCACAAACGAGGCCTCATCTTCATCATTGACTGCCTCGTAGAGAATGACCTGCTCGCCTTTGCCGTTGGTCGTCCACAACCGTTTGGCATATTTGCGCTGCGGACTAGCGTTGATCAGCGCTTGCGCCGCATCGAGGATTGCCTGCGTGCTGCGATAGTTTTGTTCGAGCATGATCACCGTGGCGTCGGGATAATCGCGCTCGAACTGTAAGATATTGCGAATATCAGCCCCACGCCACGCATAGATGCTCTGCGCTTCATCGCCGACCACGAACAGATTGCGCTCGCGTTCGGCTAACGCGCGCACCAGCAGGTATTGGGCGCGGTTGGTGTCTTGATACTCATCAACCATCAAAAAGCGGTAACGCTGCTGATAATGCGCGAGCACAGCCGGATGCTCGCGGAACAGCCGCACTGTCTCGCCGAGCAGATCGTCAAAGTCGAGCGCATTGCTCTCGCGCAAGAGGGCTTGATAGCGGGCGTAGCAACGAGCAACAACCTCATCGAAATAGCTGCGGGTATGGCGAGCAAACTCTTCCGGGCCGACCAGTTCGTTTTTGGCCTGCGAAATCGCGCTGAGGATAGCGCGCGGCGGGTTCTGCTTTTCGTTGAGGTTGAGTTCGCGCAACACCCGCTTCATCAATCGTTCTTGGTCGTCGCTATCGTAAATAACGAAATCGCGCTCGCGGCCAAGATGAATAATATCACGCCGCAGCCAGCGGGCGCAGATCGCATGGAAGGTGCCGACGGTCAGATCTGCGGCAACAGCCTCGCCCAACAACCCCACCAGCCGCTCGCGCATCTCGCGTGCGGCCTTGTTGGTGAAGGTGACAGCCAGAATGTGCAGCGGATCAATGCCGGCTTCGGTAATCAGATAAGCAATGCGGTGGGTCAACACGCGCGTCTTGCCGCTGCCCGGCCCGGCCAACACCAACACCGGCCCCGTGACGGTGGTCACAGCGCGTTGTTGTTGCGGGTTGAGGTTGGCAAGCAGGTCGATGGCCATGGTTGATTCCGGTGCGTAGCTTGGTTGCAGTATACCATACGAAAGCGGCGCACCGCGGTGCGCCGCCTCACTAGCATAGGAGCCAAACGAAAGTGCTATGCGGAGGGCGCTTGGCGGCGTTTGAGTTCGTAGCGGATCATACCAGCCACGCTCATGCGCGACCAACTGCGCGCCACCACCCCTGCCGGGCCATCGTCGGGGTAGGGTACCCAGCGCGCTGCCAAGGCATCAACATCAGGATCGCCATCATCGAGCGCCCGATTGACCAGATCAACCAGTTCGGCCAATCGTTCGGCAGCGTAGTTGAGCTGATCATCAACATCGTCGTGCGGGCCGTAGTGCGTCACGTAGATCCGCGGCAGGTTCAGCGCGCGCAACTTAGCGATAGTATGTTGGTGCGCTTCGAGGTTATAGGTAGGCACCGGCGTAACCGGGAACACGAGACCCCAGCGTTCCATCACCAAGCCAGCCGCGTCGCCGATAAACAAACCGCCGCTCTTCAGATCGCGGTACGAGAGATGGTCGGGCGAGTGGCCGGGAGTGGCGATAGCTTCGAGCACCACATCGCGGCCCAAATCGAGGCGCAAAGCTTCGGCGGGGTGAATACGCTCGGCAGGAATTGGCAGCAACTCGCCGTGCAGCGGCCATGCCTCTTCACCGACGGCCCGGCGCACACTGGCCATCAATTTGGTAGGATTGACCAGATGCTCGGCCACACTACCGTTGATGTAGACCGTAGCGTTGGGCAGCGCAGCAGCGAGATGGCCAGATCCGCCACAGTGATCCATGTGAATATGAGTGCAGAGGATATGGCGCACCGCTTCGCGCGAAATTCCCAACGCATCAAGGCCGGCCAACGTCTTCGGCACAGTCAGCGCCGTTCCGGTCTCGACCAGCGCAATCTCTTCGCCCCGCACCACATAAGTCACACCCACGCCGGGCAAGCCGAGCAGCTCGTGATCGATCGCCCAAATGTGTTCATCAACCTGAAAAATCTCCATCCCTTCCCTCGTTCTCTGCAATTGGACGCGCAACAAACCGTCTACCCATTGCAAGGCAGTGAGGAACCAGCAGCGACACGAGCAGCACCGTGGGGCGTGCGTGCTATTTACCGGTATTGCGCCGGCGCCGGCGCCGTTTGCCGGTATCGCCTCCCGGAGCGCCTGCCGGCTCTTGCGGTGAGGGTTTCGCGGCGGCGGGCGGGTTTTTCCCCGGCGACTTCGCAGCGGCGGCAGGCGGGTTTTTCCCCGGTGACTTCGCAGCAGCGGCAGGCGGGTTTTTCCCCGGCGACTTCGCAGCGGCAGCCGGCGCATCATTGGCGGCATTCCCTCCTCGGCGGCGCGCCCGCGACTTTGGCGCCAGTTGCTGCTCTGCGTCACGACTTGATTCTACTGTGGGCGGTAACACCGGCGCAGGCGGCGAGAACGAAGGCTCATCGTCTTCCAACAGACTAAGATCATCGCTCCACTCGAAAGCATCAACCTCATCACGCAGCATCCGGCGTTCACCACGCTCGGCCTTAGCCGGACGCGCCGGCGTAATTCCCTCAGCCGCGCGCGCGCGCGCCAGCGCCGCCACCTGTTCGGTAGCCAGCGTGATCTGCGGCATATCGTAGGTCTCGATCATCCCGCTGCTGGCCAATTGCACCAACACTTGCTGCTTAAGCACGTGCTGGCCGACCACCTCACCCGGCCCATCGGGCGTCATCACCCACGTGCCGCGTTTGGGCAACTGGCTGCGCATTTCCAAATACTGCTCGTGTTCGTATGAGAGGCAACAGAGCAATCGCCCGCAAACCCCGCTAATCTTGCTCGGATTCAGCGGCAGGTCTTGGTCTTTAGCCATCTTGATCGAGACACGAGCGTAATCGGGCAGGAAGGAGGCGCAGCAGAGGATCCGGCCACATGGGCCGATGCCGCCAAGCATCTTCGCCTCATCGCGCGGCCCAATTTGGCGCAGCTCAATGCGCGTTTTGAACGTGCGGGCCAAATCGCGCACCAATTGGCGAAAATCGACCCGCTGATCGGCGGTAAAGTAAAAGGTCAGCCGGGAGCCATCGAAGGAGTATTCGGCCTTCACCAACTTCATCGGCAAGCCATGCTCTTGCACCTTCTCGGCGCAACGGGCCAGCGCCTCGGCGTGATACTGTTGCAACTCGGCCATGCGGGCCAAATCGGCATCTTCGGCGCGCCGCACCACCGGCTTCAATTCGCCGACGATCGCGTCATCGCTCACTTCGCGCCGTTCAAACGCCACCCTTGCCAACTCAAGACCGCGCACCGTCTCAACAATCACCGGATCACCGGTATGGAGTTCGAGATCGCGCGGATCGAAGTAGTAGATTTTGCCGCTATCTTTGAACCGAATACCGACAACAATTGGCATACAACGTCTTTCTAAGCCAATCCACTCAGTCCTTACGGCCCCACATAGGCAATCGTCGCCTGCCCGCCGGGCTTGGCGCGCGGGCCGAGCACTTTATACGCGCGTACCCGCTGCTGCTTGCCCTTCAGTTGCAACTCACCCATCTCTTGCAGCTCAAACTGATCACTCACTAAACGGGCCGTATCTTCGCCGATAAACACCGTGCCCGGCTCAGCAGCCGATTCGAGGCGGGAAGCGGTATTCACGGTATCGCCGATCGCAGTGTATTCAAGCCGGTGGCGCGTACCGAAGAAACCGGTATAGGCCGGGCCGGTATTCACCCCAATGCGAATGGTAAACGCCTTATCGGGATCGAGCCGGCTGACTAACCGCTGTTGGGCTTGCAGCATCTCAACCGCGGCTGACACTGCGCGCAGGGCATGTTGCTCGTCGAGCGGCTCGTCAGGCAGGCGCGGCGCACCGAAAATGGCCATAATGCCATCGCCGATGTACTTATCGACCGTGCCATTGTAACGGAAGATGACCTCGGTCATTTCGTGCAAATACTCGTTGAGCAAATCTTGCACCTCACGCGGCGACAGCCGTTCTGAGAGGGCGGTAAAGCCCTTGACATCGGCGAAGAGCACCGTCACCAATTGTTCCTGCGCTTCCCAGAGCTTCCCGTGCTGGGCGACATAGCGCGAAAGCGCATGGGCCACATTGGGCGAAAGGAAGCGTTCGAGATTTTGCCGCACCTGCCCCTGCACCCGCAGCTCTTCGGTGAGGCGGGCGCGTTCGATCGCCACCGCCGCCAAATTGGCAATCGCCACCACCATATCGCGGTCACGGGGAGTAAATTGTTCGCGACCGGGCGAGTCGAGCAAGATCACGCCGATCGCACCGCCTTGAGTCAGCAATGGCGCGCAGATAGCCGAGCGAATGTTCGCGGCGATAATACTCTTAGAACCGGCAAACTCCATGCGGGCATCGTGGGTGAGCACCGCTTCGCCGCGGTCGATCGCTTTGCGCACAATGCTGCCGGCAATCGCCACATCACCGGTGCCGGGAGGCAAAATCACGCGCGGCACCAGCTCGTCGCCCTTGCGCAGAAGCAAGAAGCCGCGCTGCGCCGGCACCAGCCGGATAATCTCCTCCATCACCAAATCGAGCAGCTCGCGGTAATCGAGCGCCTGATTAACCCGCATGCTCAATTGGTAAAACGCTTGCAGATCGGCGGGTTGCAATTGCAATTCGTGCGCAGCAACCGCTTGCGACTCTGAGGCGACCGGAAAATAGCGGTTATCATCAAGCACCACGCTCTGGGCGGCCCGGTCTTCGTAGAGCAGCTCGAAGGGGCCGACCCCGATCACATCACCGTCGTTGAGCTGCTCTTCCTTCACCCGCAGGCGATTGACCGTCACCCCATTCCGGCTATTGAGGTCAATCACCCATGCCCGCCGACCGCGCAACTCAACGCGCGCATGCTTGCGCGAAACGATCGCGTGGTTCAGCACAATCTCATTGTCGAGCTGGCGGCCAATCGTAAGGCCGCGTTCGGTAATCGGGAAAGCGCGCTGCTCACCTTGAATGGTGACTGTGATCCGCGCCATAGATGTGCTCCAGACCTACCAGCGCCTACTCCTCACCAGCGAGATCGCCCCAAATGAACTCAGCGATATGCGTGGGCACAGTAATCGACAACCCCGGACGTTGGAGGGTGACGCCGATTGCGGGAACATTATCGGTGATAGCAAACGCAGCGCCCGGCACCAAGCCATTAGCTTCGAGAAAGGCGACGATCGGCGTCTCTTCTTCGGCTTCTTCCGCAATGCGACGAATAGTGAACGAGTGCCCCGGCTGGGCCGTATCGAGCCGGGTATTACCGGCGTAAACCTCATTTTGGCCGGGAATTGGATTACCGTGCGGGCAGGTTGTCGCCTGCCCAACCAGCGCCATAATCCGCTCTTCCATCACCGGCGAGAGGGCGTGCTCGAGCCGGACGGCCTCTTCGTGAATCAGATGCCATGGCAATCCCATAACATCAACGAGAAATCGCTCGAGGATTCGGTGACGACGCACCATCGCCTCGGCCAATTGCAACCCGCTAGAAGTGAGCGTAATTTCACCATGGGCATTGCGTTCGATAAAGCCTTTCTCGAGCAAGCGCGATACAATATGGGTCACGGTCGGAGGCTGTACCTTCATCCAACGAGCCAGCCGGGCTGCAATCACCGGCTCGTTGCGCGCCGCGAGGTAGTAAATCACTTCAAGATATTCACGTTCTTTCGCGGTCGGCTCGCCGGCTGAGCTGGTTTGCCGGCGGCGTAACGATGCGACAGACTGGGAATTGTTCATAGCTGCTTCCTCAACGCCCGTAGAGCAGCCGAGCGGCGTTTGGGGTCGTGCCGCGATTAATCAGAACACGTACCGGCTGCCGGCATTCATGCTATCTTTCATTATAGCAGACGCGCTTAGCTCACGGCACCCGAAAAGAGGGACGATCGCCAGCGCGATACCACACTACTGGCAGCAAAAATAGTATTCCCCGCCATAATGGCGGGGAATACCTTTCGGAGAAGGGGGTCACCGGTTCGGTAAAGCCTAGCGGGCCTTACCAGCGGTGACACCCATACGCTTACTACTCATGGGCATCACCTCCTTCATGCCTGATCGGCTGTATGATGTGCGAGTACCGACATTGGTACTATACCCAAGGTTGCTAACAAAGTCAAGGGTTGCGGGCAAGATCTTTGCAAAGCGGAGTATGCTCAGCACAGGTGTAGGCCACGTGTTGTCCGGCCAGTCGTCAAGTTCATTAAGAGCTGGTATAGTAAGCGGCAATCGGCAATGGTCACGGTGAGACGCGCTATGAGCCAGAAGCAGCAATACTACCTCGTCGTGCGTGGCCGCCAACCGGGCCTTTACCAGCAATGGTACGGCGCAGACGGCGCTCAAGCGCAGGTGGACGGGTTTCCGAATGCGTTGTACAAGCGTTTTGCCACGCTGGCAGCCGCTCGCGAGTGGGTCGCTACGCTACCGCCGGCAGAACGCGCCCAAGCAGAAGCGTTGCTCCCTGTGGAAGCGGAGACGCTACCGGTCTCGCCAACCGGCACGCCAGCGGGGACAGTTGTGATGTACACCGATGGCAGTGCGATTGGCAATCCGGGGCCGGGCGGGTACGGAGTGGTGTTGCGCTACAACAGCCACTACAAAGAGCTTTCCGGTGGGTTTCGCCTCACTACCAACAACCGGATGGAGCTGATGGCGTGCATCGCCGGACTGCATGCGCTCAAACGGCCTATGGCGGTTACTATCCACAGCGATTCGGCGTATGTGGTGAATGCGATGCAGAAGGGATGGGCGCGGCGCTGGCAGGCGAATCATTGGATGCGGAGCACGAACGAACCGGTCAAGAACGCCGATCTGTGGGTCGAGCTGCTGGCCTTGTGCGAACGCCATCAGGTGACGTTTGTGCATGTGCCGGGCCATAGTGGCGTGCCGGACAACGAACGCTGCCACGAGTTGGCGCTCGCAGCCGCGCAACAATCTGACCTGCCGCCCGATGAGGGATTTGCGGCGGTGTAGGGGGATCGGGATGAGAGCCAACGCCAAGGCGCAGAGGACGTAAACGCAAAGGCGCTAAGAACGCCGAGGGCGCAGAGGGTGGGGAAGGGGATCGTCCTCTGCGGTCAACAACCTTCAGGGCCGGCGGTGAGGGCCAACCTAAAAGCGCAAAGCAAGCCAAGGCGCAGAGGATGCAACCGCAAAGGCGCTAAGAACGCCGAGGACATAGAGGGTTGGGAAGGGAATCATTCGCTGCGCCCGCCGCATCCTCTGCATTGCCAGCCTGCTCCCTTTCCCAGCGGTGTTTAAAAGCCGACAGAACATCTGATCCGGAACTCCCGGCCCTAAAGATCCGGGCTAGGGGTACGAAGCCCGCCCGCGGCGCGGGCTGATGACCCTCACCCCCCGGCCCCCTCTCCCTCCTCGCGGTGGGAGAGGGGGAGCCGCGTGGTTTACGAAACAGGTATCGTAGAGAAGTAGCAGCGACCCTCTCCCGCGCCTGTGGGAGAGGGGTTGGGGGTGAGGGTCAACATTAAGCCGCCAAGCGAGCCAAAGCGCAGAGGATGCAACCGCCAAGGCGCTAAGAACGCCGAGGACGCAGAGTGGTTTGAACTGATTCGCTTTCTCGACGTCCGCTGCGCTTTCGCTCTTTACTTATCGGGCCACGGCGCGCCGTGGCCTACTGGAGCGCAAAGAGCAACTCGGCTTCGCACGCCAATTGATCGGCGACGGTGGCACGGGCTTGCCCTTTGCCGATCCCGCGCCGCATCCGTTCGAGCTGCACTTCCAGCCGCAGGGTATCGCCGGGACGCACCACCCGCTTAAAACGCGCGCCGTCAATTCCGGCAAAGAGCACCAGCTTGCCAGCGTTTTCGGGCAGGCTCAGCGCCGCCACTGCGCCGGTTTGGGCCAGCGCCTCTAGGATCAGCACGCCGGGCATAATCGGGTTGCCGGGGAAATGGCCCTGAAAGTAGGGTTCATTCACCGAGACCAACTTCTCACCCACCGCGCGCACTCCCGGTTCCAGCTCAACAATCCGATCAACCAGCAGAAACGGATACCGGTGTGGTATCAGGGCCATAATCTCTTGGATCGACAGCATACAAGCGTGCTCCTTCAGCAACAACACCGCTTAACGGCGCGGCGAGGCCACCGCGATCAAGCGCGGGCTCGCCGAAGTGTACGGTTCCAAGTCGTAATTGCCATAGATAGCGCGAAGGGTAAAGCCGGCTCGCGCCAGCAGATGTTCGAGCTCAAAGCGGTAGAGCCAGCGCATCGTAAACTGCATCGTGCGCCGGCTTAATGCGCCATCAGCCGCTGTTTCGTCGTAGATGAAGGTAACGTGACTAAGCTGCTCGGCGGCATCGCTCTCGATCACAACAAATTTCTGCACATAGCGGCCATCGAGTTCGTAGCTGCGTTCGAGCTGCATCCGGCCATCTTCGCGGGTAATGGCCAGCGGATCGGGATTAAACAGATCGATGATCAGTGTCCCTTTGCGGGTAAGCGCCCGGCGCACCGCCGCCAGTGCCGCGAGCTGATCTTCGATCGTGGTTAAGTGCATAAACGAATTAACCGCTACAAACGCTAACGGAAAATGGTTTTCCGGCAAGACCATGCCGCGCACATCGGCTTCGATCAGCGTCACCCGATCGGCTAAGCCTTCGGCGGCCAGCCGTTCGCTGGCCAACGCCAGCATCGCCGGCGAAAGATCAACGCCGGTGAGACGATAACCGGCGCTAGCCAACGGCACCAGCACCCGCCCTGTCCCGCACATCAATTCAAGAATCGGATCACCGGTGCGGCGTGCCCACTCGCGGTAAAAGGGCACATCATCGTGAAAATGACGAAAATCGGCATCGTAATACCGCGCAAAAGGATCGTACAGGTTCATGCGATTTCTTCAGGCAAAGGCCAGTTACGGATTAGTCAGCAAAAACAGCACCCCAAACACCAAGCCAATGAATACCACCCCGATAATCCCTATCGTCAAAATCCGCGGATCGATAATCGGCTCGAACCGCGGCGCGCCGGGCAGATTGGTTGACGAAGCCGGCATGCGCGGCGGTTCGGGTGGCGGCGGCGGCGTCCGAAACACTTCATCAGGATTTGAGGAAGGCAGACGAAAGACTTCACCCTGTGCTGATGGGATGCTGAAGGGGTCATTCCCTTCCGGCATTGACGGCGCGCCGCTACCCTCGCTCGACCGGCGCAGCGCGCCAAAAATACTGCTGCCAACCGAGATGACCACCATCAACACAATCAGGGCAATAAACAGTTCGGTCGTGCCGATCGGTATGCCGGTCTGTTGAGTCAGCCAGCGCGCCAACGGCGGCAGAATAGACGGCCCCAGAATAAACAGCAGGAACACGAGCCAGCCAATCCAGCCCGATCCCCGACGGCGTTGTTCCATAGTTCCCCCTTTCTCACGAGCCGGCGACCGGCGCAGCGCGCACGATCAGGCGATGCGAGTAGACGCCAATCGGCACGCAGGTGATGAGGGTCAAGGTCTCGCTGCTGGTAGGCGCCAGCACCCACGTCTCGTTTGGCAGCACAGTCAACACCTCGCGCACCACATAGCGGCGGTCGCTGCCGTTCACCGTGACCAACACTTCGTCGCCAACCGCAATCGCCGGCAATTGATGAAAGATGATGCCGCGATAGCCGACATGCCCGGCAATGACAATGTTGCCGCTCGTGCCGGGATACCCGCTGATCGGCCAGTAATGGACTGCCGTGTAGCGCGGCACATCCCACGCGCCGAACGAGAAGCCGGCGCTGACCACCTCGGTATCAACCCCAATTCGGGGCACGCGCACGCGGGTAGGGCGCACGGCGGCCCACGCGGCATCGGCGGTTTTCACTGGCGCTAGCGTCCATTCTGGCGCCGGATGCTCGGCTAACCATGCCCGCCCCAAATGGCCCAGCAGCACCTGATAGCGCGGCGGATTTTGGGGGTGCCACTCGAAACGAGCGCGCTCAAAATACTGCACCAGCCGGGGTTGACCCGTCTCATCAACAATCTCAAATGGCTCTGACAGCGGATAGCCAAAGGTGGGCAAGCCGCCATTCCGCCACCAAAAGGTGCGGAACGCGCCACTCAGACTATGGCCGGTTTCAGGGAAGAAATCGGCATTGGCCGGCGCCGCCGGCAACGGAGCGAAGGCTGGATGATCGGCATAGGCCGCAGCCGCCCACCGCCCCAGATGCCCCACCTGCACCAGCGCCAAATCGGCGTGCCACTCGAAGCGGGCACGCTCGAAATATTGCACCGGGCGGCCATCTTCGATGAACACTTCGGTCAGCGGGTAGCCAAAGATCGGCAACCCTCCCTGCCGATCATAAAATTCGCGGAACGCATAAGCCAAGGTATGCCCCGTCTCGCGGAAGAGCACCGGCGTGCCGGCGGCGGTATTGGCAGCCGCCGGTAGCGGCCCCAATCCGATCAGCAGTACAATCAGGCAGAGGATGAACATTCGACGCATAGCTGCATTGTACCGTATTTCTAGTGGAACTTTAGGCTGTGCCCTCAAACCAGCCACATCTTGGCAGCCGTTGGCTCACTGCCAGAGCCGAACCAAAACAAGAACGTTAACGAGACGGTCGATCTGCGTGGCAATCGCGCCACTCACCAAGGCAATGCCTTCCGCATTCCGACGCATTTGGCCTCGCCTACCCTGCTCACTTTGGGCGAAGAAGGGGGCGCGTGCTTATGTCGCGCTGCCCACAACCAGCGCCTTACCCCTCGATCGCGGCGGCAGCCAACGTCAGCAAGAGCAACGCCTGCATTCCCCGGCTCAGGTTGGCCGGCAGGATATACTCATCGGTGCGGTGGGCATTGCCGCCGTCAGTCAGGCCGACACACACCGCCGGCATGCCAATGCTGAGCGGGATGTTGGCGTCAGTGCTGCTCTGCTGGAACGAAATCTGCGCGCCGACCATCTGATACGCGGCCACCGCCGCTTGCACCAGCGGGTGCTCGCGCGGGATCGCGCCGGACGGGCGATCGCCGACTTTGATCAATTGCAAATGCACTTCAGGCTGTTCAAGAGCCGCTTCTTCCACCAAGCGGTAGACCTCGTTGACCAGATCGGCCAGCGCCGCCGACGACACCGAGCGCAGATCAAGCAGCATACTGGCGTGCTGAGCAATCGTGTTCACCGAGGTGCCGCCGCTAATCGTGCCAATATTGAACGTCGTGCGGGGCGATAGCGGCACATTCAACTCGGTCAAGCGGGCAGCCAGCCGCACCAGCACATGGATCGCGCTTGGCGTGCCAAAATTGCCCCACGAATGACCTCCCGGCCCCGAAGCTTCGATCCGGAAGCGGCGCACCCCAATCGCCTGATGGTGGAGCGAGCCAAAATCGCAACCCTCAATTACCACTACAGCGCCGAGCCGGGTGCGCAGCCGGTCGATCACGGCCCGCATCCCCCGCAAATCACCCAATCCTTCTTCACCAACATTGGCCACAAACCAGATATCGCTCGCGGTAGGCACATCGAACCGCTGATAGACTTCAGCCAAGCGCAGCAGACCAGCTAAACCGGCGCTGTTATCACCGATGCCGGGGCCGTACACCCGATCGCCTTCATACCGGATCGAGAGATCGGTCTCGACGGGAAAGACTGTGTCGAGATGCGCCGAAACCAACAGTGCCGGACGGTCGCGCAGGCCGGGCCGGCGGCCATAGACATTGCCAAGCTCGTCGATCTCGACATCGTGCAAGCCGAGCGCCTGCATCCGTTGGCTCACCAGCGACGAACGCGGACGTTCAGCAAAGGTCGGGGCCGGCACCTGTTGAATCTCGATCGCTGTTGCCAACGTCGAACGATAGTCAGCCAGATCGGCCAACGCGGCGCGCACCGCCGGATGGGTATACCAATGCTGAACCACAGCTTTCATCGCCGCTTCCTCATCTACAGGAAAAACATTCGCAGATCAGACGCTGTGCGGCGTTCGCCGCGATCAAGCGCCTTTGGCAAGCATTATCCGGTAACGAGCGATTGCTGTCAATTTGCCAGCCGTTCTGAGTCGTGGCATACTGACGCGGTAGACAAAGGAATAGTGAGTGGGGAGTAGGGAGTCAGGGCGACTCAAACACCAACGATCACACGAGAGCGAACCTTGCCTCAGAAGGCATGTGATCGACTTGGTAAACGCCTTGGCAGTAGCGCACAACTAAGGAGCGTATATGTCGCTGTTGCCGACTGCAACCGTCGCGACCATTGCCCGCCACGTTGGTCAGCGAGTAACGCTGGCCGGCTGGGTCTATCACAAGACCGAGAAAGGCAAACTGATTTTTATCTTGCTGCGTGATGGCAGCGGGACGATTCAATGCGTGACTTTCAAAAAGAATGTGAGTGAAGCAACCTTTGCCACCGCGCAAGCGCTGACCCAAGAGAGTTCGTGCCGGATTACCGGCACGGTGCGCGCCGACGAGCGCGCACCGGGGGGATATGAACTTGACGTGGAAGAGGTTGAGCTGATCGGCGCCAGCCACGACTACCCGATTACCCCCAAAGAGCATGGGGTTGAATTCTTGATGGCGCACCGCCATCTCTGGGTGCGATCTTCCAAGCAGCACGCCATCTTGCGCATCCGGGCCGAAGTGATCGCCGCCGCGCAAGAATGGCTCAACGAGCAGGGCTTCGTGCGCTTCGATACACCGATCCTGACCGCCACCGCCGCCGAAGGCACGACCAACCTCTTTGCCACCGATTACTTCGACCTTGGCAAGGCCTATCTCGCCCAAACCGGCCAGCTTTATGTCGAAGCCGGCATGATGGCGTTTGGCCGGGTGTACTGCTTTGGCCCTACCTTCCGCGCCGAAAAGAGCAAAACCCGCCGGCACTTGACCGAGTTCTGGATGATCGAGCCGGAAGTGGCGTTTGCCGATCACGAAGACAACATGCGGCTGCAAGAGCAATTTGTCAGCGCGATTGTGGCCCGCGTGCTCGATCGCCGGCGCGAAGATCTGAAGGTGCTGGAACGCGACACCACCATGCTCGAGCAGGTCGTGCCGCCCTTCCCGCGCATCACCTACGATCAGGCGATTGAATTGATCGCCAACCATCAGGGTGAAGTTGAGGGCGCTGATCCCCTGCCGTGGGGCGAAGACTTCGGCGCACCGCACGAGACACTGATCGCCTCGAAATTCGACCGGCCGGTCTTCGTCGAGCGTTTCCCATCAGCGGTGAAGGCGTTCTACATGCAACCCGATCCCAACCGGCCTGAGGTGGCGCTCTGCGCCGACTTGTTAGCGCCAGAGGGGTATGGTGAGATCATCGGCGGTTCGCAGCGTATCCACGACCCAGTCTTGCTTGAGCAGCGCATCCGCGAGCACGGATTACGGATCGAAGACTACGAGTGGTACCTTGACCTGCGCCGTTATGGGACAGTACCGCACAGCGGGTTTGGCATGGGGATCGAGCGTGTCGTCGCGTGGATCACCGGCACCCGCCACATCCGCGAGACGATCCCGTTCCCGCGCCAGTTGTACCGGATCTATCCGTAGGAGACAGCAAGGGCGGGTTTGCAACCCGCCCTTGCATGCCGCCCCATCCACGTTCCCCTCACCGCACCAATGAGCGGCGCACCCGTTCGACAGCTTGCTGGGCGGTGGTCAGATAGGTAGCGTAGACACCCGACCGGTTGAGTACCAGCGGTGTCGCTACGCCAACCGCCAGCAACGCCGGCAACCAAAAGAAGACGAAGAATTGGGCCAGCCACGCGCAGATCAGGCCTCCGCCAACCAATGTATTGAGCAGGGCTGTACTACCGCGCTGGGTATAGCCAGTGCCCAACAGTTCGCGCAGGTTGGCGATCAGCAGCAGCACCCCAGCAAAGGCGCTAAAGTGCATCGTGAGACCGATGTTAAAGAAGCGCAGCAACAAGTAGATCAACAACCCCAAGACGATCAACCCGAAGATGATCACATAGATCGATTTAATCGGGTAGCCGCCAATGATTACATACGATTGGCGCGAGCCATTGCCATTGTTCCCGTACATTGCCGTATCCTTTCCCTGCATCAGCCTTATGCATCGCTGCCGGTACGACGTTGTCGAGTCGACAAAGGTTGCAGTTCAGCTACGGCTAATGACACTTGCCAGCCTGCGCCGCACTACTCTTCAAACACGGCGCGCACGCGGAACATGCCATCTTGCTGATCGGGCGCATTAGCCAACGCTTGCGCTTGGGTCAACATCTCACCCACCACATCAGGCCGCCAGACCGTCGTCAAGCCGGTCACTTGCGCCGTTGGCGGCACATCACTTACATCAACTTCCTGCAACATCGCGATATAGTCAAGGATCGCCGAGAGCTGGGCCCGCATCACGGCAATCTCTTCATCAGACAAGGCAATGCGGGCGAGGCGGGCGACGTGACGAACTTCGGCTTCTGACAGTGACATAGCAACCTCGTAAGCAATTGATTAGGCAACCCCTGATTCTTTGCGCAATTTGCGATCGCGGGCCGAACCAACCAGCATCTGGCGTGTATAGAGCAGACGCTGCACGGCGGTAATATGCGAGGCGACCCCGACAGCGATCACTGCCCACTCAAGGATTGGCAAATCGGGAAACAGGGGCAGCAACACCAACCCGATCAAGAGCAGGCCAAGCTTTTCTTGCCGGCCGGCAAAGCCGACATTGCACGAAGCCAATTTACCGGTCGCTTCGGCGCGGGCGCGCACGTAGCTCGCCATTACCATGCCAAAGATCGCAAACAGCGCCCACACCGGCGCCACCACGCCGGAGAGCATCAAACCACCCATCACAAACGCCTCGGCGTAGCGATCGGTTACATGATCAAGCACCGTCCCATACTCGCTTGCCTTGCCACTGGCGCGTGCAGTCGCACCATCGAGAACATCAGCCAGCCCCATCAGCAAGATAGCAACCACTCCCCAGAGGAAGGCGCGTTGCGAGAGGAGATAACCAGCCAAAATACTGAATACGAGGCTCAGATATGTCAACATATTGGGATGGATTCCCAGACGAGTACAGAAATGGCCAAGCGGCAAGGAGGCCTGTTCATAGAACTGGCGAAAGCGGGCAAGCAACGGCATCATTGACGTTCATCCTTTAGCTAGGGCAATGACTGAAGCGTTCATCCATCAGACCTTGCCATCATCAATGCTGTGATAGCAGAGCGGACGTCCGCCGCTCCACTTCGGCCAGTGTGATCGGCGCATCAGGGCCGGTATGTTCAATCCAGATCGAGGCCGTCGCCGCGCCGGTGCAGCCGGCCCGGAAGAGATCGCGCGGATCGGTGAGATAGGCGTGCAGAAAGCCTGCCATATACGTATCGCCGGCGCCGGTCGGGTCGCGGGCATCGGTTGTGTACGCCGGGATCGCGATCGAGCGTTCACCATCATCAATCTGCGAACCAGCTTCGGCAATGGTGACAATCGCAATCGCGCAGCCGGTTTCGCGCAACCGGCGTGCCGCAAGCACCGGATCGATCCGCGGATCAATACCCGTAATGACTTTGGTTTCCACTTCATTCGCCTTGATCACGTGGCAGAGGGGCGCGATCGCAGCGAATTCATCCGGCAAAAAGTGCTCGATCCGGCCGTCAGCGCCAAACCGGCGCAGCAAGCCTTGCGGGTCAAGAAAAATTGGTGCATCAGTTTGGGTACGGATGGCTTGGATCAACGCGAGCGGCGTCTCTTGCAAAATCGGGCCAACGATGACCGCTTGAGCAGTGGCGACGGCTGCCGGCACGGTGGTAATCGGTTCAGCCACGCCGAGCACATCGAGCGTGCGATCGCCGCGATGGTCGTACACCAGCTTAAACCCGCCAGTCTGGGAAGCTAATTCCACAAACGGCGTAATCCCGTAGCGAACCAGATCAGACTGAAACCGGTCAAGGTAATCGGCCCCAACCCGTCCCACCAGCGCGGTGGCGCGGCCAAGCCGGCTGAGGGCAAGGCAGGCGTTGGTCGAACACCCCGACAACACGCGCCCCTCGGTGCGCACCACCGGCGTGATAATCTCGTCGTACACTGGATTACCAAAGGCAATAACATCTCCCATAGCGCGCTTAGCCATTTCCTACTAATCGATCGTACAAGCCTTGCAATTGTTCTTCGTCGTACAGGGTAATCGTCACTCTGATGGTGCGACCGCTGCGCGAAATCTGCACCGGGGTTTGCAATAGCTCTTCAAACATCTGCTGGGCCATCTGATCTTCCGGTGAGCGGGCATCACTCGCGCGTTGGCGTTCTGGTGCAGACCGTACTGCCGGTGTCGCCGGCGACACGGTGCTGGCAGGCCCTTTCACTGCGGCGATGGCGGCATCGAGATCGGCTCCGGCAGCCAACGCCGCGCAGAGCCGTTCACTCTCGGCCACGCCAAGGTGACGGGCGATCATCGCCTCGCAAGCGGAGGCTTGGGTCTGGGGATCGGTAAGCTGGAGCAACGCCAGCGCCTGCGCCGGTTCGATCTGTCCGGCGCACAACGCGCGCCGGGCAGGCGCCGCCAGCCCGGGTTGGCTAGCCAGTTCAGTGAGGCGTTCGACATCACGCACGTTCAAGTCACGTTGTTGGATCAGTTCAAGCGCGGCTTGTTGATCAGCGGGATCGTCGAGCCGCAACAGCGCCCGCCCGTGGCCAGCACTGATTGCGCCATCAAGCAGGGCTTGCCGGGCGGCGGGGGCAAGGCGGAGCAAGCGGCGGCTATTAACGATTGCCACCCGGCTTTTACCGACCCGGCGGGCAATCTCTTCGTCACTAAGTCCAAACTCGCGCCGCAGCGTCTCGTATGCTTGGGCCTCTTCCAGCGGATTGAGGTCAGCGCGCTGAACATTTTCAACCAATGCCAATTCAAGGAATTGCTGGGGAGTCGCATTCTTGACGATGGCTGGCACAGTGGACAAACCGGCCATGCGCGCCGCGCGCAGCCGGCGTTCACCGGCGATCAGCTCATAACCGCCAGCCGGGTCTTCACTTACGATCAGCGGCTGCAACACGCCGTGCTCTTGAATAGAAGCAACGAGTTCAGCGAGGGCAGCCTCATCAAAGGACGTGCGCGGCTGCGCGCGATTGGCCCGAATCGCTGCCACCGGCAATTCGCGCACGACAGCTTGCTCCGCCGTAGATGACGGAATGAGCGCATCTAACCCGCTGCCCAAACCACGCTTCCGGCTCATACCAATCGCTCCTCCCGTCCAATCAATTCTTCGGTCAGCAACGCATAAGCTTGCGCGCCACGGCCGTGCGGATCATATTCGTAGGCGATCCGCCCGTGGCTTGGCGCTTCGCTTAGGCGCACGCTGCGCGGGATCAAGGTGCGGCAGATGAGGCGGGGAAAGTAGCGCTGCACTTCATCAACCACCTGTTGGGCGAGATTGGTGCGGCCATCATACATCGTCATCACCACACCGAGAATGCGCAGTGTCGGATTGAGGCTTTCGCGCACTCGTTCCAGCGTGGTCTTAAGCTGCGCCAACCCTTCCAGCGCGAGATATTCACATTGCAACGGAATGAGCACTGCATTGGCTGCACACAGAGCATTGAGGGTGAGCAAGCCCAATGAGGGCGGGCAATCGATCACAATCCAATCATAGCGCGGTAAGAGGGGCACCAAGCCATCGCTGAGCCGCCACTCGCGCCGGTTAAGATCGACCAATTCAATCGCTGCGCCAGCCAATTCTTGATCGGCGGGAATAATCTCAAGCCGATCGCGTCCGCTCGCCATCGGGATCGTCTCTGGCGGCGCGCCTCCTAACAATAAATCGTAGGTCGTCACCGTCAATGACGCTTTCGCGATGCCAAGGCTCGTGGTTGCATTACCCTGCGGATCAATGTCAACCAGTAGCACGCGCCGCCCGCGCCGGGCCAGTTCGCCAGCTAGATTCACGGCAGTGGTGGTTTTGCCGACGCCGCCCTTCTGGTTAGCGATAGCAAGTATTCGCGGTTGTGGGCCTGTTGGTTGCTGTTTCACGTGAAACACCCGCGCTAAGCAGCCAATCCAACCGCTATTGTACCATAGGCAACGGGGAAGGAACGTTACCGTGACACCTGAGTGAGGAGAGCCGCAAAGGAACGCAGATGGGTCATCCGCCACTTACCGAGTGCTGGCCCAGCTTTTCGTGGCCACCCCAACCCTCACGGCAAATAACGCAGCGGATTCACCGCTCGCCCGTTGACAAGGATGGTGAAGTGGAGATGGACGCCAGTCGAATAACCGCCACCGGCACGATCGTAGGTGCTGCCCATATAGCCAATCAATTGGCCAGTGCTGACTTCTTGGCCAGCACGCACCACCGGACGAGCAATCAAGTGACCATAGATCGTCTCAATCCCGCCGGGATGCCGGATCTTGACGCAATAGCCGTAACCGCTACACCAGCCCGATTCGTAAACCCAGCCGCGGCTCGCCGCCACAATCGGAGTCCACGCGGCGTTGGCAATGTCAATCCCATTGTGGAAGCCGCCCCAGCGCGGGCCAAACCCCGATGTCACCACCCCGCGCGCCGGCCAAACCCAACGCGGCGGCGGCGGCGGGAAATCGCGCACTTCCGGCAAGGCAGCTACCACCGCCGGATCCAACTCGAGCAAATCACTCCGGATCCAGCCGGTGACATCACCGATCGCGATTTTGACCCAATCGTTGTATCGGCCACGCAGCGCGACTTGCCGTCCGGCGGCTAACTGGGCCTGTCGCGGGTGATCCGTAGTCGGCCCAGAACGAACATTTGTTTCATCCGCTAATACAATCCCAACCGGTTCAGCCCTACGCTGGGCGAATGCCGCCTCCTGCTCAGCCGTCCACGGCAATCGCCCGCCCGGAATGAAGATCTCGCGTCCAACGATCAACTGGCCATCACGCAGCCGATTCGGCGCAAAGGTGGCGATCGCCTCCGGCGCGACGCTATACCGTTCCGCTAAAGCCGCGAGCGTCTCGCCTTCCGCTACCGTATGCGCCGCGCCAGCCAAGCGCGCAATCCGCAACGGTTGGCCCACCCGCAGCGCATCGCCTCGATCAAGCTGATTCGTCCAGACGAGCGTACTGAGCGGGATCTGGTAGCGCGCCGCTACCTCAGCCAGCGTCTCACCCTCAGCAAGGAAGTGGGTCGTCTGATAGGCAGTCGCCACGGGTATGGGTGCGCGCACCGCCGGCGCAATCGGTTCAGGCTCGCTCGGCGCTGCCGCAGTATGCCGTACCGCCGGCGCAACAACAACCGCTTGCTCAGCCGGCAGCAATGATGTCACGACTGGCTCTGGCACAACATGAGTGATGGGGGTAAACGTCTGGAGCGGGAGCGTGCGATCAATGGCAAGAATCAGGATGACAGCCGCCAGCAACAAGAGATGCCCTGTATGGCGAGATGGACGGAATTGCCAACGTACTACCCGCCGATTGGCGCTGCCCGGTAATGCATCACCCGCATGATCCCGACCTTCACGCAGACGGCGTGCAGTCCTGCGTGCCGCAGCCAACCGTTGCTGGCTACGCACCCACCGCTCATACCATGGAGGTTGCTCGAAGATAACCTGCATTGCGTGTTCTCGCTCACTTCACCGAGAGAGCATACACCGAGCAGAATAGTTTGTCAATCTTGACGGCATCTTTCATCGCATGATAAGATATAACTGCTGATTCTTCCGCTGCCCGATCCGGCCTCCCCCTGTGAACCGGTGAAGGGCGTTTCATGAAAGGCCGGCCGATGATACGAGTCGTCGTCGATAGTATCCGTGTCAGCCTGTTAACGCAGAGCCGGGTCGTCGTCCTCCGCGAAACCGAAGGAAATCGCTATCTGCCTATCTGGATCGGCCAATTTGAGGCCGATGCCATCGCGATGGCTATTCAGGGTCAAGAACCGCAACGCCCGATGACCCACGACCTGCTCAAGGCTGCCATCGGCGAATTGGATGGGGTAGTTCGCCATATTTACATCAATGATATTCGCGATAACACCTTCTTCGCGCGGATTGTGATCGATCAGGCTGGGCGCACGGTCGAGCTTGACGCCCGCCCCAGCGATGCGATCGCGCTCGCCGAACGAGTGCAAGCCCCGATTTTCGTGGCAGACCATGTGCTGGATCAGGCAGGTGTTCTCTTCGATGAGGAAGAACAGGCTGATGAGTCTGCTCCTCCAAGCGCAAGCCGTAGCGAAGAAATCAATCCTGAATCCACATCGGAACCTGAACCAGAACTGAATGAAGATTCGTTGTCCATCTTCCGTAACTTCATCAATACGTTAGACCTCGGCGATCGCGATCGCCCCAGTGATAAATCGTAAGTTCCACAGACAGTCTCCGCAGTGGGGTGGCAAAACCACCCCATTCTTTTTTCCCCATCTTGTGGATAACTGGCGATATTATGTGGAAAACTCGCCGTCTCTGTGGATAACGTGCGGAATATGTCGTTGATAGCGCGTGGACGTTCTGCGGAACAACTGCTTTCCCTCGCCAATTCTTTTCCCCATGTGGATACTCATTCCCATGCTTTCCACATATCAGCTAGCCCATTGGGAAGCGGTTAGTACGGCCATATCCACATCTTCCACAAGACTACGATCATGACGGTTTTCACTCGAACTGTTTTATCATGTTGATCTCATGGAGTACCGTATTTAGGACTGTGGATGATTATGACAGGAACACCCTCAGCACCTTGTGCCCCCTTCCCGATCCTCGTCGAGCGGATCGTACAAGAGGCCGTGATTGTTGATGACCGGATTATCAAGATCGACCATTTTCTGAATCACCGCATCGATACCGATCTGATGTACGCAATCGGCGCTGAGTTGGCCAACCGTTTAGCGCCATTCCAGCCTGACCTGATCCTGACCGCGGAAGCGAGCGGCATTCCGCCGGCGCTTGCCACCGCGTTTGCCTGCCGGATCCCGCTAGTCTATGCGAAAAAATACGATCCCGCTGTGCCTGCCCCAGCCTTGACCCGCCGCGTGCCCTCGCCAACCAAAGGCCGCGAGACCCAGTTGGCGATTACGGCCCGCTTTCTGCCCGCTGGTTCGCGGGTGGCGATTGTGGACGATTTTTTGGCGAATGGGCGCACGGCGCTGGCGTTGGCGGAAATGGCGCGCGAGGCCGGCGCCAACGTCGTGGCGGCGGCGTTTGTGGTTGAGAAGGTATTCCAACAGGGGCGGGATCCCTTGGTCGCGTTAGGGATCCCGGTGATCGCTTTGGCCCAGATCGAACGGTTTGCCGGCGGGAGGCCAGTGATCGCTGGTTGGCCAGCTTAGGCGCTTCCGAAATAACGCAACGCCAACCGTAATCGCTCCTCCAACGCCGGCGGTGCGTCGGCTGGCAAGGAGGCGATCGCGGCTGCCGCCTCGGCGGCGCTGTAGCCCAAACTTACCAAAATATCGCTCAGTTCACGGTCGATCACGTTTGTGCTTGGACTGCCGGCGCTCGCCAGTTGGCGAAGATCGATCTTGCCGCGCAGTTCAAGCACAATTCGCTCCGCCGTTTTCTTGCCAATGCCCGGCACCCGCGCCAGCCGGGTCAGGTCGCCGCCGGCGATCATACTGCGCACTTCATCCGGGGTTCCGCTTGAGAGCAGGCTCAACGCCATCTTTGGTCCCACTCCGCTCACCCCAATCAGTTGCTCGAACAGACTGCGCTGGGCATGGTCGCTGAAGCCGTACAAGGTGAGCGCGTCTTCTCGCACGATCAGGATTGTATACAAGAAGATGTCGCTGCCAACCTCGCCGGCGGCTGCCAGTGTGGGGCGTGGCGCGTAGATGAGGAAGCCAACGCCGCCGGTTTCGACGATCAGGTGATCGGTGCCAATGCTCTGGATCACGCCGCGAATTGATGCAATCATGAGAATAGGCCTTATCTGGTTATCCCTCAGGAGGTTGCTGATGATGATCCGTTCGCCGTTACGCTCGTTTGGTTTAGTGTTCGGCCAGTTTGCAAGTTTAGGAGCGATTGCCTTCTCTGGCCCGTTGGTTCCCTCGTCACCGCTCTTGCTGGGGTTGCTAGCCGCTGGGTTGGCGCTTGGGTTGTGGGCCTTGCTCACCATGCGCCTGCACCGCCTTTCGGTGCTGCCCGATCCGCTGCCGCGGACTGAATTGGTGCGCACTGGCCCATATCGCCTGATCCGTCACCCAATGTACGCCAGTCTGCTGCTGGCGGCGCTGGCATGGGTGTTAGCGTCGCCAGCGTTGTGGCGCTGGGGGTTGTGGTTGCTCTTGCTGGCGGTATTGGTGGCCAAGCTGAGCTATGAAGAACGGATGCTGTCGGACTCCATCCCCAGTTATCGCGAATACCAGCAACGATCGTGGCGATTGGTGCCGCTCGTCTGGTAGCCGGCGATGTGATCTTACCACGGCCAAAAGAGTGTGACCAGTATCGCCCCACTGATCAAGAGCAACGCCGGAGCAATGGCGCGCCGCAGGTGAATGCTGCCGCCAGCCAGCGCAATCCCCCCTTTGACCACCGTGTTGGTGAGCACCGCGACCCCAATTGCACTAGCGGCTAGCTCGCTGGCCAAGCCGCCAGTGGCCACCGCTAGCTCGCTGAGTGATAACGTGATTGCATCAACATCGACGAGGCCGCCGAAGATGCTGGTGATAAAGAGACCAGCATCGCCAAATTGCGTGCGTGCGAAATTGGCGCCAGCGAGGATGGCTGCGTAGAGCAGGCTAAACCCAATCGCTGAACGTAATTCCAATGGGTTGCCAAAGCTCAGCGGCGCTCCTTCGTGTTGGCGTGCTTGGCGGGCCAGCCACCCTCCCCAGAGCAGGCAGCCGCTGCCGCCGGCCAGCAAGATCGGCCACAAGGCTTGGAGAACCGAGGGCGCGACTGCGCCGGTGAGCAACCCGACCCGCACAAACATCACGCCCCACGCGAGCAAAATGGCCAGTGCGTATTCTTGACTCAACTCCGGTGCGATCCGGCTGCGTTGGGTATTGCTGAGTGTTACGGCGGTTGAAGAGACGATCCCGCCGATCAGACCGGTAAGCGCGATACCGCGAGTGGCGCCAATGATTTGGTGGAGCACATACCCGCTAAAGCTCAGCGTCGAGATTAAGACGACAAGGAGCCAGATCTTCTGCGGGTTGATTACATCAAACGGGGCCGGCCCAACAGGGGTGTTCGGCAACACTGGCAAGACGATCAGGCTGATGGCGGCCAAGGTAAGGGCCGCTTGCATATCTTGCGGGCTGATCTGGCGCGCCAAGCCGTGCAAACGCGCTTTGAGCGCTAGCAGGACGGCAATGGCTACTCCTATTGCTGTGGCTACCGTGCCATAACCCCACGCGACCATGCCGCCGCAGAGCAACGTGATGAGCACGGCCATCTCGCTGGTCAGGCCGGGCCCATCGCGGCCATGACTTAACACATAGGCCGCGATCAATAACCCGCCTACCACCAATACCAGCGCCGCGAAGATTTCCGGCGCTTGCAGGGTCAGCGCTGCCAACCCAGCCGCGCATCCGATCACGCCGACGATGGCATACGTGCGCACGCCGGCGAAGAGATCACCGCTCGCGCCGTGGGCATGCTCGCGCTGCAAGCCAATCAGCGCGCCGATCAGCAGGGCAAGGCCGAATTGGTAAAAGAGTTCGGTGCTGGCGGTGTGGTCGAGCATAGTGGTTGCAATGATTTATTGGTGAGCGGCGAAACGGGTTGTTTGGGCCGTGATGAACCCGACGGCGATCGCAAGCGCAATGATCATACACCCAATCGTGATGAGGTCAATCTGCATTGATGGCATCACTACCCAGATTGACCAGTTCATGGCGGCGTGCAACAACAGGCAAGCGAGGATGCTGCCGTTGGTGTGATTGTAGATCCAAGTAAAGAGGAATGACGTGAGAATAATCACGATGGCCAAGGCGCTAAACGTGAAGATGTCGTTGGCCATAAACCGGCCCGGAATGAAGACCGCCGGCACATGCCACAACCACCACGCCACGCCAACGATCAGGCTCGCGATCGTCGTGCCATAGTGCGCTTGCAAGCGTGGCAAGGCATAGCCGCGCCAGCCAAATTCTTCTTGCAGTGGCCCGCTGGTGAAAAGAATGACGAAGAACGCGATCAGGGCGAAGAGCGGGTCGCTGATAACCGAACGATCGATGGTGCGTCCGCTGATACCGGTCGCGACGATGATCGATCCGCCAAAGATGATCATCGGCCCAATCAGAATGATGGCCAACCAGCGCCAGCCAAAGTGAAAGTCCAGTCCCCGGCGTAATAACGCCCGCACGCCGCGCCATCTCTCGTGCTGCCACGTGAGCGCCAGTGCCGCCAGCGAGGGGCCAAAGGCGGCTGGATTGAGTGGCCCATTGAGGAAATCAGTGAGTGCAGATGGGAAGGTGACGCCGCGGGTGATGAGCGCGGCGGGAATCCAAAAGAGCCACGAGAACCCGTAAGTGACAGCAAAGAACATCCATACCTGTCGTAGTGGATGGTGGCGGGTTGCCATCACGTGCTTCCTTCCTCGGTCTCGGCTTCGTTGCCGGCGGCCCAGCTCATTGTGGGCTGTTGGGTTTTAGCATACTATTCGGGAAGTAGCGCTGCAAGTGCTCCGGCGTGCAGAATCATGCACTTGCAC